>NZ_CP118953.1:651430-977146 GCF_029024625.1 Staphylococcus chromogenes | reverse complement strand
CAATCGCTTGTTGAACATTTTCATTTTCAAATGCGAATTGTTCCATTTCTTCTTTTGATGCATTTTTAGGAATTTCTAATTTAGCACGTACTTTCCCATTGACCTGAACGACAATCTCAACGACGTCACCTTCAAGTAATTCTGCATCATAACTCGGCCACGGTTGGTAAGTAATTGTGCCCTCATGGCCTAAAATTGACCATAATTCTTCACCGATATGAGGGGCAATCGGTGCTAACATTTTTACAAATCCTTCGATATACGATTGATTGATTTTTTCTGCTTTATAACAATCGTTAATAAATACCATTAACTGACTAATGGCTGTATTGAAGTTCAAGGATTCAAAATCCTCTGTGACTTTTTTCACGGTTTGGTGATAAGACTTTTCAAGCTGTGGTGTTTCTTCTCGAACCACTTTTGGACTCAATTCATTATTTTCAGTTACGAGTAAACGCCAAATTCGATCAAGGAAACGTCTAGAACCATCTAAGCCATTTTCACTCCAAGCAATTGATGCATCAAGTGGCCCCATAAACATCTCATATAAGCGCAATGTGTCAGCGCCATGAGAATTTATAATATCATCAGGATTCACGACATTACCTTTTGATTTACTCATTTTTTCATGGCCCTCACCAAGAATCATACCTTGGTTAAATAATTTTTGGAAAGGTTCTTTCGTCGGAACAACCCCAATATCATAAAGCACTTTATGCCAAAAACGTGCATATAATAAGTGTAATACCGCATGTTCTACCCCGCCAATGTATAAGTCAACAGGTAACCAGTGCTTTAATTTTTCAGGATCTGCTAACATTTGATCATTTTTAGGATCGATATATCGTAAGTAGTACCAACAACTTCCCGCCCATTGCGGCATTGTATTCGTTTCACGACGTCCTTTCATACCCGTTTCTGGGTCTGTCACATTTACAAACTCATCAATATTAGCTAAAGGTGATTCCCCTGTGCCTGACGGTTTGATTTCATCAGTTTTAGGTAGCAATAATGGGAGTTCATTTTCAGGTACAGTTGTGATGGAACCATCTTCCCAATGAATAATTGGAATAGGTTCACCCCAGTAACGTTGACGACTAAATAGCCAATCACGCAACTTGTAGTTCACTTTCTTCTCACCATGACCTTTAGCTTCTAAAATTTCAATTGCTTTTGAGATAGCCTCTGAATTATTCATTCCATTTAATGCATCAGAATGAATGTGTGGCCCATCTCCAGTGAAGACACCGTTTGTTAATTCTCCTTCAATGACGTATTGCACAGGTAAATTAAATGTTTCTGCAAATTCATGATCACGTTCATCGTGACCAGGGACTGCCATAACTGCACCTGTACCATAAGTAGAAAGCACATAGTCCGCAATCCAAACCGGTACGCGTTCACCCGATAAAGGATGAATGGCATAGGCTCCTGTAAACACACCTGTTTTTTCTTTAGCCAAATCAGTACGTTCTAAATCTGATTTTTTTGCTGCCGCATCCTGATATTTTTTAACTTGATCTTTAAATTCGGGCGTTGTGATTTGATTAACTAGACTATGCTCAGGACTTAATACAAGGAAAGTGGCACCATAAATTGTATCTGGACGTGTTGTAAATACTTCGATTGTTTCATTTATAGTTTCTACATTGAAAGTGACTTTTGCTCCTTCAGAACGACCTATCCAATTACGTTGCATATCTTTGATAGATTCAGGCCAATCTAAAGTTTCTAAATCCTCTAATAATCGGTCAGCATATTCTGTGATTTTAAGTACCCATTGTTTCATTGGACGACGCACTACTGGATGGCCTCCACGTTCTGATACACCATCTACCACTTCTTCATTTGATAAAACTGTTCCTAATGCCTCACACCAGTTTACAGGTATCTCATCGACGTAGGCTAAACCTTTTTTATATAATTGGATAAATATCCATTGTGTCCATTTATAATACTCAGGATCAGTTGTACTTACCTCGCGATCCCAATCATAACTAAACCCGAGCTCTTGAATTTGACGTTTGAATGTTTGAATATTTCTTTTTGTAAATTCAGCCGGGCTATTACCAGTGTCTAAAGCATATTGTTCTGCTGGTAAACCAAATGCATCCCAACCCATTGGATGTAAAACATTATATCCTTGCATACGTTTATAGCGCGAAATGATATCTGTCGCCGTGTAGCCTTCAGGATGACCCACATGTAAACCCGCCCCAGAGGGATAAGGGAACATATCTAAGGCATAAAATTTCTTTTGTCCTAAATTGTCTTCAGTTTTGAATGTTTTGTTTTCGAGCCAATACTTTTGCCACTTTTTTTCAATCTCTTGATGGTTATAATTCACAAGTTTTCCTCCTAATTCAAAAAACATCTCAAATCCATGATGCTTTAATAGGGACGATGTTTACCGCGGTACCACCCTAGTTCACTACTGTGCGCTTCATTACATAATGGATTGAGATGTCATAAAAATATATTATAAACACGGCAAGTTCACTTCATGTATTACATCAGTTCACACCAACACTGACTCTCTTTGGAAATACAAATGAAGTTACTACTCCTTGATTTGTAAAAGTTAAACAAACCCATGATTCATGTCTTTGATATCCCTATAGTTCATAAGATTAATATACTAAAAAGACATTCTATAGTTATTACTATCATATGAAATTTACAGCATTTATGCAAGAGGATGATATCAGTTAATGATAAAGTACTTTTTTATCAATTCGACGATCAAATATCGATAGAAAACCTAAGGAAATGACCAATAAGCCAATCATAAACAAAAACATGACTTGCATATTATAAACATCTACTAAAATCCCGCCTATAAGAGGACCGAACGCTTTACCAACTGTTGAAGCCGAATTGACAATACCTTGATAGACCCCTTCTCTGCCTTTTGGAGAAAGTGCATTGGCAATCGTTGGAACGGCTGGCCAAACAAACATTTCAGCAAAGGTTAATATCACCATACCAACGATAAACATTGTAAAACTTTCAGCAAAACTAGTAACAAAAAAAGAAATAATAAAAATAAATACACCTACAAAAAGTTGTTTTTTTAATTGTCCTTTCAGTAAATGAATAATTGGCAAAATTAATGGTTGTCCTAACAGAATGAGTAAACCATTTATTGTCCAAAGAAGACTATACTGACTCATTGAAATACCTATTTCTTGTGTGAAAGATGCAATCGTCGTTTGCCATTGGACATATGTAATCCAACATATGGCAAACATCACACAAATTAATATCAAAGCCGTAAAATGCTTTTTATTTTGAACATGCGTCATGCCCTCAATCGTTTCAGCAGTCTTGACTGTCGCACGATAATCCATTTTAAAATTGAATAGCGCAACGAAGAAAAATAGAATATACATGAACAAGTTTGCGATAAATATATAGTTAAAACTCCATTCAGCCACAAAACCACTCAATGCTGCACCTAAGGCCACACCAATATTTTGCGCTAAATATATAGCATTGAACGTTTGTCGACCTCCTCTTGGCCAAACAGCGCCAGCCATCGCATAAATCGCTGGAATAATCATTCCGCCGCCAAAACCTAAAATAATAAGCCAAAGTGCATACCATGGCCACCCGTGAAAAAAGTTAAGGCCAATTGTAGCGAACAAACTTATCCAAGTCCCTAACATTATCGTCCGGTAGCCACCCAAGCGATCAAATAACGTGCCCCCAATTAAATTACCAACGACCATACCAAAAGCGTTCACCATTAATACGACCCCTGCAGTACTTAAAGATTTTCCTAGTACTTCATTCATATAAATCGTGTTTAATGGCCATAAAAAACTGGCACCAGTGATATTGATTGCCATTCCTATCACAAGCCACCATATTTCTTTCGGCATTTTCATAAGTTCAACACCTCTTTATTTATTTCTCTATAATAAAACACTATAACACGATGTCATTAAAATATGTTAAAATCTTGAGATATAATGTACAAAGAAAGGAAGTTACAGCAAATGGGTGAATATTTTCCATATGCTTTTGAAAATAAACGCTATCATACTTTAAATTATCATCTTAAAAATCGATTTGGCCAAAAAATTTTCAAAGTAGCCCTTGATGGCGGGTTTGACTGTCCCAATCGTGACGGTACCGTGGCACATGGAGGATGTACGTTTTGTTCAGCTGCGGGTAGTGGTGATTTTGCAGGCAATCGTGCTGATGCCATTGAAGTTCAATTTAAAAAAATAAAAGCACAAATGCATGAGAAATGGCATGAAGGTCAATATATTGCCTATTTCCAAGCATTTACAAATACGCATGCACCAGTGGAGGTGTTGCGTGAAAAATTTGAAGCTGCACTTAATGAAGAAGGTGTTGTAGGCCTATCAATCGGTACAAGACCAGACTGTTTACCAGATGATGTAGTCGACTATTTGGCTGAACTTAACAAACGGACTTACTTATGGGTTGAACTCGGTTTACAAACTATCCACCAAAAAACATCTGATTTAATCAATCGCGCGCATGATATGGAATGTTATTACGAAGGTGTACAAAAGTTAAGAAAACATAATATTAATGTTTGTTCACATATTATTAATGGTCTTCCAGGCGAAAATTATGACATGATGATGGAAACCGCTCAGGCTGTCGCTGAAATGGATGTTCAAGGTATTAAGATTCATTTGCTTCATTTATTAAAAGGTACACCTATGGTTAAACAATATGAAAAAGGTTTACTTGAATTCATGACAAAAGAAGAGTATATCTCATTAGTTTGTGACCAATTAGAAATTTTACCTCCGACAATGATTGTCCATCGTATTACGGGTGATGGTCCGATTGACATTCTTGTCGGACCAATGTGGAGTGTCAATAAATGGGAAATTTTAAATGATATTGACAAAGAATTAGCAAGACGCAACTCTGTTCAGGGCGCCAAGTATAATGGCAAAGGTGCTGTATTAACATGATTGTTCAACGTGTCCTTCCCTTCGCCAAATCTCTTATTACTTCTCATATTACTGACAAAAGTGTAGTGATAGATGGGACATGTGGAAATGGATGGGATACATTGTTTTTAGCACAATCCGTCCCGAATGGTCATGTCTACGCTTGTGATATACAATCTTTGGCCATTGAGAATACACGAGAAAAAGTAAAGGAGATGTCACATGTCACCCTTCTTCAAACAGGACATGAGACAATTACAAATTATATTGCTGAATCCCATCGACATTCGGTAGATGCTGCCTTGTTTAACTTAGGTTACTTGCCTAAAGGAGATAAATCTATTGTTACAAACGCAGAAAACACAATTTTAGCCATAGAATCCATTTTTGAATTATTGCGTCCAGAAGGAATTATTGTTTTAGCCATATACCCTGGGCACCCTGAGGGACGCGTTGAAAGCGAAACGTTACTCAATTACTTTCATTCCTTCGATCAAGAGAAGGCGCATATTTTAAAATATGAATTTATTAACCAACAAAATCATCCTCCATTTATTATTGGAATAGAAAAAAGAAGCGCTAGGCCGTAAGGGTCTAGCGCTTCTTATCGTTTAATTATTTTACATACACCAAATTATTTAAGTTTAAAAATAAGAGAGAAATATCAATCAGTAATAATTTACATGTTTGTATATTGCAGACTTATTTTATAATTCACAACCATCAATAATAGATTTAAGTTGATGTCTTAAATTATCTTGATGTTTTTCGATTTGTTCACATGTGAAATTGATTAAGTCTTGTTTGTCTTGCTCTTTGTCTTCGTTAAAATGAATAATCACCGTACGTTCGTCATCTGTTGGTCGTTCTTTAGTGATCCATTTCTTTTCAACGAGGTTATTAAAAGTTCTCGTTCTTTTATACGCTTTGACTTTTACATACTCATCCATCTCTTTTAACGTCATTGAACCCTTATCCCATAACGTTAAAAGAATTAAAAATTCCTCTTTTGACAAACCGTACTGATTTTCAATTTCGTCAAAAATATACTCGACTTCTTTTTGCAAATTATCTAATAGTACAATGTCACTGACATCATATTTTGATTGACTCGCCATGATTAAGCCCCCTATTATAGTTTAAACTTTTACCATACTATTTGGTTTATTATGGTATGTTTACCCTACTCAAAAAAACTTAATCATATTAATTTCGTCAAAAACAAATATATATAATCAATATAAAATTTGTACTTTTGAATTTTATGATTCAAATAAGTAGTCAATAGAAGCTTGCATATCTTTTAAAACTTTAACAGATTTTGCAAATTTCTCAGTTTCTTCATCATTTAATGGCGTTTCAATAATACGTACTGCACCTTCGCCATTAATGACAGTTGGCACACCAGTATATACGCCTTCATGTCCGTATTCACCTTCTAAATAACTTGAAACGGTTAAAACAACATTTTGGTTACGTAAAATCGCTTTAGAAATACGCATTAAGCCCATAGCAACACCATAATAAGTGGCACCTTTTGCTTTAATGATGTCATATGCCGCATCACGTGTTTGAACGTAAATATCTTCAATCAAGTGAGATTTTTCTGGATCGTTTTTTAACTCTTCATATAATGGCACACCTGCAATCGTTGCGCTTGACCATACAGGAACTTCTGAATCGCCATGTTCACCTATAATATTTGCATGTACACTTGAAGGTGCAACATCGAAAGCTTCACTTAACAAATGTTTGAAACGTGCAGTATCTAAAATAGTACCTGAACCAATGACTTTATGTTTAGGCAGACCTGAATATTTTAATGTTATGTAAGTTAAAATATCAACTGGGTTTGCAGCAATTAAGAAAATACCATCAAAACCGCTGTCCATGATTGATGTAATGATCCCTTTATAAATTTTTGCATTTTTTTCTACTAAGTCAAGACGAGTTTCTCCGACTTTTTGAGGGGCTCCTGCACAAATGACAATTAAATCTGCGTCGCCACAATCTTCGTATTTACCTTGCTTAACTTTTACAGGAGACATTGCATAAGGTGCCCCATGGTTTAAATCTAGTACATCTCCACGTACTTTATCTTCGTTAATGTCAATGATAAGCAATTCATCAGCAATACCTTGACTCACCATTGTAAATGCATAGCTTGCACCTACAGCGCCATTACCTACTAATACCACTTTATTACTTTTCTTTCCCATACTGACACGCTCCTATCAATCAGTTCATTAAATAATGTTATTGTGATTTTTTTCACATTATTAATTTACCATGATTTCGCGATGTCTGCAACATTTTATTATGAGTAGAATAACTTTTACTTAAATTGTTTCTTGATCATTGACAACAAAACCTGCTGCATATACGCGGTTGTTTAAAAAGCTTAATACGTAGCGCATAACCGCTTCTCTTTCAGGTTCATTTTGAATTTCATGTGCCAAACCGCTCCAAGATTTAAAATACAATTCTTCACTTAAAGTTTGAGAAATAAATTGTTGCGTCATTTCAATGTCTGAAATATTATCTTCAGTACCATACATGACACATAATGGGTACGAACGCATTTGATTCAAATGTTCTCCAGTTTTTTTCATTGCATGAGCCACTTCTTTATACCAATGATAACTCACTTTCTTTAACATCAAAGAATCGTTTTGCGTCTCTTCTTGAACTTCTGGATTTGAAGTTAAATCTTCTATATCAAAACCTAAATCAAATTTTGCACTTTTAGAAACATCCCCTACGTGAGAAGTCAAAAACAGTTTACGTGTTTGCTTTGAATTGTGGAACGCAAATAATGGAGACAAGAGAACCAATCCCTCAATCGGTAAATCAACTTTTTCAAGAAGATTAACAGCGATTAAACCACCCAATCCTACACCAATAACAAAAGTGGGTAAATGATATTCTTCTGCAATTTGCACCCATTCTAATACACGTTCTTGATAAACTTCAAAATTATCAATTTGCCCCTTTTTTGTACGAGAGCTTTGACCTTGACCAGGTAAGTCACCCATAATCACATGATATCCATTTCTTCTCAAATGTGTAATTACATATGCATAACGTCCAGTATGCTCAAGCATATTATGTATAATAACGATAACACCTTTTGCTTCATTTTCAGTTTCCCATTTCCACATATTGCCAATTCCTTCCTATTGCTTTAATTCTTTATTTTATCTTAACAATTATCCCTCAAATGCGCTAACATATATCAATCGTTAAACGCAATTTCACTCTCTATTTGTTTAAAACATAAAAAGCTGAGACAGTTTATTGTCCCAGCTCAACTTAATCTATTTTTGAAGGATAGGTTTTCGCAATTCATTCAATATCATTACGCAATGTTGAATTTTTTTCTAATAATCGGTAGTCGTGAAATTAATAGAACTAACAAAATTTCATAGAAAGTTGGGAAAAACTTCGCGACTAACATTAAGAAAAACTGACCTATTAATGTTCCTTCCCCTTGCGAAGCATTAAAATTCGCAATAATACCTGCATCAATAATATTTAACGCAAGAATAACGACGAATGCAAGCCAAAGTTTTTTTGTAATTAAAACAATCGCGAGACCGATAAGTACGAGCAAAATAAGTTCGAATACAAAATATTGAACAAACGTATCAAGTTCAGTTCCTAAGGTATAATAGACCAAATCTTTAAACATTTAACATGTCTCCCTTTAATATGCTTACTATTATTTTATCACGGTTCGCTCACTCTGATTTTAAATTTACCGTAAAGTTTTCCCTCTCATTTTTACACTAAATTAACATTAATAACCTACACGATTTCTTTAACGTTTATTTACATCATCTTATTATGAACTTTATAACCCTATGCTATGTTAATTTTAAGTCATATTCGTGAAGGAGTCGCGTATGAAATTCATTTTAAAGTGTCTCATTAGTTTCTTCTTGATATTTAATTTTCCAGTGTATACTGCATTGATGCAAGAACCTATCGATGCGACCATCCAACTTTCGTACTCAACGTCTACAACTTCATCTCATTGATAAGAAACTGTTCACATTCTAACTTAAAGCACAGATTGAAGATTTTATTTAAGATTATTCGAACCTTTTCACTATATTTTTATAAAAATCAAAAAACTTTTATGAAACCGTTTTCCTCCTAGCGATAATCGTGATACACTATCACTATTAGTATGACAGAGATATGGGAGGAATAGAAATGAGTTTTGTTAAGAATTTTTTCATTGCTTTATCCAATAATACCTTTTTGAACAATGCCGCAAAAAAAGTAGGTCCCTCATTAGGTGCAAACAAAGTAGTTGCAGGCAATCAATTACCAGACATTGTCAAAACGATAAAGCGCTTAAATGATAAAAATATCGCCGGTACAGTTGACATTCTAGGGGAATTTGTCCATAACCGACAAGAAGCGATAGATGCAAAAGATGAGATTTTAAAAGTGATGAAAGTGTTACATGACAATCATCTCAATGCGCATATGTCGATTAAATTAAGTCAACTCGGCATAGAATTTGATCGTGCATTGGCATTTGAAAATGTTCACGAAATCGTCAACACAGCTAAAACTTATGATAATATGCATATCAATTTTGACACAGAAAAATATGATAGTCTGTTTGACGTCACTCAAACACTTGATCGATTGAAAAGTGAGTTCACCAATGTAGGTACAGTTATTCAAGCTTATTTATTTAAAGCTGATGTTCTCATTGATAAATATCCAGAATTACGTCTCCGCCTCGTTAAAGGTGCATACAAGGAATCGGCACATATTGCTTACCAAACAAAAGAAGAAATTGATCAGAATTACATAAGACTTATCGAAAAACGTTTATTAAATGCGAAAAACTTCACTTCAATTGCCACACATGATCATCATATTATTAATCATGTTAAACAATTCGTAAAAGATAATCAGATTGATAAATCTCAATTTGAATTTCAAATGCTATATGGATTCCGTACAGAGTTAGCAGAACAAATTGCAAAAGAAGGTTATAACTTTACGATTTATGTGCCTTATGGTGATGATTGGTTTGGTTACTTTATGCGTCGTTTAGCCGAAAGACCGCAAAATTTAACATTAGCATTTAAGGAGTTCGTAAAACCTCAAGCTTTAGCTATTATTGGTGGAATCGCAGTTCTATCGACGCTTTTAGGATTGAAAAAGAAAAAATGTCATCATCAAAAACCTTGTTCTTCAGAAAAAGAGATGAAAAACAAACGCTGTGTAAAAAGATTATAAACCGTTGAAACATAAATAGATTTATATGGTATTAAAATAGCCATCAAAATTTACCTAATGGTAAGTTTTGATGGCTTTTCAAGTATTGGTGGATTTTAAGTCTCAGCCAGTTTTTTGTCTTGTTGTATGATTTCCGAATGAAATTAAAGAAATTTGTAGGAGAGTATGCATATTAAATATTCCCCCTATTTTTCTTCCTCACTGAATCATTAGAACTTTTTAAGTAAATTTGCCATTTCAATAGCGCCAACAGCCACTTCTGCCCCTTTGTTACCTGCTTTCGTTCCGGCGCGTTCAATAGCTTGTTCAATATTTTCAGTCGTCAATACACCGAATATCACAGGTACACCTGTGTCTTCACTCGCTTTTGCGATCCCTTTAGCCGCTTCATTACACACATAATCGTAATGTGATGTTGCACCACGAATGACACATCCTAATGTAATCACAGCATCATAGTTTCCTGTTTGCGCCATTTTTTTCGCAACTAATGGAAGCTCAAAGGCACCCGGTACATACGCAATATCGATATCCTCTTCTTTGACTTGATGACGTATTAGCGCATCAAATGCTCCATCGACTAAACGTCCTGTAATAAAATCATTAAAGCGACTTACAACGATTCCTATTTTTAAACCTTCTCCAATTAATTGTCCTTCAAATTTCATATTAATAGCCTCCTAAATTAAATGAGATGTCCCATTTGTGTTTTTTTAACTTCTAAGTAGTCATGATTATTTTCGTTTTCGTTTGTAATTAAAGGTATTCTTCCTTTAATATCGATATCGTATTTCTTTAAACCTTGAAATTTATCTGGGTTATTGCTTAATAAATGTACAGAAGAAACGCCAAGATGTTTCAAGATTTGCGCCGCAATATCATAATCACGCAAATCTGGTTCAAAGCCTAAAGCTTCATTGGCAGTGATTGTATTATAGCCTTTCTCGATTAATTCATAAGCTTTCAACTTATTCATTAAACCAATTCCTCTGCCCTCTTGAGGAAGATATAGAATGATACCTCCATTTTTTTGAATGTACGCCATGGCTTTTTCCAGTTGCTCGCCACAATCACAACGTTCACTATGAAAAATATCCCCTGTTGCACAAGCTGAGTGGATACGTACATTCATTTCAGGATGAATATCCCCTTTAATAATTGCGAGATGTTCTTGTCCATCAAACTCTGAGGTAAAGCCAATCATATCAAATGAACCGTAACGGGTAGGTAACTTAACTTTTGCTTCTTGTTTAATTAATTTGCGGTGGACTTTAATGTAAGAAACAAGTGCTTCTATTGTAATCATTTTTAATTGATGTTTTTCTTTAAAAGCTTGTAAATCCTCTCCACGAGCCATCGTACCGTCTTCATTCATAATTTCACAAATGACACCCGCTGGCTTTGCTCCAGTTAACATTGCTAAATCAATCGCAGCTTCTGTATGACCTCGACGCGCTAATACACCGTTTTCTTGTGCGATGAGAGGGAACACGTGCCCTGGACGGTTAAATGACTGTGTATTCATATTTTCTTGGATGAGCGCACGAATTGTATGAGTACGCTCATATGCACTTATACCAGTACTTGTAGAGACATGGTCGATACTTGTTGTAAACGCTGTCCCATGTGGATCAGTATTCATAGCAACCATCGGAGATAATCCTGCTTGAACTGCAATAGATTTTGATATAGGTGCACAAATTAGTCCGCGTCCATATTTAGCCATAAAATTAATCGTGTCATCTTTCATCCATTCAGTGATAGCAATAAGATCGCCTTCATTCTCACGATTTTCATCATCTAAAACGACAATAGGGTCGCCTGCTTTTAGTGCATTTAGGGCACTTTCAATTGAATCGAATTCCATCCTTATACCTCCATTAAAAACCTGCTTTTAGTAAATCGTTTAATTTAAGTTCCTGTTTGTTGTGATTTAAAGCTTGAACATATTTAAATAACATATCTGTTTCAAGATGCACAGCATCTCCTTTAGATTTTAAAGAAAGTGATGTAGCTTCTCGTGTTTCAGGAATTAAATGAATCTCAAAGGACGTATTAGATTTGTCAAAAACTGTCAAACTAATACCATCCACTGCAATCGAACCTTGAGGAATCATTTGAGCTAACAAATCTTTAGACGCTTCGATGGTATAAATCCATTCATTAGGCGATTGACGTACATTTGTAATCGTCCCCTTGCCATCGACATGCCCTTGTACAAAATGACCACCTAATCTGCCTGTAGCGAGCAATGCACGTTCAAGGTTAACACGATCACCTACTTGAAGTTGTCCTAAATATGTTTTATTTTCTGTACCTAAAATAACATCTACTTTAAAGCTATTTTCGTTAAATGAGGTCACTGTTAAACATGTTCCGTTTACACTAATAGAGTCTCCTCTTGACATATCTTCTAAAATTTTAGAACACGAAATCGTGATTTGGGTTGTAGGAGATTGTTTGCGGATAGATTGAATTGTTCCGACTTCTTCAACGATACCAGTGAACATCATGTCACTTCCTTTTCATGTGTATTTTCACATTAGTATCTATTAATGAGGTCTCAACAATTTCAAATTGGTGTACATGGTCTAAGTCTAGAATTTCTTCAGTTTGATAAAATTGATTTAAACCTTTTCCACCAATGATTTTCGGGGCTAAATATAAAATAAAATGCGTTATCATATTAGATGATAAAAATTGAGAGGTAACCTTTGGACCTGCTTCGACAAGAACACGTCCAAATCCTTTTTGATATAAATCTTTTAAAATCGTCTCCACGTGACATTCTTCTAAACAAATGATTTTTACATTTGGTAACGATGTTTGGAGCTCTTTGTTTTCTGTATAAATCATTATCGGACTTTCTTGGTCATGAAACATTTGTAAGTCCCACTGTATCTTTCCTTTTTTAGACAAAATGACTCTTGTAGGATGATGCCCATTTTCTTTTCTGACCGTTAAGCTAGGATTGTCTTTATGCAGCGTCCCTGTTCCCGTGATAATGGCATCATGTTGATGTCTCAATTGAAATACTTCTTCTTTAACAGAAGGATTTGTAATCCATTGACTTTCATCATCATCTGTTGCTTGTTTCCCGTCCATACTTGCACTTACTTTAACAGTGACGATTGGAAATCCATTTTGTTTACTTTTAAAAAAGTCTTGATACAGTGCCATTGCTCTCGGATGTGGGCGATAGTCTACCCTAACACCTGCCTCTTCCATCATTTGATGACCTGTTGCTGGAAGCGTTATGTCACGAGCAGCATACACCACATGGGCTATTTTTGTTTCAATTATACGTTTAGCACAAGGTGGAGTTTTTCCAAAATGCGAACAAGGTTCTAACGAAACATACATTGTGGCACCTTCAACATTTTTAGAACCCGCCATATCAATCGCTTGGATTTCGGCATGGCGTTCTCCTTGTTTAAGATGTGCACCCATTCCTATAATTCTGCCATCCTTCACAATAACGGCACCCACAGAGGGGTTTAAACCCGTTTGTCCTTCGACTAACTCAGCTAAAGTAATGGCTTTATCTAAATAATTCAGCAATCTTTCACCTCAAAAAAAAACCACCCGATTGTCGATTCGAGTGGAAGTTAATATTTTAAAAATAGACAACTTTAAGAAACTGACGTCTATTTAAAAATTCATCAGAAAATAAACATAAAACCGTTTAAATTTTATGCTTGTGACGATTATTCTTCCTCCCATCCAGACTTTCACTGTCGGCTCTAGAATCTCACTAGATCAGCCATAGTTAATAACTACGGGTCGCAGGCTTTATTTACTGCCGGTTGGGAATTTCACCCAGCCCCGAAAGAATAGCTTATGAAATTGTATTGAGATAAAAAGATACTCAAGCACTTAATTAAGTACTTGAGTCTATATTAGCTTACCTGTTCATTTTTGACAACGAATTGACACGCAAACAGAGTGATATTACTTTTTCTTTTTCTTATTTTTCTTTTTCTTCTCTTTTTTCTTTTTGTCTTTTTTATGTTTCTTTTCTTTCTTGTCATTTTTAGAGTCTTTCTTATCCTTAGCGTCTTTTTTCTTTTTATCTGCTTTAATATTTTCTTTTTCTAAGGTTTGCAGTTCATCTAATGTTTCATACAAGTTTTCAACCGAACGCACGGCTTGTTGTACAATCGCTGGAACCCCATTACGATGATAATTGACACCATTGGTCATTTGACCGATGGCTCTCATATTTTTTAATGTCCCGTATAATGGGCTAACCACTTCATTGGAGGTTGGAACGATTTGAATCCCCCCCATTGGATGGGCTTGAACAATTTGACGATCGGCAATATCTAAAAGTAGTTTGTCATCTTCGTCTAATTGCGCTAAATGTTTTTTAGACCCTGTTGCATTAATCACCACATCCACTTTGATTTCCTCTTCACTATTTTTAAATCCAAGTCTAAATTTACCATAATAATGACGAAGATTTTCTAAACCTGAGAGCACTTGTAAATGTCCTGATTTAATTTCTCTAATGACCAAACGTGCTGTTTCCTGCGGCATTGGATTGGAGTTTTCCACGATATATCTTTGATATTTATGCATAAAGCGCTCTTGATTTTCACGGCTAAAACTATTCCAAATCCAGTCCATATTTTCTTTTATCGTTTCTAATAGACTTTGTAATGCCCCAACGTCTTCAGGATGATTTAAGTCATAGTTTAAGTCTCTCACGGCGTCATATTTTCGACGTTTAAGCAGTTTTTGTAATGGGATGCTATAGTCTTCACATTCTTTTTTAAATAATTCAATCGCCTCTTCTAATGGCACAACACCCATATTTTGACGTTTTAGATAATCAAAGTTTTCAGGTGTGACATGTTTTAAAGTAATATCAATCATTTCGCCCCGAACACTCGGTAATTTGCCACTTCGTCCTGCGACAATAATCGGTTTCTTCTGATGGTGACTCACTGCATAACGTATGACATCCAAACTTGCTAAACCACTACCAATAATTGCAATCTCGTCTTCATCATTTACATTATCTAACGTTCGATTCGCTGGATAAGGAGATTGAATATAATTTGGCGTCCCTTTAAGTTGATAAGGATCGTTGTAACTCATTGTCCCTATTGTTAAAAATACATAATCATATTTTTTACAACTAGAAACATCGTCTCCAGTACATAGATTAATGGATTGAGGTAATATTTTATTACGCGCTTCCTCAATAAACATATGCATGACTTCTTGCGTTATTACATTGATATTTTCAAATGTATTATAAAACGTTTCAAGTTGCCCTTTCATATAATGACCAAACACAAAACGTGGTAAATAAGTTGCATCACCATAATCAAATTTATTTTGAGATTGATACCATTCTTTAAATTCATTTAAATTGTCTTGATTTAAAGAAATCATATCTGCAGGTACATTTGTTAACAAATCTTCACTGTCATCTTGAAATGGTTTACCTTGTCCCATATTTACTTCGTTATCATAGACATCCACTTCTAATTGTTTAAACTGCTTAAATTTCACTAAATGGCGGAGAACACTCACACCAGCTGTTCCCATTCCAATAATCGCCACCTTCATACTTCATCACCCTTTCTCCAATTATCATTTAATTTTACCCTATTTTACCTAGGATAATTAATCTCTTTTCAAAGCCTCATCACGCATATTTAAATTCAAATATGCGTGCGTTTTTTTACATGTTGAGGATGAAATCGCTAATACTTCGGGCTTATAGTTAACTTTGATTTTAATGGTATGATGGGCTTGTTGCACTTCTCATAAAATCAAATTAACACTTTTTCATAATTATGAGCTACAATGAAGTAGTACCTACTCAACCCATATTTGTAACTAAAGCAAATTCATATTCTGTTCTTAAAGATTATTATACCATTAGGTGAAACATCACTATCATTAGTACATTTTAATATTTTTAAACGAATTAAAACTAGAATAGCGTGAAATAAAGGAGTTAGGGAAATGTTAAAACGTATTTTCAAATTATTAATCACAACAGTCATTTTGTTCTTTTATTTAGGCCGAAAGAATAACGCAAAATAAACCTAAAAAAGCCAACTTTCAATAATAAAATGAAAGTCGGCTTTTAAGTTATTCGTGGTTTTTACCATCTTGATGTTTTTTATCGTCTTTATAAACGTACCAATTAAAATATTTTCCTTCTGTCTTCATATCTTTGTAAAAGTCAGCCATGATTGTCGCATTACTTTTTGCCCAATTAATATCTGTTGCATATTGATGTTCTCCAGGATTTTTAGGATTCCATCTCATACTATAAAGTGTATTTTGTTCAGGGTTTTTTAAATAATGATCATGAATAAATTCGGCACCACCGTAAATGGCTTTTTGTGGCGTATCCCAACCTTTTTTCTTCGCATATTCTGCGCCAGTCTTAATCGGGTCTTCATCTAAAGCACCGACACCATAAAAGTTGTAATATTTTTTACCATCGATTTCGACACCTTTAGAAAGTTCAGAGGCTACTGAACCAGTTTCTAATAGCGCATGAGAAATTAAATAAACCTCATTCACATGTTTTGCTTTTGCTGCATTTAAGAAATCCTCAGTATGGTTAAGCAATGTAGGATGATTGATTAACATACGTTTAATACGATTTTCATCAATGCCTTGATATTGTGATAAATCTAAAAATTGATATTTTTGTTTTTTGTCATCCATAAATCCTGAACTATCCATCGCCTGACGAATTTCAGTCGGAGAGGCATCACGCCAATTTGTATGGTCTTTATTTGACACTTGTTGACTCGTATAGTTGTCTATTTGTTTTTTGGCTGCTTGATCTAATGTTACATTCAATTTTTCAACACGTTCGACCTGCTTAACCGATTTGAAAAAGATTTGGTCTTTAATCATTGAAAAAAATAAAAATCCTGCAATTGCCGTCACAATTAGTAACAACACTACAGTTATTATTGAACCTTTTTTGTGCTTTCTCATAAACACACCTCTTCAAAATGTTGTTTCAATAGAAAAAAGAAGTTTCTATTAAACATTCACGCTTGAATACAAATTTTACCACCAATATGACCCGAAAACAATTGAAGTTATACCTTGTCATGAATTCATAAAAAAAAAGTAATGAATATGTAAAGAAATTCATTACTGTTTAGGGCGAGAATAATCCATCATAATAAAGCTTACAGCTTGAGAACGATTTTTATAATAATATTGTGTTAAGTCTATTGTTCCCTCTGTAGCGCCTTCACGATACATCATTTCTTTCGTCATATTATTAATCATGACAAACTCAGATCGATCACGGATAATGTCTAAATCATCATGACGTGCGAAAAAATGTTCTAAGTTTAAATGTTCGTAATCCATATGTTCCTCCATTTCCCATTCTATGTAAAAAACGTCGAAATTCTACATTAAGGACTAAATTTTTCTAAAACACAAACCTTTATGTCGTTGTTACGTTGAATTCAATCTAAAAATATCATAAAAATCCATGTGCCTCAATTAATAAAAACTGATACAAAAGATTCGACCGGTCAATTTTACATTAGGAGGAAAATTATGAATTACGAAGATTTATATATGAAATATGAAAAGTATATACACTATCTTCTCAAAAAATACTATATTCGGTATAATTATGATGAGTATTTTCAAATGTTGATGATTCGTTTATGGGAACTCCAACATCAATATGATTACAGACGTTCGAAAAATTTCCATGCTTATCTCCGCACTAAACTTCACTTTTATCTTTTAGATCTTTTTAGAAAACAACAGATGATCACCATTTTATCAGAAGCCTCCCTCGCTACTCAAATAGCTCCGAAAACATCATTCTTATCACTAGAACTTTATTTCATATTTAATCAACTGACATCCAAACAACGTCAATGGCTCGTTTACCATCTTCAAGGCTACACGCAAAAAGAAATATGTGAGAAGATGTGTTGTGCTTTAAGCACAATCAAAAATTATCAACGGCAAACTTATGACATCTTAAAAAGCAACATGAGCCCCCGTCCATAGAAAGGAAGATGTACTCATTGAACAATCACACTTTATTATATTTTAAAACTGCTGAGTCTTTAACGTATGCTTTAAAGGTACAATATACCACTTTTTCTATATATTCAACGCTTAGCCTTCAACGTTTTATCCAAGTGTTACTTAAAGAACACCACAAACATTTATCCACACAAATTGCACTCTCCAGTGAATTGCTCCATATTGGACAATATATTCCAATCTTTGTTTCTCCTCAACTCATCATCTGTCCACTTTATGCCAAACGTTCCACAGAGCAAATTTATATCAATATGGTACAAGTCATTGGAATGCATTCTTTTAGAAGACAAACACACATCATTTTTTCAAATTATCATCAGATTACTGTCAATGCCCCAATAACCTTCTGTGCTAAAAAATGGAAAGAATGTATGCTATTAAGTCAGCTACTTATGCATTCGATTTAATTTATAATCAATTAATCGTTTTGTAAAAAATGCATTCACAGGTTTCATTAATAATAATGTGAGGAGTGTAGCAAAAATACTCGTAATCATAATTATACTCACGTACGCCCCATTCAATGAAGATGTAGGATCTATTAGATGCTTTACTGAAGTTAAAGTTAATAATAGGCCTAAAATGAAAAAGCCTAATAATATCACATTGGCAACGAATAAACCTATCAAAGCGCCTAATAAATGCATTTGAGATTTTTCTTTGGAATTAAATACTTTTTGCTTTAAAAAAGAGACGACAAATTGATTGTTTGTTTTGTAATTTTGGATAAACTCGCTTTCATCATAGTGTCTGAGTGTTTGAGCCAAACGTGTTTTCTCTTTTTTATTTAAATACCATAGTTGTTTTGTAATTGTCTTTTCTCTTGAACTTTTAATCATTGAATTACTCCTTATGGGTTATGAAATAAGATAAAAGAATAGACTCAAACCTTCGGAAAAATCCGAAGTGTTTGAGTCTTCTTTTTTTACATTGACTCGATTATAAAATACTTAAACCTGAACTTTGAATGTCTTTAGAAAATCCTTTAACTGTATCGACTGAAAGTTCATTTATATCACGGCCGATGTTGGGGACTTTTTTAACGACATCACTTGGACAAGTAATAATATCTGCACCAATTTCGTCTGCTTGTACGACATTGAATAATTCACGACAACTTGCCCATAGCAATTGCACACCTTTTTTACTATGAGTGACTTCTACTGCCTCTTTCATAAGCGGTAAAGGATCTACACCAGTATCTGCAATACGCCCTGCAAATACAGATACATAAGTTTCTACGCCTTCAGTCACTGCTTCTGTAATGTCTTTAACTTGTTCGATCGTATAAACAGCTGTGACGTTTAATTTCACACCTTTTGCAGACAACTTTTTAATTAAAGGTAACATTGTTTCACCTTTTGTATTTACAATAGGTATTTTCACAAAAATATTTTCACCAAATTGTTGGATGATTTCAGCTTCTTTTTCCATTGTTTCCATATCATCTCCGAAAACTTCAAAAGAAATTGAAGCATCCGGAATAGCTTCTACAACTTCTTTAGCAAATTGTTTGTAATCTTTGACACCTGCTTTAGCCATTAAACTCGGATTCGTTGTAAAACCGTCAACTTCTTTATTTTGATATGCTTGTTTCATTTGGTTAATATCTGCACCATCTGCAAATACTTGCACTTTTAAATTATTCATAATGCCCTCCTAGAAGTAAGATTAGATATTTAAGTTATATCATTTTTTATAGTCTTAACGCTATATTTACGCTTACAAATTATCAAAAGTATCCATTTCTTTAATGAAATAAAATATGATATGATATGTAACGATAAGGAGGCATTCATATGTCAAAATCCAAAAAATACTTTTATTTAGCTTTATTGCTAACACTTATTAGCTTATATTTAAACTCCATGAATCCTTTATTAAACTTACACTTTCAATCCGTAGTGAAAATCATTATATTTAGCATTTTTGTTAATGCGCTCATTTTAATCCTTGCTATTATTTTTGCAGATAAGTCTATTAAGTATTTGCCTAAATCAAAGAGTTGGATACATAAAGCTTCTAAACTCCTACCTTGGTTCTTATTAATTGTGATTATTTTCCATATCATTACATCGCTATTTACATTTGGTATTTTCTAAGCGAAAGTGGTGGAAATATGCAGTACTTTTTTATTTTTTTAGGTGGAGCTTTGGGTGCTTTGCTGCGTTACTTTTGTTCCTTAATCCCCTTTTGGTATGAGCTACCGGTTGGCACTTTTTTCGCCAATATTATCGGAGCTTTTTTTATGGGGCTTATAAGCACATATGCACTCCATCTTTTTAAAAGATATCCTCAGTTAAAAAAAGCGGTTACAACCGGGGTTTTAGGAGCCTTAACGACATTCTCAACTTTTCAATTTGAACTCTATTCAATTGTTCAAAATGAGGCATGGTTCGAAGGCTTGTTTTACTTTATAGTCAGTAGTGGCATGGGATTAATTAGTTGTGGCTTCGGTTATAAATTGGGAGCGGATTTATCATGACACTCATTGCTATTTTAATTGGCGGGGGCATTGGCGCCACTTTAAGAGCTTTTCTCACTGAACTCATTCCTCCACAAGGACGCTACTCCTTTCCATTATCTACATTTATCATTAATATAAGTGGTTGCTTTATGTTTGGCTTTTTGACGCCTTTATTCACAGAGCACCACGCATTATATTTTTTCGTTTTTGTAGGCATATTAGGAGGATTCACCACATTTTCAACCTTACAATTAGATCTTATTAAAATGATTCAACATCGACATTGGCAATCATTCATTTTGCTATTTGTCATACAATATTTAGGTTGTTTTATCGCTATTTTTATTGGTTATCAGTGCTCGTTCGTTTTATTTGACTCATTTCATTAAAATAGGTATTTTAATGAAATAATGTCTAAATAATTTATGATAGTATTTTATAAAGAAGAATCTCAACATGCGTTTTTCACGTAATAGAAAACATGCTGAGATTCTTTTTAACTTTTTTGTTCTAAATAGATTTATTGACCATTGAATGTAAGTGGATCAGGTCCAATACGACGATCTTCATTTAATTGATCTAAGCGTGTCATTTGTGCTTCGCTTAATTCAAAGTCAAATACATTTAAATTTTCATCTATACGGTTTGGCGTCACTGATTTTGGAATGGTTACAACACCATGTTGAATGTTCCAACGGATAATCACTTGTGCCGGTGTGCGCTTCACTTCATTAGCAACCTCTTGAACTGTGTTATCATCTAAAATTTGGGCGTTCATTAATGGAGACCAGGATTCCATTTTAATGTGTTGCGCTTCGAGATACGCTCTTAGTTTTGTTTGTGTTAAATATGGATGAAACTCCACTTGGTTAATAACAGGTTTGATTGAAGTCTCAGCAAGTAATCGTTCTAAATGCTCAATATTAAAATTGCTAACACCTACGTTTTTAACTTTTCCTTCTTTATATAATGCCTCCATACCTTTCCAAGTGTCAATCATCACATCTTCATCTTGGCCTGGCCAATGTACTAAATATAAATCTAAGTAGTCAAGTCCAAGTTTTTTCAGAGATGTTTCATAAGCTTCTGCCACATTTTCTCGTCCATAATCACTCATCCATAACTTAGATGTTATAAATAAATCTTCTCTTTTAAGTTGAGAGGCTTCTAAAGCTTCTCTAATACCTTCACCAACTTTTTCTTCATTTTCATAAATCATTGCCGTATCAATGCTTCTATAACCATTTAAAATAGCATGTTTGACCGCTTCTTTTGCTGTATCATCATTTTTCACTCTAAAAACACCTAGACCTACTTGAGGCATTTGATGATCATTATAAAATTTAACGTATTGCATATCGCACTCATCCTTTCTTGTTCACTTTAATCATACCCGAGTGGAATCTTCATCGTAAAATAATATGTTTTTACGCTACAAATTATCCATATAAAAACACAATGATTAACATCTTCTCCTTTCGCTCGTTACATTAATGAAACCGAATGAATAAATGATGACATGTTTACTTACATGCTCCAAAATCAAAAAAAGTGGACCCCACCCTTAGGCGTGAAATCCACTTTCTCTAAAATAATTGATATACAATTAATTGAACGCTTCAATTTCATCCATAATCGCTTGAAGATCATTCACATCATATTGAATTCTACCATGGAAAACAAATTTGTTAAAAAATTCGTCAAGTTGCGCAGGCCCTACTAACACCTTTGTTCCACTTTGTGGGGCATAATTAGAAATCGTAATATCCCCTTCATGTCTTGGATTAAAGTATAAGATAGGGGTCGGTGCATATTTAAGGTTAAGTTTTTGTTGTAACGTCGTTGCTAGTTTTTCTACTGAATCAAGATGCTTTGTGTAATCAATAACCGTAAGTTTTTGTTGATCTTCTTTTTGATCAAGCACGATGGTTTGTGGCGTTTGACCATCTAAATGTAATGTTTTGAAAACATGTTCCATCATTGGATTTTCTCTAAATTGGTTTTGACTCACACCTTGATAAACATGACCTTTTAGTAATTCTGAATCAATAATATATAAACCTGTTCTTGTAAGTACAAGGTGACTAATGCGCGTAATCTCTTCCAAATCATTTGTAGGCATAAAGATATTAGCCATGATATGCATATCTTCAGGACGAATTCGCTTTTCTTTTACCAATCGCTCACGTATGCCTAGCAATCTCATATCTGTAATGTACTCACTATCATTTTTAGAAAATAATTTTAAAGCATCAATTTCACGGTTTTTTGAGGAAACCATCGTGTCATATTCCTCTTTATGACGCGTATCTGATTTTTTCTTTTCGATGCGCGCCTTTTCTAACGCTTCTTTATGCTCATTGTTTAATTTTGTTTCTCTGGATTGATACTGATTCGCGTACGTTTCTTTAGCCTTTTTTTTGCTACGCAAGGCAAACAAAAATAAAACTAAAAATAAAAGTGCTAGTACACTCACAGCGATCAACCCAATCTGAATTGGATCTAATTGAGACATTAACAATTACCTACCTTTTTCTACATTTACTTTAATATATACATTATATAAAAAAGCACATCAAATCGCGAGTCTTTATAGAAAAAACATTATTTCTCTGAAGCGACCGCTTCTTTTAAAATCTCTGTTTTGTCTGTTTTTTCCCAAGGTACGTCAATATCATTTCGTCCAAAATGACCATAAGCTGCGGTTTGTTTATAGATAGGACGTTGTAAATCTAGCATTTTAATAATACCTGCAGGTCTTAAATCAAAGTTTTGTCGAACTGCCTCAATAAGAATATCTTCTGAAACTTTGCCTGTGCCAAAAGAATCTATTGATATGGAGACTGGTTGCGCAACTCCAATAGCATAAGCGATTTGAACTTCACACTTTTTAGCCAAACCTGCAGCCACAATATTTTTCGCAACATAGCGAGCGGCATAAGCGGCTGAGCGGTCAACTTTTGTTGGATCCTTTCCTGAGAAAGCACCTCCTCCATGACGGGCATAGCCGCCATACGTATCTACGATTATTTTGCGTCCAGTGAGACCTGCATCACCTTGAGGTCCCCCGATCACAAATCGACCAGTTGGATTAATAAAGAACTTTGTCTCTTCATCTATTAATTCTTTTGGAACTGTTTGATATATCACATGTTCTTTAAGGTCTTCTTGTATTTTTTCTAATTCGACTTCTTCGTGATGTTGTGTTGAAATGACGATGGTATCAATGCGTTGAGGTTGGTTATTCGAATCATATTCTACCGTTACTTGTACTTTTCCATCTGGTCTTAAATATTCTAATGTGCCGTTTTTACGCACTTCTGTTAAGCGTTTTGATAATTTGTGTGATAAATCAATTGGCAACGGCATATACGTATCTGTTTCATCAGTAGCGTAGCCAAACATTAAACCTTGGTCTCCCGCACCAATATTTAATGCTTCATCACTTTCATTATCACGATATTCTAACGCGCGGTCTACGCCTTGTGCAATATCAGGAGATTGTTCATCAATTGCAGTTAATACGGACATCGTTTTGTAGTCGTAGCCATATTTTGCTCGTGTATAACCGATTTGCTTCACTGTTTCTCTCACAACTTTAGGAATATCAACATAAGTTGAAGTTGAAATTTCTCCAGCTATTAAAGCCATACCTGTCGTTACAGTAGTTTCACAAGCTACTCGGGCATTTTGATCACCTTTTAAAATTTCATCTAAAATTGCATCAGAAATTTGATCTGCAATTTTATCGGGGTGGCCTTCTGTGACCGACTCTGATGTAAATAATCGTCTATTGTACGTCATAATAAGCTCCTTTGATTTTTAATAATTACGAAGTTCTCTCTCTAACTGAGCCAACAAAAAAGAGCCTTCACACTATAAAATAGAGAGAAGGCTCTAAACGTCCATTCGCTCTTATCGTTCAGACAATATTTGTCCGCAAACGGTTTGGCACCTTTCTTCATTAAGAAGAGGTTGCTGGGTTTCATTGGGTCCATGTCCCTCCACCACTCAGGATAAGAGAATCCGTTAAGCACTATATTACATAAATTTATGTTTAGTGTCAATTCCACCACAGCTTATGTTACTCAAATATATCAGCGATATCTCAATCTATTTATTTTTCTATTTTTCTTAATAAATTACCTAAATTTGGTAGGGATAATGAAATCAATGTGTTATACTCTTGAATTGTAAAGGCTTACATTACCGAAATAACTATTGGAGGGATTATTCATGTCATTTGACACACAAGCAATTGATGCTTTAATTCACAAGCCTTCATCTCACTTTCAATTAACAACGACAGAACTCTACAATAAAATTTTAAAACGAGAAGAAGCTGAATTGACTGAACTTGGCGCTATTAATGCTAAAACTGGAGAGTATACGGGTCGTTCTCCTAAAGATAAATATATTGTAGATAACCCTCAAGTGAAAGATGATATTGATTGGGGTCCAATTAACCAACCTATCTCTGAAGAAAAGTTTTTAAACTTATACTATCAGGTTATCGAATATTTAGATCAAAAAGAAGAAGTTTTTGTTTTCAATGGCTATGCAGGGAGCGATAAAGATTCCCAACTTGACCTTACTGTTGTGAACGAATTTGCTTGGCATAATCTATTTGCACAAAACTTATTTATTAAGCCTAGCTCAAAAGAAGAAGCCTCTAAGATAAAAGCAGACTTCACAATCATTTCAGCACCTACTTTTAAAGCCAACCCAGAAAAAGATGGCACACGTTCTGAAACATTCGTAATTATTTCATTTAAGCACAAAACTGTTTTAATTGGTGGCACTGAGTATGCAGGCGAAATGAAGAAATCAATCTTCTCTGTCATGAACTACTTATTACCTGAACAGGATATTATGAGTATGCATTGCTCTGCTAATGTAGGCCATAAAGGGGATGTCGCCCTATTCTTCGGTTTATCTGGTACAGGGAAAACCACATTATCAGCTGACCCTAATCGTAAATTAATCGGTGATGATGAACACGGTTGGAATGAAAATGGTGTTTTCAACATTGAAGGCGGTTGTTACGCAAAAGCAATTCATCTTTCAGAAGAAAAAGAACCACAAATTTTTAATGCCATTCGTTACGGTACTGTTTTAGAAAACTGTGTTGTCGATGCGCATGGTTATGTCGATTTTGATGATAACAAATTAACAGAAAACACACGTGCTGCCTACCCTATTCATCATATCGATAATATTGTCGTACCTTCAAAAGCATCACATCCTAACACAATTATCTTTTTAACAGCAGATGCTTTTGGTGTCTTACCTCCAATTTCAAAATTATCGAAAGATCAAGCGATGTATCACTTCTTAAGTGGTTTCACATCTAAACTTGCTGGTACTGAGCGTGGTATTACGGAACCACAACCTTCATTTTCAACTTGCTTTGGTGCCCCATTCTTACCATTAAATGCCAAAGTCTATGCCGACTTATTAGGTCGTTTAATCGACAAGCATGATGTAGATGTATATTTAGTGAATACAGGCTGGACTGGTGGAAAATATGGTGAAGGCAATCGTATTGAACTTCGTCATACACGAAAAATGGTTAATGATGCAATCAGTGGAAAACTTAAAAATTCAGAGTTTGAAGAAGATCACATCTTTGGCTTAAGTATTCCTAAGACGGTTGAGGATGTTCCTACAACAATTTTACAACCTATCAACGCTTGGACAAATAAAGAAGCCTATGACAAACAAGCCAGAGACTTAGTGGCAAGATTTAAAGACAATTTCAAAAAGTTTGGTCCAGAAACTGAACATCTTGAAAAATCAGGTGGATTTAAAGGGTAATAATAAAGCTGTGAATGCGTCTATTATAGACACTTCACAGCTTTTTATTTGTTTTATGGAATTCAATATTTTCCATCCATTGTTGAATCACTTTTAGTACTTGACACATCGCATTTGGCCGCGGAACATGTCCTTCATCAAGTTGGTAAAAAGCCTCAAATGTAGCTCCAACTTTTTTTAGATGGGCTTCTAAAGTATAAGCTTGATGAATCCCCACTTGCACATCTTTGCCTCCGTGAATAATTAAAATGGGGGGCGCGCTTTTGCCAATATGTTTCATCGCATCACGCTTTTCATAAGCTTGCAGCGCCTTTTTAGGATGACCCACCATTCGTCGTAACATCCCTCTCAAATCGACACGTTCTTCATACATTAAATGTAAGTCACTCACTCCACCCCAGATAATATAGCTATCTACTTGTGCATCTTGAAATGTTAAAAGACCTTGAATCCCGCCTCTTGAAAATCCTATCAAATGAAGATGAGCTTCTGGGAATTGCGCTTTTAAAATTTGAATAGCTACTGTCACATCCTTCAAATCTTCTCCCGCAAAATCATCTTGTCCCTCACTCCCGTTATTCCCTCGATAATACGGGGCAAATACTAGCGTATGATTATCAATAAATTGTAAGAGACGCGCAAGTCTCACGCGTCCGACTTGACCTTTTCCTCCACGTAAATAAACAATAATGCGTCGTACAGGTTGAAATGGGATTAAACTTAACCCTTTGACATGAAGACCTTCGACCGCATACGTTAATTCTTCGACACGGTGTGTTTGTAGTTGTGATGGCATCCGTTTACGATTAATAAAATCCAAGCTCACCCATCCTTTCAACACATTTCAATATGGCTGGATCTTCTAACAAAAAGCTTTTATTTATATCAGGAATATCATCAAGGGTCTCAAAACAAATTGGTCCATCAGTTTCAAAATAATCATTTTTAGAATCTATCGAATGAATAAAACAGACAAAGACATCTTTAGAAAACGTCCGTACTTCATTTGACACAGTATATTGCGCGATGTAGTAAGCCGCTTCCAATTGTCCTCCTGTCTCTTCATAGATTTCACGGGCCAATGCGATTTCACTCGACTCACCTTGCTCGCGTTTACCTCCTGGAAATTCAATGCCCCGACGACGATGTTTTGTAAATAACCATTGTTGGTTGAATCGTGTCAGTCCTAAGACATGATCCCCTGTTCGTTCATCATTTGGGCCACAAAAACGTAAAGTAATATGTTGGTTCTTCTGATCAATAAACTCCAAATGCCATTCCCCTTTACTCATTATGTTAAAATAAAATCAATACAAAAAAGGAGGTTTCAACTTTGAAACGACTCTTCATTGCACCTATACGGTTTTATCAAAAATTTATATCCCCTCTTACGCCCCCATCTTGCAGATTTTACCCAACATGTTCCAATTATACAATCGAGGCCATCCAAGTTCATGGCGCAATCAAAGGAACATGGCTTGGAATCAAAAGAATCTCAAAATGTCATCCACTCCATAAAGGGGGCTTTGATCCTGTACCTTTAAAAAAAGAAAACAAACATTAAAAAGGCTTTAAACAACGACGGTCAACCGTTGGGGGCTGAAAATATAATTGTCCGTCCCTAAGTTGACCTGATGTTGCACACAAGTCAACGTCAAAATAGTAACCATGTGGTGTCACATCCCCTGCGTAGTCTCCTTGTTGACTGAGCCACGCTGTATAATATCGACTTAATGCAGCTTCATACATGCCTCCTATAACAATTTTGACACCCTCTTTTTGCAATTGATGGATTAACTCTAGCGTCCGATCAATTCCACCTAGGCGAAATGGTTTTATCACAACAACAGAGATAGGATAAGACTTACGAAGTTGAGAAATAGCCTGTATAGAAGTGGCTTGTTCATCAATAGCAATAGGTGGTAACACGTCCGCCTTTTTTAATAATTCATTCGTATGAAAAGGTTCCTCTATATAAGAAATCTGTGCTTTAGTTAATTGTTTTAAAGTCGGTACATCCGATGCAGATAACGTTTGGTTTGCGTCAATACTAATTGGCATATCAGGATACATAAGTCGTATTATTTGAACTTGTTCTAAAATATGTGATGACCACTTTAGTTTTAGACGTGCGACGTGATCTAATTGCACAATTCTATCATTAAAATCTCCATTAATCGTTTGTATGGGCGCAATTTGAAAATAAGATAACGTATGAAAATTCGGATATAACGCCATCATCACAGTTGCTCTAGCTGCTGGTGCCTCGTTGAGAAGATTTAAACTTTCAACCAATTGGTCAAAGGAATGTAACGGTTGCCCCTTCGTTTGGGTAAACCAATTTAAAATATCTCTTTTTACAGAATCAATGGTTTCTTCGTAATACCAATCTGAATCAAAAACATTAGATTCTCCAAACCATTCTTTACCCGTGTTATCTACAAGTCCGATAATCAGTGTTTTACGGTGGGTCATTGTCACTTTTGGAGTTTGAATCATTTGTTTAAAACAAGGTTCAAAAATATAAAAATTGACATCTTTTATAATCATAAATGTCCCTCATTTAAAACCTGTCTTTGTAATTTACCAGTACTTGTATATGGTAAAGTTTCTACTAAATATATCACTTTAGGATGTTTGTATTTTGCTAAGCGTTCATTTAACAATTCTTGTAGACCTGTAATCACTTTTTCCCCTATGGAACTAACTACATAAAGAATCGGTCGTTCACCCCAAGTGTCGTCGGGAATGCCCACACACATCGCATCTTCAACGCCATGAAATGTTTTTGTTAAAGCCTCAATTTCGAACGGATAAATATTTTCTCCGCCACTAATAATTAAATCTTTTCTACGATCATAAATCGTTACATAGCCATCATTGACACTTGCGATGTCTCCCGTATTAAAAAAGCCTTCATCATCAAAAGCTTGCGAATTCACTTCACTTGGATAAAGATAGCCCTCCATCACATTTTGTCCTTTAACACATAGTATGCCATGTCCTTGAGCATTGGGCTGACTGATTTTAATTTCTTGTGAAGGTCCTACCACTCCGACTGTATTGGGATGCGTTTTAAGCATCTTAGGAGAAGCAGTTAAAAATTGGGAGCAAGTTTCTGTCATGCCAAAAGAATTATAAATCGGAAGTTCACGTTCTAATGCGCTCTGAATCATCGTTTCGTCTAGTTTCGCCCCGCCTAGCAAGATTTTTTCTAAAGTATACGGTTGATCTAACCCACCATTCATGAGTCTAATCAAAGTTTGGGGGACTAATGAAACATGCGTTAACTGTTTCGATTTGATACATTCAAGGGTCTCCACAACGTCAAATTTTTCTTTTAAATAAACAGTAAAACCATATATAGCACTTCTAATAATGATACTAAGACCTGAAATATGATAAATTGGCAAAACAGTGAGCCACTTAGATTCTGAGGAAAATCCTAATGTAGCCTTGCATTCTTTTGCACTTGCCAAATGATTTTTAAAACGTTGTGGCACAGCTTTTTGAGGACCCGTAGTGCCAGAAGTAAACATTATAGAAGCAATATTTTGGATGTTAAAATCTGCAAAAGCAGTGGGCTCGGAATTACATATTGATTGAACTTCATGATATAAATAGACATTTATCGATTCGGATAGTTCTATCGGTTTTGTAGTAATCACATCGCGCACATTGACAGAGTCTAATTGTTTGATGATTTCATTTGACGTTAATCTGTGATTAATCATCACTACTTCTATGCCGTAAAGCCATGCGGCATGCACAGCAATGATAGCTTCAATCGTATTGTTAACGTAAAATCCTAAACGTGGCACATTTAAAGATTTTAATTTTTTCCCGAACTCTACTGAATGTGCATATAATTCTTTAAAAGTCATTTGCGATTCATCTGTTTCTATCGCAATAAAATCAGGCTGTTCGGTTGCACGTATTTCAAGCCAATGTTTCATATCTATGCCTCCAAAAACAATCTCAATACTATTATAAACTTTATTTGATTGCGTTGCACAAAGAGGACTCAAATTAGGGGGCAACTTTAGCTTTAGGAATTAATAACCCAAAATCTAAAAGTCACAATTGTCATTTATTAAAATTTATATTTTCATGCTACTTTACAAAGTAAAACTCTCATTAAGAAGTTCACCTCACATCTCAAGACATAAAAAAAACACCTAACACAAATTGTGCTAGGTGTGAACAACGAAATTATTGTAAACCTTTGTTTTCGTTATTGTTTTGTCTATTTTTTTCATTTTTTTGTTGCCATTCTTTACGAGTCATCACATCGTCTACTTGCATGTTCACTTCAACAACGTCTAAACCAGTCATGTGTTTTACTTGCTCTTTAATAATTTCAGTAACTTTACGGAAAATTTTTGGTGCTGATTCACCATATTCTAATACAACTTTTAAATCAATAGCAGCTTGTTTTTCGCCAACTTCAGCACTTACACCTTGTGCAACGTTATTGCCACTTGAAAATGAACCACTTAAGCTATCTACAAAGCCGCCTTTCATATCTAAAATACCATTGACTTCACGTGCAGCAATGCCAGCAATTTTTTCAACGACTTCATCAGTGAAAGTAAGGTTATTTTTGAATTGAGGTTCACTTTGAGCGTTTTTTTCTTTTTCTTCACGTACTTTATCATTTACACCTGTTTGTTCATTATAAGCTTGTTTGAAATTTTGATTAGCCATTTAAAACACTCCTTTTAAATTAATACTTTCTCTTTTTTTCATCTAAACTAACTAAGTCTATTTATGAAATTCAAGAAATCTTGCGTACGATCTTTAATATACCCTAATCCTATTCCTACTAAACACAAAAAGGCAATAAGGATAGTTTTCCAAAAACCAAGTGTAATAAACAAAATAGCTAAAATTAGAAATAAGAGAAAGCCAATAATGCGCCATTTATATGCATTGAAAAAATTTGCTAACGTTTCAACTGCAGCTTGGTTCGATTGGTGATTTTCATTATTATTCATGGAAACCCTCCTTTTCACAACTATACAACACGTGGCTCATTTGAATTTTTACGTTGATCACGTACATTTATCTCAAGTTTACGAACAGGTATCTCAGCAAAGTGTTCAACACTTTCTTTAATATCGTTACGAATCTTCTCATTGAGAGTTTGTACATTTGTTGTACTTGTTGGTACTAAATAATCTGCTTTGATGTCGATATAACTATTATTCTTCTTATTATAAAGTTTAGAAATGACGTTAGGTTGACGAATATCATCATATTGTTTCAAAGTATCATAAACTGTGTTTTCGATAGACTTGCGAGAAACATAGATATGACCGTCACTATAATCTTTATATAAACCTGGTTTTCGATGTGTCGGTTTAAATGCGCTAAAGAATAATATTAAACCGATTAAAATTAAAAAGCCTGCCAATCCAATTAATAATGGTTGGAACCAATTGAACTGGTAAAAATAATTTTGATATTGTTTAATGGATTGATGATCTATGTACATAAATAATAGAAAACCAACAATCACAACAATTAACAACCCTAGAATGAAATTTTTCAATCTTTTCATTATTATTCTCACCTCCTGAAAGCATTCACTACTCTTAAATCTACCCTTAAAAAAATAATAAAAAACCTAATATGATAAAATTTATTAAAAGTATCGAAAACCGCATCATGCTTTCTTGATTAGAAAATACGTTTTCATAAAGTCTACCTCACATTAAATACTGTTTATTAAAAAATCGTTAAATACATTTATATTCCTAAGGTAATCTCCACATCTATTCAGAAAAACGATTTGAAAGTGTTTTAACCATCGATTTAACGTGGTATATATACAGTAATTCAAATTGTAGAATTACAAATTTAATTAAGGGAGTTTTGAAAATGAAAAGACTAGAAAATAAGGTTGCCATAGTCACTGGAGGCGCAAGTGGAATCGGAAAAGCAACAGTTGAATTATTTGCTGAAGAAGGTGCTAAAGTAGTTGTTGCAAATATAGGGAATAATGGTGAAGAGTTTGTAGAGGAGCTTAATAAGAATGGTAAAGATGCCCTCTTTGTCTCTACAGATGTCACTGTCGAAGAAGACGTTAGCCGATTAATTAAAAAAACTGTTGAACATTTTGGTAGATTAGACATCATGTTTGCAAATGCGGGCATTGCAAAAGATACAAAAGCTGTAGATCTCTCATTTGAAGATTGGAAAAAAACGATTGATGTCAATTTATCTGGAGTATTTTTGTCAAATAAATATGCCATTGAACAATTTTTAAAACAGGAGAGTAAGGGTGTCATCGTTAATTGTGGTTCCATTCATAGTTTTGTTTCTTTACCACATACAACGGCATATTCCTCAGCAAAAGGTGGCGTTAAATTGCTAACTCAAAATTTATGTACAGCTTATGCCAAAGAAGGAGTACGTATTAATGCAGTGTGCCCAGGTTATATTGAGACACCGCTATTAAAGGATATTGAAGAAGACAGCAAAAAATATTTAGAAAGTCTGCATCCACAAGGTCGATTAGGCCGACCAGAAGAGGTGGCTAAATCTGTTCTATTTTTAGCAAGTGATGATGCGAGCTTTGTCAATGGTACGACACTTTTAGTCGATGGTGGCTATACTGCAATTTAGAATTGTAAAACTTAATATTTGAATTAAATAAACAACATCATGGGTCAGTTGAAAAACTGGCCTACTTTTATGATGGACTCACTAGTTTTTACAAAATGAAAAGTATGTAAAATGCTGCATCAAAGGCTACGATACCAATGATATAATTGATAGCCGTTCTTATTTTGATTTTAGTTAAATTGGTCAATATTAACATCTCATTATTAATTTTATGTCATATACACTGATTGGAATTCAGAGAATGTCTATGTGTGTCCTTTCATTTTAAATGTAATATAAAAGTTTAAATGTAATATAAAAGTTGTGCAATTTCTTTTTTTACATCTTTCATATCATTTTTTCCTTAAACTTCATTTGTGAAGTCAATCTTGTTAAAAAACTATTACTTAGCGTAAGTGCTAGAACTTAATAAAAATAGGTTCTATACTTTTATAAATTCGTGAAGCTATCGTTCACCTGTTAAAAGTATAGAACCTATGAAATCTATCATGTTATATCTTAAAAATGAATTTGTCCCTTTATAATATTAATTAATGATTCGGGAATTGACCCTTTTGATGAGTTACAACCTTATCCACCGTCTTAAATGCTAGAAGTGCCAAAGATAGGTTTAATGTGAGTAGTAACACTGTGAAGTTACCTGTATTTGAACCTATTCCTTCATTGAAAGGCGTATTGTAAATGAAGTGCATCAGTATTGGTAAAAGGACACAAACTAAACCTTGTATTTTAGTTATACCAGTACCTTTAGCAATAAGCGCCACTATGCCAATGGCAAAGATCAGTGTGAATACCCAATGTGTACCACCTGAAAAAGCAATTCGCTCTAGAAGCACAGAAAAGCCATCAGCTTTAGCTAAAAATATTTCTTGGAAAGTAAAATTACAATCCTCGATAATTTGGAAACCTAGACCAATAATCATACCACTCACTAAAGCGTTCTTTAAATCCATTTTTTTGAGGATAAGCAATACAAGTAACACTGCGAGGCCTTTACCGAATTCTTCAGCTAAAGGTCCACCAATCGCCGGTCCCCAATCTGCTCTAATAGAATCTGGAATTTTAAAAATGACAATTGTAATATATCCTACGATTGTATGGCCGATATCAGAAAAATAGACAGAAGCAGTTAGCGCCATCACCCAACTTAAATGAATTACTTTTTTAGAAATTTCAAAGCGTTTTGCTAAATAACGAGTGAGTAAAATTAATGGTATCGCATAGATAGCAATAAGAGAGATATTAAGCAAAAATAATGGATACTTATCTTCTAACCCATTCGGTTTACCAAAACTCTCATAAAAGATTTTGCAACCAGAGAAAAAACTCCATACTGCCAGAAGTATAAGTGCATGATATTTGTATTTGTTAAATAAATTTTTCATGATGTACCCTTTCTATATGAATTTTGACAGAAAATAAAACAATATGCACAAATATTACTCCTACCGCTAAAAAAGATGAAGTTAATAACTATTAAACATTGTAGTATCGAATCGTGGGAATACTTCCCCATCAATAGTCATTTTCTAAAATGCTGAGCGATTATGTTATAAATTTGGCTTTTAGCTTTTAATCATCATCGGTGCTATATTGAATTACTATAAATTCATTAACTGTATTATATATTTAAAATCTATAAATAGGCTATAAGTTAATGAAATTTTAAGATTCATATCAAAGCCCTTACATTGAAGAACACTGTTTATTCTTTTGGCATATTCCCGTGTCCTTTTTGAAGAAAATTTAACTTAAAGAAAAGAATAGTGATTCATGTTATAAGAAAGATTGAAATTCAATTCTGATTTGTTATGCTTTTGTAAGTTCATTTTTTTAATTAAATCTAGCAATTCACAAAATAAGTTTCGATTGAGGCTAAGTTTAATGATGATTTTCTCATATATATTTTGGTACTAACAATGATCACTTTATTGAATCACTTAATAAAATTAAGCCTGTTGATAGAAACGGTACTTACCATCCATTTTTTACTGTTACTTGAGGGGCTGTGTTGTATTAATCTTTGACCAATGAAAGGAGCGCTATTCATTGATTGATAAAGACCAATATAAAGTAAAAGTACTACTTATAATGATATTAGGTATAACGATTGCCTCATTGACATTACAATTTATTATCGGGGCATTATCTTTATTTTTTATTCTCCCTCCTCTATTTTTAATGTTTGTACAAACTTTTCTATTTAGAAAAAATAACGGCTAGTGAACCACTCACTAACCGTTAAAAGTATAGACCCCATAAATACACCGTCATATCAACGTTATCATCAAATACTTGGTGCTCAAAATCAAAATCTAACAACAATAAGCTAACAGAATTAGTTTCTAACTGATTTTCACCAATTCTAACCGACAATTCTTTTATTGCTTTATAAAGTAATCGAAAACTTTCTTTTTCTTTTAACATAGAAATACTCCTAACATATTAGAATCACCAAGATACAGCTTCTTTTAATGTTACTCCCAATGTATGAGCTTGAGATTCTGATAAGTGAGCAGCTCGCCCTACTCTGATAGCACATCTCTCACAGAATTAGCAGGAACCTCACTCCACTTCAACATCGGTTTCAATTCTTTAACTAAAGGATTATAAGCTTTATTAAAAGCATTAACAGCTTTCTTTCCACCAACTTTTTCTACCACTTTAACTGCCTTACTTTTATTATTAATTATTACTTTAATAGTAGTCTTAACAATCTTTGTAGCTCCAATTCGATTTTGAGCATCTGGATTCACTGGTAAAATAGGGTTTCTATTTATTTTTACTCCATCTACCGTTATATAGAGGTTGAATATTAGTATTAGTTGTTGTTCTAGAATGCTCATTTTTAACACTATTGTCTTTAGCATCCGCCAATGGACTAATCGTTGATAATAAAACTGCACTCATTAATAATGTTCCGATATTATTAATATAATAAGAAGCTCATTTTAAAATTCAAAATTCCGAGTAACTTAAGGCCTCAAATTTATTACTTCTTTTTATTAAAATACATCAATGTAATTACAATAGAATATACAAAGAGAAATATCATTATAAACATTGTCATGTAATCACCTTTTCCTATTTACAAATATAGTTTGTTGCACCCGTACAACCAAGAGAAGTTATTAGACCACAAATTGCGGCTAATGAAAATCCTCCCCAACCGGTAGTGATACCTAATGCTGCAGCAGCGGCCCAACATCCTCCTGCTCCACCAGTACCACATAACGCACCGACTGCCCATTCGCACCAACCACGTTCTTTAGGTGGTAAATTTTTAAAGGATTCTTCTTCGATTTTATCTTTAGAAGTAATTTTAAAATTTTGATCATAGTAATGACCTTTTTGGTCTATGTTAAACTCATAGTATGGTTTATCATTTAAAATACCTTTCATGTTAATATATTCTTTATTATTATGTTTAACAAATTTTGAATACATCATGTGATTATAAAAAATATCTTTGTTTGATTCATTATATTTTAATTCAATCATAGAGAGATTATTGTTCTTTCTAGCTAATTCTTTACCAAATATAAAATTAACTGAATATACATTAGTGTTTTCACCTTTATCTAAGTGAACAATAATATTTTCATCTTTTATCGAATTAATAGAAGTTGAATTTGCATGTTTCTTATAAATATCTGATTTTTTAATCTTTCTAATAATATCTTGCTTAGATTTACTATCAACATTACTTGTAGGTTTACTTACCGCTTTACTTTCAGCACTTGCATCTCGAATCCCTAGGGAAAAAACAAAAACTTAAAAGCATGACAATAGACAAAGTAGAGAAAACTACTTTTTTCATTTTTATTACTCTCCTTTAATAGTAATATGAAAACACTTTCATATTATCAAACTTTAAAATTTATTTAGTTTTAAATTCGGAAGTGTTGCATTTTTATTCTTAAGTGTTATTTTTATAGCTATGAAAAATCTTTTATTTAATTAGAAAAGTTGATTTTATTTAATACACATTAAAATTTACGTAATTAAAAACAGGCTATCCGTTATGGCTAGCCTGTTTTTTATTCTTATTTAACTTCTAATTTACCCCACAGAGCTTTTTCTTTAAGTAACTTTTCTTCTTTATCTGTTATCTTACCAATAGGCATAAAGAAGTTATCTTTCTGATTTGCACCTTTTGCAGCGTATTTAAAACGTACCCACCATAATTTGTTTTCTACATCTTTTATCTCTTGATCAAACGGTACCCATTCGCCAGAATTAATCCAAGACCTTTCATCCATTTGTTTTACCTTCTTCCATGAGCACGGCTTACAACAAGTGGATTCCTATTACTTTTAAATACAATGGATTTCTTTTCATTACTATACAGAAGTCTACTTACATTTACATCATGAAACTAAATAGAAAAATTAATAAGAAGATTTATGCTTTAGAAGTAATGTAATTGTCAGGTACGTAATAAGTAAAAAATCACGTTCTCGGGACGCTTCAAGGAGGTTCAATATTAAATACGACTTTTAACAAGAGATAGCCAAATAAAACAAAAAAACGTCATATCAACGTATACAGATACGTGATACAACGGTAAATTAACAGAATATAAGCAAATAACGGAGAGTGAGGGATTCGAACCCTCGAGACGCTTGTGGCGCCTACACACTTTCCAGGCGTGCTCCTTCGGCCAACTCGGACAACTCTCCATGATATTAAATAAAAAAATCAGAAGCGATGTTTCACTTCTGATTTGATGACCCCTACGGGACTCGAACCCGTGTTACCGCCGTGAAAGGGCGGTGTCTTAACCGCTTGACCAAGGGGCCATGGCTCCACAGGTAGGACTCGAACCTACGACCGATCGGTTAACAGCCGATAGCTCTACCACTGAGCTACTGTGGAACAATAAAATGGAGCGGGTGATGGGAATCGAACCCACAACATCAGCTTGGAAGGCTGAGGTTTTGCCATTAAACTACACCCGCATTTTACGATATGGGCGGCTGATGGGAATCGAACCCACGAATGTCGGAACCACAATCCGATGCGTTAACCACTTCGCCACAGCCGCCGTGATTGAAAGTGGTTCAGGACGGAATCGAACCGCCGACACAAGGATTTTCAGTCCTTTGCTCTACCGACTGAGCTACTGAACCATATTAAGAATGGCGGTCCCGACGGGAATCGAACCCGCGATCTCCTGCGTGACAGGCAGGCGTGTTAAACCGCTCCACTACGGGACCTAAATGAAATATTGCGGGAGGCGGATTTGAACCACCGACCTTCGGGTTATGAGCCCGACGAGCTACCGAACTGCTCCATCCCGCGGTAATATTATTAAAATCGGCTACCTTTTTATAATACCAATTTTTGTAATGAATGTCAACGCTTTTTTAAATTTCTTTTAATTTTGTTAATAAAGAAATGGTGACTCCTACGGGACTCGAACCCGTGTTACCGCCGTGAAAGGGCGGTGTCTTAACCGCTTGACCAAGGAGCCAAAGCGTTTGAACTCTTAAGGACTTTTTTAGTATATATATAGTTCATTAAAAGGTCAACGCTTTTTTACAAAGAATTCGTGTAATTCTACCGTTATTTACGTAAAAAGAACACGATTTGTTTCAAAATAATACCATAAAAGTACCCTATTCTTTCGTAATGACTCATTCAATCAAGTTTTAAAATGATTTTTTGTTTTAAGAAGCTAAAAGTTTCATAGCCATCTTCCTCACAAAAATGACCACCTTGCTCAATCGTATATAATTTTGCATCTAGCATATGACTTAACTCTTCCGTATATGAATAAGGTACAGTTTCATCATTTTTGGATGCGATACAAAATCTGTGGTTTAATTTTTGCTTTAAGTTTTCGAAATCAATATTTTGATCCATAAATGGATTAAGTTCTGGTAAATGTGGGAGATAATCTTTAAATCCTGAAACCATCGCTATACCCCCGATGTGCGATACATTTAAGTCATTTATAAATTTTAAAGTAGTAATCACTCCCAAACTATGAGCAACAAATAATGTATCACCATCAATAGACGTGGCTTGTGTCTTCAATGCTGGTAGCCATTCCTCTACATCAGGGGCATCTGGGTTTGGCAAGTCAATAATTTTAACATCATGGCCTTCAAGCTCTAAAGCATTTTTTAACCATTTAAACCAGTGCTTATTTTCATTTGCATGGTACCCATATACAATATAAACATTTGTCACTTAAATACGCTCCTTCCCAATTCATCAACATATACGTGATAGTAAACAATTATATATAAAATCAACTCACATTAAATCATTGTAAATCGTTAAAAATCACAATACATATTTCATAAAAGGGGTTTACCCAAATTGATAGATGCGTAAAATTAATGTTTTATTTTATCAATGTAGCGTCAAGCATTCATTACATCACGTAACAATGTTGAATCTATCTTTAAGAAACAAAAAGTAATTTTAATCTAATAAAACTGACATTGATAAACCATTAATAATAGAAAAAGACGAAGACATGCACTGCCCTCGTCTAAGATGTATTATAAACTATATTCTAGGAATAAGTCTCTGAACGGCATCTTGTGCTTGTCGAATACAATCTGGCAACCCTACCGCTTCAAATGGTGCCCCCGTTATTTGTAAATGTGGATATTCTCTGTAAATATGTTCTTGTATTTTTTTAATTTCATGAATATGACCTACGTGATATTGAGGACTGGCATGTGGCATTTTATTGACGATTGTAAAATCAGGTTCGCCATAAAAAGTCATCATCTGTGATAAATCTTTTTTGGCAATTTCGACCAATTCCTCATCACTATGTGTTTCAACAATATCATCACCTGGCTTACCGACATAGGCTCTTATCAAAACTTTACCTTTTGGTGTTGTGTGCGGCCATTTTTTTGTCGTCCAAGTACAAGCTGTTATAGACGTATCACTTGTTCTTGCGATAACAAATCCTGTTCCATTCGATGTATTTTTGATATTTTTTTCGTCAAACGCAAAAACAATCGTCGCAACAGATGATGCTTCAAGTCGGCTGAAATAATCAAATCCAGGATCTGTTTCAAACCATTTATGAAAGACTTGATGTGGCGTTGCAACGATAACACCGTCATAAAAAGTCGGCGCCTCTTGTGCTGTCTCCACATTATACCCTTTTTGTTCGCTAATCAAATCAGTGACGGGTGTTTGATATTTAAAATGAACGTTGTTTTGTTTTAACCATTTTTCAAGCTGTTCGATAAACGAGAAAAGACCATTACGAAATTGTTTAAATTGGCCTTGTGGCCCTTCTGTATTGTGAGAATGTTTTTTTTCACGATCCAATCGTACTTTTTGCATTCCCTTAATGATACTCCCATGTGTATCTTCTAACGTTTTGAAATTTGGAAATGTACTCATTAAACTGAGTTGGTCAATATCAGTACCATAAATACCGCTTAGTAATGGTTCGATTAAATTTTCTAGAATCTCATCACCCAATCGATATCTAAAAAAACTACCTACCGATAAATCCTCTTTCATTTCAATCGGTTTACGTTTCAAGTCTTTTAATGCACGCAATTTCCCTTTCATTGATATGAGTTTTGTAGACATGAAAGGTTTTATGTCCGTTGGAACTCCTAAAATAGCACCACCTGGTATCGGATAAAGTTTGTTTCGCGCAAAAATAAACGATTGCCCTGTTTTATTGGTAATAATCTCCTCATCCTTAATACCAATATCTTTTGCCAATTCCGTCATAATCGTTTTACGACCTAAATATGATTCAGGACCCAGCTCAATAGTGTAACCGTCTCGTTGTACAGTTTTAATTTTACCACCAGGTTGATGAGTCGCTTCATAAACTGTGACGTCAATATGAGGATAATGTTTTTTTATAAAATAAGCACTAGAAAGCCCAGTAATGCCTGCACCAACAATAGCAATTTTAGTCATCTCATTCACACTTTCTCGTAAATATTTGAAATTTCATCCACGATAGCACCAATAAATAAAGGGTGGATATCCGGCATAGGCGGTCTATGGTAAGTTGCACCTATTTCATCACAAACCACTTTACATTCATAATCATTGTCATATAGTACTTCGAGGTGTTCGGCGACAAATCCTACTGGTGTATAAATGAAGTGTTCATATTTGTTTTCTTTGTAAAGTGCTTTTGTTAAATCTTGGACATCTGGTCCTAACCAAGGCGTCCCCGTATTGCCCTCAGATTGCCAACCGATAGCGACATTTTGAATGACCGATTGTTGTTGTATGGCTTTAGCTGTATTTTCAAGCTCCATAGGGTAAGGATCATTGCTTTCTTTAATCATTTTTTCTGGTAAGCTATGTGCCGAAACAACAAGCACAGTTTTGGCATGTTCTTCCTGAGGGATGTTAGCAAGAATTTCATCTACGCGCATCGTCCAATATTCTTGAAACTTTGGTTGTTGATAGTAATGTTTGACATGGAAAAGACGAATTCCATATTCGTTCGCCTTTTCTTCTGCGCGTCGATTATAAGACCCCACTGAAAAATTAGAGTAGTGTGGTGCTAATACAACTGTTACCGCTTCTGTAATACCATCGTTGTTCATCTTTTCAACAGCATCTTCTATGAATGGGTGGATATGTTTTAAACCGATATACAATTTAAACTCTATATCTTCATATCGTTCATTTAATGCATCACGTATGGCTTCTGCTTGACGTTCCGTAATTTTGGCAAGTGGTGAAAGCCCCCCTATCGCTTCATAGCGAGAAATTAAATCATTCAATTCTTCCTCGCTAGGCTTACGGCCATGTCGTATATCTGTATAATAAGGTTCGATATCACTTTTTTGATACGGTGTGCCATAAGCCATGACAAGTAAACCGACTTCTTTTTTCATCCAAATCCGTCCTTTTTCACTCTATTTTAATTTTGCCCCTGTATAATCATGTACAAATTTTGATACGCGTTGTAATGTTTCTGGCTGAACTTCTGGAAAAACACCATGTCCCAAGTTAAAAATATGTTTACCATGCGTTAACCCTTGATTCAAAATAGGTTTCAAACGTTCTTCAATCACTGGCCACGGTGCAAGTAAAATACTTGGATCTAAGTTACCTTGAATAGTTTTCGAAACACCTTGATGATGCGCTTCAAGTATTGAGGTTCTCCAATCTAATCCTAATACGTCAATAGGTAAATCATTCCATGAGGTAATCAGATGGCTTGCCCCTACACCAAACATAATCACCGGCACTTGAAACGCTTTGATGCCGTTAATTAATTTTTCCATACATGGCTTAATATAATAATCGTAATCTGCTTGATTCAGTGCACCCACCCATGAATCAAAAACTTGTATTAACTGTGCACCAGCTTCAACTTGAGCCCCTACATATGTAATCGACATCTCTGCAAGCGTGTCCATTAATTTAAACCAAGTTGTCTCATCACTGTACATAAGTGCTTTCGTCTTATTGTAGTTTTTGGAGGGACCTCCTTCAATCATGTAACTTGCTAAAGTGAAAGGTGCACCCGTAAAACCAATAAGTGGCACATTTAACTTTTCAGTTGTCAGCAATTTGATAGTTTCTAGGACAAACGGCACATCTCTTTTAGGGTCAATTTGACCTAACTTTTCAACATCACTTAATGACTTAATAGGGTTAGAAATCACAGGACCTATTCCCGATTTAATATCCACATCCACCCCAATCGCTTTAAGTGGCGTCATAATATCCTTATATAAAACTGCCGCATCGATTTGATATTGTTCAACAGGTAATGCTGTGACATATGCACACAGTTCAGGTTGATGTGTAATATCAAATAATGAATATTTCTCTTTTAATTTTCGATATTCGGGTTGTGAGCGTCCGGCTTGGCGCATGAACCACACGGGTGTATGTGTAATTATGTCCCCTTTTATAGCTCGTAATATCGTATCGTTAAACGGTGTATTCATGAGAACCTCCTTCTAAACTTCATTCTTATTAACTATAGCATATTTCCGCTTCATAACGCTTTCAAGGAACTCAAATGTCATAAAAGTTTAAAATCTCAATTTACACTTTTACAATCATTTTATTTGGGTAATATAAATGGTGGTCTTTTACTATAAAAGAAAGTATAATAAGTTCAATATTAAGGAGGCGAACACCATGAAACTCTATATCACTTATGGAACATATGGATATATCCATCAAATCCAACTCAATAATAAAGATAGAAATTTAATGATTTTTTCTTCAGAAGAGCGTTCAGTCTTAATAGAAGAAACGGATAAAGAAAGTGTTTTTCAACAACCTAAATCTTTTCGTTCTTTAACGCGTGTAGGAGACATTTCAGAAGAAGATTTTCAGGCAGTAATCTCAATACCAACATCAGAAGACCATAAATATCAACTTGAGAAAAAATTGGATAGTTATTACCCTAATCTTTCGGAATATGAAGGTTATAAAAGCTTCAGATTACTCAAACCAGTCAAGGATAATGTATATAAAGTAATGTTTGGTTTTGAATCACGTACTGCTTTTGAAGATTTTAAAAAATCATCCGTCTTCCGCGAAAACTTTTCGAAAGAAGCTGTACGCGCTTTAGCAGGTGTCACAAGCACTCACAGTTCATATTTAGAACGCTATTTCTATCCAATTACTGAGGAAGAAATCGCAAACCAACAGCAAAATGTTGAACAGTAAAAGCAAGATAAAATATAATAAGAGATAAATTTAAAAATAGCCATCAAAATTTACCGTGAGATAAATTTTGTTGGCTATTAAAATATGGTTTAAATAAATTACTGACATTTAGGTGTCCCTATTTTGCAGTCATTTCAGAAGAATATCTTTATTTAAATCATTGATTCATCATGACTCTAGAACAATCAGTTAAAACATAACATTTTTATATGTGACAATATTAAACCTGAGGGGTCGAATTCCACTTTTTTCTGTTTTAATCTTTAAGCAAGGATTCTTGATATTTTAATTTTCTAATGGTTGATTTCACAGTTGCTATCCCTACTGCAAAAATGAACATGACTAAATATAGCTCGGTGGGATTCATGATGATATAGATAAGGCTAAATAGAATCCCGACGATTATAACAGTGCGATAAAGAAATTGCTCATATCCTTTAATCACTAATAACTCTGATGCCGGCCAAACTTGTGGCCATAATCCGTATGCTTCTTGCGTATAAAATTGAGACATTTGTAAAATAATTATATACATTCCTAATACAGCAATGAGGATACTAATAATAGGTTGATGTAACCAAATCATGAGTGCTGCTACAATAATAAATAATCGAATGGTTAAATGAAAAGCATCTTTCCCACGCAAGAAATTTCGTTTAAATAAATAGAGGTACATCCCTTTTTGGTTAAATTCTTTAGGTTTTTTAAGAAATACATCTAAATATTTACGTCTTGAGGCAGGCGCTTCAATCCCTTTCACATCTGTAAACATATTGACAAATTTATAATAATTCGATTGATGTTGTTTGGCTTGATTAAGCATTAACTCCCATGGAAAGTGTTTCTTATCATTAAAGCTTTTAAACATATAGATAAGAATGATAATAAATACAAGACTTCCCATTGCCATATAAGATTGGCCGTCTAACCAAACATAATAACTTGAAACATAAAAGATAAAAAGCAACAGATTAATGGAAGCATTTTCTAAACCAAATAAAAACCATTGCCATCGCAATTGTAATCCGATAAAAGGTAACACAAAAGCGAGTAATACTAGCACGATAAACGAGAATAGCTCGTTTGGATGTAGGGCGTTTAATAAAGGATAAAAAATAATTAATAAAACAATTTGTAATGGCAAACGTTTAAAATAACTTGTATAAACACTTTGTTGAATGTAATGTCTCATTTGCTTTTCAAATGGGAGAAGAAATAGTTCATCAGCCTTTTGTAACAATGTTTTTAACGGAAAAATAGAACTCAATCCAAGCACGATTGAAATGATGAGTGAATAATTAATGCCAGTTGGAATGGTGCGTAACCATTGACCATATCCTAAAATAAATGCACCTAATAAAATAACAAGAAAAACAGAAAAATGCCCATTAAAGATGAATTTATTATAGTATTGTTTTTCCTTTTGATCTTTTTGCCGGCGTTTCACATAAAGCTGTTTTGCATTGTTCATGTTGTTATGCCTCTTTCAGTCACTTTAATGTAGATTTCATCTAAAGTTTGATGAGGCATTTTTGTTTGTGCTCTAAGTTCTTCTAAATCTCCCATGGCTACAATTTCACCTTGGTCCAAAATAATGAAACGATCACAATATCGTTCTGCAGTTGCCAGTATATGTGTACTCATTAATACTGTGCGCCCTTCTTTTTTCTTTGATTCCATTAAATCTAACATAGATTGGATTCCCAGTGGATCGAGCCCTAAAAAAGGTTCATCAATGATATACAATTCAGGGTCTACAATAAAAGCACAAATAATCATCACTTTTTGTTTCATACCTTTAGAAAAATGACTTGGAAAGACATCGAGCTGACTTTCGAGTCTAAAGTTTTTTAGAAGTGGTTTCGCTCGTTCCATTGCCGTTTCTGCATCGATACCATAAGCCATTGCCGTCATTTCGATATGTTCTTTTAAAGTTAACGTATCATAAATGACCGGAGACTCTGGAATATAAGATAGACGCTTACGATAAGCTTCAATATTTTCTTTTATATTAATACCTGAAATAGACATTTCTCCTTCCATTGGTGTAAGTAATCCAAGTAGATGTTTGATTGTTGTACTTTTTCCGGCACCATTTAACCCGATTAGTCCAACAATTTCTCCAGGTTGAAGTGTAAAACTAATATTTTTGATGACTGGAGTTTGGCCATAGCCCCCCGTCAAATCAGTAACTTGTACAGTCATTATCCTGCACCTCCGTGAAATTTATTGTACAAAAAAACAGCTTTCTTTACCATCTTTAAACGTTTTTCTCACGTTACATGTGATTCAACAAATGCTATAATATTAAAAAAATGATGGGAGCGGATACCATGTCTGAAACAATTTTTTCAAAAATCATCGCCGGAGAAATCCCTAGTTATAAAATTTATGAAAATGAATATGTATATGCATTTTTAGATATTTCACAACTGTCTAAAGGGCATACATTACTCATTCCTAAAAAAGCCTCACCCAATATTTATGAAACCGATGTGGAAACAATGCAACATATAGGAGAAGCTTTACCTATAGTCGCCAATGCTATTAAAGAGGCATTTAATCCAGACGGACTAAATATTGTTCAAAATAATGGTGAATACGCATCGCAATCTGTTTTTCACATTCATTTCCATTTAATTCCACGTTATAAAGAAGGGATGGACGGATTTGACTATCAATGGGAAACGCATGAGGATGCTTTTAATGATGAAGAAAAAGCAGCAATTGCGAAACAAATTGCAGATCAAATCAAATAATCAATATATACTTCACCCCATGAATGAATAATTTTCGGTTATAATGGGTATGTTAAATTAAAAGTGCTTCAGAGGAGGAAAAGTATGAGAGCCTTACAAATATCACTAGGCCTTGCAGCTGGCGTGGCAACTGGATTGGGTGTAGCGCTAACGCAACGTAGCAAAAGTACACGTATCGAAAGTACAACTGTAGAACGGCCTAAATCCGAATTAGAATTAGAAGTTGATAATATTAAGCGCAGTGTGAATGACATTTTAGGTTATGTCAATGACATCAAAACAGAAAGTCAAAGCGTTGCGGGTACAATCGGTGACGAAATCAAAACAATGATTAGTGAATTTCAATCTGATATCAACCCGAATATTGAACGTTTACAATCCCACATTGAAAATTTACAAAATCGTGGCGAAGAAATCACAAATTTTCCATCTAAAAAGTAAATTTGTAGTGTTTATCAACAAATAATTCGATATAATAGTATTAAAACATGATACGCTCAGTATCATGTTTTTTTATAGCTAAAGAAAGGAGCGGTACGTATGACTGAAAAACAAAAGCAAATCGAAAGTATCCTTTTTACGCATAAAGCAGCCATGTTGTCTAAAGTCATTTGGAAAAATGCTGAACGTGATTGGCAAAAGTGGTTACGCAAGTCAGGCATAACGATGAATGAACACCTTATTTTAATGACTATTTACGCATTTGATCGCGTAACAATTTCCGATATCTCACGTTATGGTGTCATGCATGTTTCAACAGCCTACAATTTTGCTAAACGTTTAGAACAACAAGGGCTTTTAACGCTTGAAAAAGACACCCATGATAAGCGAAATACGTTTATACATTTAACAGATAAAGGCACTGTACTTATCGAGAATATATTTGAACAATATAACATTGATAATAATTCAGTATATCAAGCCTCTGAACAATTCAGTTCAGAAATGTTCCATAAACCTAATTTTAGTGATGCCCATTATTTAGTGGCTAAAATACATGGTAAAGACTTTATTGATGACGTTAATGCGTGTCATGATCATTTAAGGAAACATTTACTTGACGCGGAGTAATTCAAAGTAGATAATACAGTTTATCTATTAAATATTTAAAGGAGTATGCATTATGTTAAATTGCTCGCGCTCAATAGATATACATTCGCGTTTTGGGCTACCACGTATCGCTTTTATAAGTTTTGTCACAATGGTGATTACATTTTTTATCAGTTTTGAAATCTTTCATTTCAGACAAAATGTGACACTCACAGACAAGCATTTTTTTCTATTTTTAGTCTTATTATTTTTATTATATCCTATTCATAAAGCGATACATTTGTTAACGGTTTTCCCCTATTTCAAACATTTTCGAATGCATAAACTCATAAGACACAGTTGGTTACCGTTTTATAATATCTATATCGATAAACCTATACACAAAATTTATTTTTGTATATGTCTTATTATGCCTTTGTGTATTATCACTATTGCAATGGCATTTATAGCGCGAAGTTTCCCTGAGTATGGTCATTATGCTATGTTTTTACTCGCTTTAAATGCAGGCTATTCTGTTATGGATATTCTATATTTAAAAATCATTGTATTTTCCCGTCAAGGTGATTACATAGAAGAACATATCAATGGTTTCATGATCCTTGATGAGAAGTAATTGTTTTTCATCTTCAGAATTTTGTAATTATCATTTTATAAATGTAGTTTATATTAAATCGTGATTTATCCCTCATACTTTTTTGAGGTCTATTTCACGGTTTTTTTGTTTCTCGTAAAATAGTCTTAGATTTATCCTTCTTCATTGGTATGAGGTTAACATTGTGGTAATATAATTTGTGATAATTCAAAAATAAAGGAGCTAACACAATGAAGAAAGGTTTACAGAAAATGATTATCCCTATTACAGCGAGTGCCGTTCTTTTAGGGGCTTGTGGGAATGATACACCTTCATCAAAAGATCAAACGCTCATTTCTTCAAAAGCTGGTGATGTTAAAGTAGAAGATGTGATGAAAGAAATAGGTAAAGACCAAATCGCTAGCAACTCGTTTAAAGTATTATTAAGTAAAATTTTAAAAGACAAATATGGTGACAAAGTAAATGATGATGATATTGAAAAACAAATTGATAGTGAAGTTAAAAAATACGGTGGTAAAGATCAATTTGAAAGCCTTTTAAAACAACAAGGCATGACGATGGATAAATATAAAGAGCAACGTAAAATGATGGAATATCAAAAAGCTTTATTAAATGAAAAAGTAGATATTTCTGACAAAGAAATTAAAGATAATACGAAAAAAGCTTCTCATATCTTAATCAAAGTTAAGCAAGACAAAAATGACAAAGAAGGCCTTTCCGATAAAGAAGCTAAAAAGAAAATCGACGAAATTAAAAAGCAACTCGATAAGAACCCTAAAGACTTCGATAAACTAGCCAAAGAAGAGTCTATGGATTCAAGTAAAGATAAAAATGGCAGTCTTGGTTATGTTGTAAAAGGCCAAATGGTTAAGCCGTTCGAAAAAGCGCTATTCAAGTTAAAAGATGGCGAAATTTCTGATGTCGTTAAAACAGACTACGGCTATCATATCATTCGTGCAGATCAACCGACTGACTTTAATAAAGAAAAATCAAAATTAAAAGAAAAAATCACTCAAAATAAATTACAAGAAAAACCTGAAATTTTAACTGATGCTTATAAAAAACTTTTAGACGAATATAAAGTGGATTACAAAGATAGTGATATTAAAAAGGCGATTGAGGATAACATTTTAAATCCTGAAGCCTTAAAAGAACAAGCTGCCCAAGGCGATATGCAAAGCGGACAACAAAATATGGGCATGTAAAATTGCAAAGGTGCTAGGATAATCTCATATCCTAGCACTTTTTTATACCTATTTTCATGAATTACCATCAAATTTTTATAAAAAAGGTTCTTTTTTATTTCGAACTGGTGTATAAGTTATAAAAACTGTTTTACTCAGGTGAGTGATATTAAAATAGCCATCAATGGTCAAGTCTTTAAGTTCCCACAACGAAAAAAGGACTTTAGCAATCCATTATTGCCTAACTCCTTCATTTAATATGACCAGTCCGGTTTGACAGAGTGCCATAAAAAACAGGCGTTACTTTCAAAAGAAGTACGCCTGTCTTTCATAGATTAATCTAACTTTTCAGGTTTATAAAATTGTCTATTTTCTAAACCAAATATACGTTCAGTAAATTGCCCTTTTTCAATTTTTTTAAACGCTTTATCAAACATGTTCATACGTGCATCAATATTGTCAATAAAATGAAGAATTTCCGCTTCTTTCACATGAGGTAATTTTGGCGAGCCATATTCTAATTTACCATGATGAGATAAAATAAGGTGGCGAAGCAATAAGACTTCTTCTCCTTGGATTCCTAGTTCTCGCGCTGCTTCTGCTACTTCTTCGCTCGCAATAGAAATATGGCCAAGTAAGTTGCCTTCTAAAGTATAGCTTGTAGCGATGGGGCCTGAGAGTTCTCTCACTTTCCCCATATCATGTAAGATGATTCCACTGTACAGTAAACTTTTATTTAAGTTTGGATAAATTTCACATAGTCCTTTAGCAATTTGTAACATCGTAAGAACATGATAACTTAAACCACTTACAAAATTATGATGATGTGAACTCGCAGCTGGAAACGTAAAAAATGCTTCATCGTATTTTTGAAGTAGATGACGTGTAATCCGTTGTAAATTTGCATTTTCAATTTCAAAAATGAAAGATTGCATTTGTGATTTGATTTCAACTAGACTCATAGGTGCCCCATCAATAAAATCTTGTGTTTTAAGTCCATCTGTCTCGGTTGCAACACGAAATTGATTCACTTTCATTTGTTTTCGACCACGATAATTAATCACATCGCCTTTAACATGAATAATCAGTTCAGGCTTTAAAGTTGCCATATCTTCTTTTGTGACTGTCCATACTTTAGCTTCAATTTCTCCACTTTTATCTTGAAGGTGCAAAGTCATATAGTCTTTACCTTGAGCCGTCACACCTTGTGTTGCTTTATGCACGAGGAAAAACTGATCCACGGCATCGCCGGGTTGAAGTTTTTCTACATTTCTCATATTAAAACGCCTTTCTTATTAATGTTTCTCTATTTTTTCCAACGTTACCAATTGTTTTGACGGAATATGATTATCTTTTGAGCAAGTGAAATATAAGACTTGATATGCGTCAGGTAAATCTCTTAAATATTTAATCATTCTATTATGACGTGTCACATCGAAATGAACAAACGCATCATCAATAATGATTGGTAACGAATAGTAAGGTTTTAAAATCTTAATCAAGCTTAATCGCAGTGAAATGTATAACAACTCTTTCGTCGATTGACTGAGTTCAATAGGTTGATACATTTGACCATCTTGGTGTTTCACCATTACTTGCTCATTTTGATATGTCACTTGCACATATTGGCCATCAGTAAGAGTATGATAAATGTCCGTCGCTTCATTAACAACTTGTGGCAATCGTTTGTCCTTTATTTGTTTAATGTGTTCATCGACCAGCGTTTCTAAGTAACTTAATGCTGCCCAATCTTCTGCTGCTGCATTTAATTGATTACGTAAAAGTTGATAACGATGACGTAAATGTCTCAATGTATCGTCTGTTTCCATATGATTAATTTGCGCATTTAAGTCGCTAACTTCACTTTGTAATTTTAAATATCTATCATTATAATCATCAATTTGTGAAGAAAGTTTTGTGTGCTCTTCTTCTAATTGGGCGGTCGTTTTATCACTTAATTTAGAGCTTTCTTCATACCCATAATTTTGATTTTCAAGGTATTGCGTTAAATCATTAAATCGAGAGAGTCGCTGATGGTAAGATTGATAATTTTCATGATGTCTGTAATAACTTTCTTCATCAATTGCCCCGATATAATTAAATAACTTTTGGATGATACCTTGATTTTCATTAAGGCGATGTTTCAAATGCTTTAACTCTTTATCAAGTAACTCCAATTGTTCATGATTTCGATGATGTTGTGCACGATTACTGTTCGTACGACTTAACCATTCTCGAATATCATGGAATAGAGTTTCACGACCTGTATTTGGAAGTGATTCAGAAACTAGTGTATGTGCATTGTCATAGAATGTGTTTAGCCCCTCTTTTAGTTGTTGCTTTTTCATCTCTAAAGCTTGTAGATGGGCATGTTGTTCTTTAATGTGATGAATCGTCATCATCGCATCTATTAATAAATCATCAGACAATTTTTCAGAAACATGCATTTCTGCTTTCGCATGATTGATTTTTTGGTTCACATTTTGTAATTCTGATTGAGCAGTTTCTAGTTGTTGTGCCACATGTTTTTGTTTTGTTTTTAGCACAATTAAATTTTGTTTACGTTGATGTACTTGATCGCGTAATTGATATTGATCTGTCAAATCAAAATTCAAATCATATTGTTTTCTTAAACGATTGACTTCATTTTCTAGCTGAACAATTTCTTCTGAAAAGCGTTCAGTATGTCCAACCGTTTTAGTACGTATGGCGAAACAACCAATAATGAATATTACCGCTAAAACTGCAAAGACAATTACAAAAGGGAGTGTCTGTGCAACAAATGAATACACTGCCAAACCTGCCGATATTAATGCGAGAATAATCATCGCAATCCTTAAAGTTTTCTGTTGTTTTTCTTTTTGACGTTGCTCTGTGTCAAATGCTTCTTTCATTTTCGTAAAAAGATTTTTCTTTTCACGTAATTCTAATGCACGCTTATCATATTCTTTCTTTTTAGCAAAATTTTCTTCAGAAACCAGTTGCTCTTGCAATGACCCAATTTCAGATTCTGCGGATTGATGATCGACCTTTAAGCTTTCATTATTTTGTTGTGCTTGCTGAACAGCATAATGTAAATCGCGTTTTTCTTTTAACAAGTCACTCAAATGACTTTTTTGAACATCAGAACTCTCCACATCAGTATGAATGGCTGACCATCCGATGTTTGACATTAATCCATCAATTTGTCTTTCTGTATTTTCAATTTCTCGTTCTGTTTGTCGATAGTCTAACGTTTGTTGTTTAATGGTTTCCTCTTTTTTGGACAAAGATTCAAATGCTTGCGTCAACTCATCAGAAGGGATAAAAAGTCCGTTGTTTTCCTGTGCTAATTGTTGTTGTTTTTCTTCACGCAATCCGATATCTCGTTTCAATTGTTCAGTTTGAAACTTCGCATTTTCATAACGATCAATCCCTTGTTCTGGAAACTCTAGCGGCTCAACATTTAAATCTGCCTCTAAGCCTTTCCATTCTTGAACTTGATCATGCAAGGCTAACTCTTTTTGCTTTGCTTCAAAATAGCCTGTGAGTTGATTTAAATTTGCTTTAACATGCTCTAACCGACGAGAAGTTTTATCTCGTTCATCCGTAAGTCGTTGATAGGTATCCAATTTAGAAGTTTCTTCTCTTATTTGTGTTTCTAATTGTTTTAATTCTTCTACTTGTCTATTTATTTGAGGATTTTGACCTGTTTTTTTATATAGCGCTTGCTTTTTTTGATTGATTAAATCGCGCATCCCAATAAACTCAGTTGAACCTAAAGCCCCTGCTTGCATTAAATAATTTTGCAGCTGTTGCTCATTCATATTTTGATGTATGTTCTGTAGCCCCATGACGCTAAATGAGAAAATATCTTGGTAGGTGCGCTTGTTGATAAAATTAAGATTTTGTTCAAGCCAACTTTCATCTTTGATAGAACCGTTAGGTAAAAAGACTTTAACGTCTCCTTGTGCTCGACCTTTTACGCGTTCAACGTCGACTTCAGAACCATCATCCATCAATAAAGTCACTCGTCCCCCATAATGATTTCCTAGTCGAGGCTCTAATCGTGGTTCGTTCTCACGTTTTGTAGGGAACCCAAATAAAATAGAATGAATAAATGCTTGAAGCGTGGATTTGCCCGCTTCATTTTCACCATAAATTTCTGTGAAATGCGTATTAAACTCAACTTTTCGTTGGACAAATTGGCCATAACCATAAATTTCAACGGATTTAATTTTCATGTGTTAGTGGCCCCCTTTCAATTCAGCATCGATAATCTCTTCGGCACGTGTGATGAGTGCTTTACGATCTAAATTAGTAAAATTATTGAGATATCGTGAAGTTTTGGGATTCATGTATAAATCATTCAAAGCATTTTCGAATAAATCATCTTGCGCTAACATTTCTTGTGAAAACTCATTAATGATAGAAGACTTTTCAATTTCAGTGTAATGCACTGATAATTCATCAATGAGCACAAAATGATGCTCGTTTTCTTCATATTCCGTAATCATTTCATTTAATTGGATTAACGTTTGAGGATCGATACGTTCATCGCCACTGACGTCAATACGTAATCGATAAAATGCTCTTCCTTGAGGGCGCACACTATCTTTAAACGCTTGAATGATATCATATAAATGATGCTGTCCGATTTGATCTGTCTCAATCACCGCTGATTCAAATCTTATAAATTGCGTCGGCACAAAACGTGTCTTTAAGGACACATAGTCTCCTTCAACAATCAAGCACCCTTTCTCACCTTGTTCATTAAAGTGACGACCTTGAATGTTGCCAGGATAATGAATTTGAGGCAGGTCATTCAACTGGTCACGTTTATGAATATGTCCGAGCGCCCAATAATGATATAATTTTGCGTTCAAGTCTTCGAGTCGAAATTCAGTATAACGATCTGATACGCCAGATTTACTATATGTACCATGTAGCAAACCGATGTTGATGACAGAGTGACTATCACTTGTCGGATAATCATCTATTTTATTTTCGTAACTTTCATTTTGTTGATAACTAAAACCATGTAAATATACCTTTTCACCATTTTTCGTAATCGTTTGATACGTTTCAACTTGATTAGAAAATACAGTTACATTTTGTGGCCAATCCGAGATTAAACTATCAGAGAGTGGATCATGATTTCCGTGAATAACGTAGACAAAAATTTGCTCTTTATTTAATCTTTCAAATTGTTGTTTTAAAAATACTTCAGCTTTTAAAGTTCGATTTTCAGCATCAAATAAATCACCACAAATCAACATAAAATCAACTTCTTCACGTAACGCCAAATCAACAATCGACTTAAAGCTTTCATATGCACTATTTTCAACATCTTTAAGAATATTAGGACTTAAAAATTGTTTGGAGGCAAATGGACTATCTAAATGTAAATCTGCACAATGCAAAAATTTAACCATACATGCATACTCCTTTATTAATAATCTTTAACAAGCCAATTACATCATATGTATTCATTTATTTTACCATATTTATGGGTATTTAGGTGAGCAGTTTCAATGCTAAAACAAGTGAAAATCCTACGAGTTTAAAGTGTTTTGAACAATGTATATGTTGATGTTTCAAAAGAAAAAGGCAGGCAGAACAATATGTTCTCCCTGCCTTGAAACTCAACCAACGATTAGTTAGCGTAAATTTCATCTAAAGGTTTAACAATAATTTGATTGATTTCTTGGAATACTTGGCTCATTTTTTGTTCTGCAGCCATTAATTCAGAAATGTTTTGGTCTTGTTCGATTTGTTGCGCTTGTTCTTGCGCTTTTTGTAAATCTTCTTCTGAGATTTCTTCACCTTGCATTTGTTTTTGTTGGAAGTTTAATTGTGTTTCACGGAACTCATCAAATAATTTTTTTGAATTTTCATCTTCGTTTACTTTTGCGTATGCGTCTTGAATCGCTTTGTATTCGTCGCTTTCACGTAAAGCTTGTTCTAATTTGTTTGCATGATCGTATAAATTTACAGCCATTGGAATCTCTCCTTAAGTTGTTTATTAGAAGATTGGTTTAAACCTACCAATCTCACTCCTTGCTTACAATACCATATTTTAAAGGGTTATACAAAAATTGCAATCAATCCTTGGAAAAATCCAATAATTCCGCCTAAAATGAAGCCTAAAAGCATAATTAATTTAAGTTCTTTATTCGCAATTTCGAAAATCAGTCTTTCAATATAATCTAAATCAAAACGATTAATTTGTTCTTCGACAAGGCCAGCAATATTGACCTTTTTAAAGATGGGGGTTAAACGTTTGCCAAGCGTAGAAATGATAAACGTTGTCAATTTTTTGGCGCCCTCACTTTTTAGATAGGCGAACATATCTGGTGCTAATCGATTTAATGGGGTATGCATTTTTTGTTTAATCTGCAAATGGGATATGCATTCTTCAATAAACTTCTCTAATTTATCATTAAATTGGTCTTTAGTAACGATATCACGAATTGGCATCGATTTAAGACGCTGATATTCTTCTTGAATTTGTGTTTTCAGTATTCGTTTTGCTTTAGGATGTTCAGATAATCTTAATAATTCTGCTTGCACTCGTTCAGCAATCGCTTCTTTTGTCATAAACATTTGTAACATTGACAGTATACGACTTTTCTCATTAAAAAAGGTCTCAATCATCTCAAAAATATCATGATATCCTTTATCTGACGAAATATAGTATCTTGCACGCTTTAAAATAACTTCATCTATTTGAAGTACTTTTTCATCTATAGTATGCATCAAATTTTGAGGAACAAGCGTTTCTATTTGTTCATTTTCTATCTCGAGATATTTTTTGTTCAAACGTTCATTTAGAAAATGTTTTATCCATGTTTCTGTTTTTTCATGTAAATCAATATGAAAATCTTGAACAAGTGATTGGAGTGTAACTTTATCGGATTGCAATGCCGTAATTTGTTGTTGAACGGTATTATAAATTGAGGTATGCATCGCTTCACTCGTTATCTTTTCTCTAACTAAAGATTCTGTTAATAGGTGCTCCTCAACGACTTGTCCAATTTTTGATGCTATCTCTTCTTTTAGGTACGAGTCCCGGTGTAAATGGAATACGTTTTCCGAATATGTAGTAGGCCTTAAACGGATGAAATAGCATTTTTATCGCAATCATATTCGTCACCCCACCTATTAAAGCCCCTATTAACGTCATTCCTAAAATTATTAACACCACTTTCATTCATCCATCACCTTTTCACCAAAGTTATAGAATAAGAAATATAAAACAATCGTCATTTCTTATTCATATACTTCCTATATTTTTCCACAATTGGAAATTTAAAACAAAAAAAGTTGACTCTCTAGGGGTAAAGAGTCAACTCTGAATGTATATAAGTTATGCGCGAATAAGATCTTCTTTCACATTACGTTGAAAGTAAGTTTCTGCTTCTCTTAATTTCGGTGTACCGAATACAGGTTGTTTTTCAGTGTCTAATATACGATAAAGTTCACTTACTTTATTACTTTGTAAGATATATCCACCTTTAGTGTCAAGGGTATCCCAATAAATATCACTAATTGTAGAATAATTTGGGTATGCAGATTGACCACGTGAAATTGTTTGAACCATTTCTAATGGATCACAACCGAACGTACTATTAAGCACTTCTGAATCTCTGAATAAAGAACAAATAGAAACGCAAGTCGTCCAGTTAGGTAAAACGCGCTCCTTTTCAATTTGTACTAAAGTCTTTTTTGATAAACCAATTGTTTGAGCCATTGTATCTTGCGTATAACCTGCTTCAATACGCACCATTTTGAATTTCATTTGAATTAAATCAGTAAAACTTTGTCTATCCATTACTCTATCTACCTTTCTAGTTTGTAATTTATCCGCACACAAGTAATTGCAATTCTACACAATTCTTGAAACACAAATTACATATTAATACAAAATCCGAAAAATGAAAAGAGCGTTTTTGTAGAAACATTATAATTTGTAATAGCCACAATTGTCGCAAAAATCAAAATCATCATCTTTTAATTTTACTGATACATAACAGCTAAATATCAGTATGTTCAACGTTTGAAACTCATGATTTTTCCAAAGTGAAAACAGACATCTATTGACGGGGTTGTAATATTATTATTCAATAAAATAGAATGAAGGCTAATTTTTACATTTTCAGTTATATGCTTTTTCAAATAATATGAATTAAAAATGAATAGTTATACATAGCGAGGTGAACTATGATATTAATATTGTTACTTTCATTATTATTAGCAGTGAGTATCGTCATAGGAGTATTTCGAAGTACTAAAAAGATATTTAATTTGAGTGCGATATTGATGACTATCTTCATATTCGTTGTTGATTTTTGGTTGCATGGATGGCACAAAGAGTCATTTAAAATTATCTTGATTTGTATCGTTATTATTGTCTTTGAAGTGTATCACATCAAAGTTAAGATGGGACAAATGGGTACTAAACGTTAATATTATTTAAATATAGTATTTTTTAAACCGTTGATCTTTTTAAGTGATCATTGGTTTTCTAATTTTGACGCTAATTCTCCTAAACAGTGTGAACTACTACAAAATATAAACTTGTCTAGTTATTTACTGACGTTTTTTAAAGCGATTATAAATATATTGCACACTTACACAAATACCAATTGCTGTAAAAATAACAATAAATAAATTCAAGAAAATTTGCCATAAATAATCATCAGGTAAATAAGAAAAAAGAAATGCGCTTGGAATAAACCATAAGAGATCCATCCATCCCATACATTTCAATGCTTGGTCTAATTCACTAGTATTTCTTTTCATTAATGCTCACCTCAATCATTACTATCTTTTATGACTTTGTAACTCCAAATACAATCTATTTATTTTTTGATTTAAAATGGTCGTAATTTTCTATAAAGAAAAACACGAAAAGCGTCACCAACAAAACAAAGAGTAACTGTGTTGTATTTTCTATATCTAAAAATATGTACGAAAATATCGAAATTATAACAAGAAAAGCCAACTTTAAGAATAATTTCTTCAATCCATTTCTCATAAAATTTCCTCATTTATTCTTCTAATAACCATTTTATTTCACTATAATCATAAGCATTCTTAACCTTTTTTCCATCAATTTTTACCGTGGGCATTTCTTCAATATGTTCATAATCTATTCTTTTTGATCACTCGCCATATTTTTCCAAGCGATACAATTACGGTTTTTATATAGATTTTTAATCTGTTTTTCCTCTGAATCTGACAAGTTAAGTTTACGTAGGACATTTTCGAGTAATTTCGGTTTCAATTGGTAGTGTTAGTTGAGACATGTTATAAATTTTATACATATAAAGTTCCTCCGTATCATTTTGTTTGTGGTTATTCATTATTATACGCGAGGACTTTATTTTTTTGAAATAATATATAAAGAGAATCGATTAAGTAAAAATGATTTTACCTAATCGATTCTCTTTTTTGGCTAGGAATTATGTCCCAGCCCCATAACCATTATTTACTAACCTTTTTTCTTCTTAATAGCGTTAATCCTAATAAACTCATTAATCCTCCTAATAAAACAGCATTTTTATTAGAACTTTTACCAGTATTTGGTAAGGCTTTCTGTTTTAATTTTACGTCTTTTCTTGTCTCAGTCATTTTATTTGAATCACTTATTTGAACTGTGTTAAATCTTTTAAATTTTGGCCTTTCACCTACAACGGTTGTTTTAATTGAATGTTCATTTTTCACTTTAACCTGGTTTACTTCAGGTGAATTAGACAAAATCTGTTTTTGGCACAGGAGGGATTTCACTATTTTCTTTTGGCGCATTCACTTTCGGAACTTCAGGTTCTGAAGGCATCTCTAGCTCGTCCTCTTTTGGAGTTATAGGAGGAACAAAGCTGTTCGGTAAAGTATCTTCTTCCTCTACGCGCCCTTGATTAGAACCACCAAAATGTGACGTCGTATCTTCTACAAATTCAATTGGGTGATGTGCGCCTGTTTTGAACGAAGGTTTATCTTTTTCTGTGTCTGCAACCAAAAATCCCAGTATATGAGTTGCATTAACATTAGACTTCACTCATTATATAGCGCTAAATTATGCATTACAATATGGTTATATTAAATATATATTAACTATAAATAAAGTTTATTTTACGTCTTATAATTGCATAATATGTTTCTTAATTTTTGTTTAATCCATTCAGCAAATAGGAAAAAAATACTTTTCATTAAATTAAGAAATAAGCAAAACGTAAGAGTGTTTGTTTTGTGAGAATTTAAAGAAGGCAATTTAATGTTTTATAGATGTGGCAGAAAAGTACCAAATTTATATAATCATAAAGAGACAAGTATACGATTAGTAGTTGATATTTATAAATCCAAAATTTAAGTGGGAGAGAGGCACAAATAATGCACCTAAAAACGCTTATTTTAAAAGACGTGTACCATGGAACGAGCAATACTTCGTTAGAATTAGTTTTAAAAAAGATTTTAGAGGATTATGGGGAGAAAATTTTTGGCTCTGTTGCAAAGTTAGAAAGATAAGTATCTAACCTTATGTTTAAAATAATACTTCGTATTAACTAGCTAGCATGATGCTAATTACACGGCATGGCGAAAACCCATAGATCTGAAGAGATCTGCGGTTCTTTTTATATAGTCCATAAATACATTCAATGCCTTTGATTGTATTCTTTGCCGTATTGATACTTTGATAACTTATTTTCTTTGATTTGATATGACGATGATCTTGTTCAATGAGATTATTTAAATATTTAGAGGTACAATGACAGTTGGGGGTAAGTTTAAAATCTTTAATCACTTTGGACATTGCCACCTTCGTTGAAAGTGCTTGGTCTGTAATTATCATTTGAGGCTTGCCAAATTGTTGAATAAGACGTTTAATAAACGTATATGCTGAGTGATTATCTCGTTTCTTACGTAACGAAATATCTAGTGTATGGCCATCTGCATCAATAGCGCGATATAAATAATGCCATTGCCCTTTAATTTTGATATACGTCTCGTCTATATGCCATTTATAATAAGCTTGCTTATTCTTTTTCTTCCAAATTTGATACAAAATAGGAGCATATTCCTGTACCCACCGATAAATTGTTGAATAATGAACATAGATGCCTCGTTCTCTCAATATTTCAGATATATTTCGATAACTTAATGCATATCCTAGATAGTAGCCAACGGCTACAGTAATGACATCTTTGTCAAATTGTTTATATCTGAAATAATTCATCCTCTGCACCTCATTTTTGTTTACTATTTATTATACTATATTTCTAACTTTGCAACAGAACCGGAAATGACATGGAGAGGGATTACTGGAATAATAACTACTCAGAATTTGTGAAGTTTGAGGTCAAAGAAAATTACTATTATGATTACTTGAAATCTATGTATGTAGATTTAATAATGTATGATTGTCATTTTGAAGATCGTTTAGCATCATTTTGGGGGTTAGAAAACAGAGTCCCATTTCTAGATTATGATCTAGTGAATTTTTCGATTAATTTGTCACCAAAGCAACAAAAAATTGCTGTATGATAAAAAAATTTTAAGAAGATCACTAGAAAAAAACCTTCCTCCACATATAACAAATAAAGAAAAAACACCTTTTTATTTTGGAGAAGGTGAACAGCATATTAGAAATATGCTGTTGGAGTTTTTTAAATATAATAACTATCAGTTATTGAAAGAGATTTCAGATAATCAACATGAATTTAATAATTTAACAAAAAGTTTAGAATTTAACTTTTCGAAAGATAGAGCTATAGAGCCATTTATTAGGTATATAAATGTAAAATTATTAAAAAAATGTTTGCTGAAAGAAAACACAATCAACGTATTTAAAGGAGTTGTATAAATTATGAAAAACCTATATATAGTTTCATTATTAAGAGGTATTACTATAGGTTTTTACGCTCCTATTTGGATTATATATTTGTATAATTCTGGTTATAATCTTTTTCTGTTGGGAGTAATAGGAACTGTTTTTGAAATAATGAAATTTGTATTTGAAATACCATCTGGAGCTATTTCTGACAAGTTTGGAATTAAATATAATTTAATAGCTTCATTTTTCTGTCTTTCGATTACTTGGTTTTTATTTCCGTTTTCTTCAAATTTAATGATACTGATTATACTGTTGCTAACCTGGACATTATCAGAAACTTTATTTTCTGGAACATTTGAATCATGGATTAGTAAAGAAACGGAAAAAAGTGACTTTACACGAGTACTTTTTAATAATACAAAGATATTTATACTATTTATCATTATAATTTCTCCTTTAGCTAGTTTTATTTATAAAATAAACGAATTCTTGCCATTTATATTAGCAGCAATGAGTTCATTAATATTAATCTTATATTTAATCTTTTTTGTGAAAATTAGAAAAAGCGAGCAAAATGAAATAGAAGATTGTAATTCTATAATTGATATCATCAAAAATGCAAGTGTTGCAATGTTAAAAAACACAAGGACAATGAACATTATAATAGCTAGCTTTTTCTTTGCTTTTGTTATAGATACAATTGATAGGTATTGGCAACCTTTTTTTCAGCATATAAACATCGATGAAAGCGCATTTGGTTTTGTCACAACAGTTGGAGGTATCACCTTATTAATACTTTTACACATCTTTTCTGTTTTTGATAATCAATTAAATCGAGTGCCGGAAAGATATAATGTTCTAATAACATTTATATCTATATTGCTTATTTTATTATTATCTATAGGAAAAAAAGTCGTTGCATTTTTTAGTGTTTCTCTAGTGACAATAGCAGATGATTTAATGAATGCTGTAATTAACAATGCTATAAATCAAGAAATGTCTGATAAATCAACAAGTATGGCAACTATATTTTCTTTAAATGGCGCTTCAGGAGCATTAGGAGAAATTCTATCGGGTGTAATATTTGGATTTTTGATTTTAAAATCAGGATATAATTTGACCTTCATTTATTGTTCTGCTCTACTAGTAATACCATTAATTCTTTATATTTATAATGTGAAGTTAGTCAATAAAAAAAGTGCTTCTATCCCGAAAGTCGAAAAAAATTAGTTAGTTATCAAATTAAGATATTTAATATACCAGGGTCAAAAAAAATAACGTCTACACCGTGCGCAGTGTAGACTCAAACAATAATAATAAACCAGAAACCTATTATTAACCCCATAAACCGTACAAAAGCCCCGAAAACTAATAGATACAGCGCCTTACATAAATGGACGCAAATAAAGAGAGCTATCTAGCCTCCAAACGAGTTAGATAGCTCTCTTAACGGTTAAAGTTAATCTTCGTTATTGAGTTGATATAATCTATCAGATTATGTTGCAAAGTTAAAAAATAAACCTCTAGACTAATGTTTAAAATAATACTTCGTATTAACTTGCTAGCATGATGCTAATTTCACGGCATGGCGAAAACCCGTAGATCTGAAGAGATCTGCGGTTCTTTTTATATAATCCATAAATACATTCAATGCCTTTAATCTTATTCTTTGGCGTATTGATACTTTGATAACTTATTTTCCTTACTTTGATATGACGATGATCTTGTTCAATGAGATTATTTAAATATTTAGAGGTACAATGACAGTACGGGATGAGTTTAAAATATTTGATTAGTTTAGACATTGCGGCCTTCGTTGAAGGTGCTTGATCTGTAATTATTATTTTGGGTTTGACAAATTGCTTAATAAGACGCTTAATAAACGCATATGCCGCATGATTATCTCGTTGGCTTACGCAACCAAATATCTAATGTATGGCGTTTGCATCAATCGCACGATATAAATAGCACCATTTGCCCTTAATTTTGATATATGTCTCATCGATATGCCATTTATAATAAGCTTTTTTATGCTTTTTCTTCCAAATCTGATACAAAATCGGTGCATATTCTTGAACCCAACGATAGACTGTTGAATGATGAACATTGACACCACGTTCTCTTAATATTTCAAATATATCACGATAACTCAATGCGTATCTTAGGTAGTAGCCAACGGCTACAGTGATGACATCTTTCTCGAATTGTTTATATCTGAAATAGTTCATACAGAAGACTCCTTTTTGTTAAAATTATGTTATAAAATCAACTTTGCAACAGAACCAAATTTTTTATATTGACACAACATTAAAATTTGAAGAACAACAACTCATCAATGAATTTGCGATATTTAGTCATGACATTAATCAATTGAAAAAGTTTGACTACACACCACCAGTGAGTGAAATTCATTTCTTTGAACCTGATTTATCATTTACTTTGATAGAATATGGACCTGAGGAATTGTCACTTTTACTCAATATGGATTCAGGATTAAGATTAAATAATTGTGCAACAGACTCTGGTATTTCCCTACGCCTTAACGTCACTAAAAGTGATTTTGAAAAATTTATTAATGATTTGTTATCTGTAGAAAATATCGATGTTTAATTCTTTGAAGAAATAAAAAACAACAAAAAGCTCCTTATAAAGTGTTTACTTCATAAGGAGCTTACGAGAGATTCGGCTTTCGCATTATTTACTCAACATGCATATTTCCTTTTAATTTACGTCCTTCACGTTCAGATAAAATTAATGCACACGCTGCATCCCCAGTAATGTTAACCGCTGTACGTGTCATATCTAATAATCGGTCAATACCCAAGATGATACCAATTGCCGCTGGGTTCAAACCTACTGCTGTTAACACCATTGCTAACATAATGAGACCCACGCCAGGAACACCTGCTGTTCCAACCGATGCGATAACCGCAATTGCTACTACAGTAATCAATTGAAGTAACGTTAAATCCGCACCCATTAACTGCGCGATAAAAATTGTTGCCACCCCCTGCATAATGGCTGTACCGTCCATGTTTATTGTGGCTCCGAGAGGCTGTACGAAACTTGCAATTTCAGGACGAACCCCCAAACGTTTCGTACATTCCATAGATACTGGTAATGCGGCGTTTGAGCTTGATCCACCAAATCCTACTGTAATCGCTGGTAAAAACCCTTTGAAAAATTCCATTGGACTACGACGTGCAAGAAATTTAACAGCACCTCCATAGACAACGAAGAAATGGATAAATAACGCAGCTAAGACGACGATAAAGTATAATCCGAGTTGTCGTATTGCCCCAAAACCTGCTTCTGTAAAAGCATGCGCGACTAAACCAAAAGTACCAATTGGCGCAAAAACGTTCATAATCATGGAAATTATATACATTAGGACTTCATTAAATTGTTCAAAGAATTTATGTACAATTTTTCCTTTTTCACCAACCATCATAATTCCAATACCGATAAAGATGGCAAATGTAATAATTTGAAGCATGTTCCCTTCAGTCATTGCTTGTACAGCATTTTTTGGGAAGAAATTAATTAACGTTTGATCAAATGTTTGATTCATCGGTGAGTCAGCACCTGATTTTTGACTATCTAATTGTTTTTGGTAAGATGCTACTTCTTCACTTTTTAATAAATCCGAATGCCCTGCACCTGGTTTAACAATTAAAGCTAAAATCATGGCAAGTGTAATCGCTAACGCAGTCGTTGTTAAGAAGAAAACCATTGTTTTTAATCCAATGCCACCTAGCAACTTCGGATCACCTACACCAATTACGCCTAGCACTATTGAGACAAAAACAACAGGCACAACAAGCATAAAGATTAAATTTAAAAAGATTTGTCCAATTACATTTAAAATATATTTATTGATGAATGAAACCCACTGAGCCCCTTCAAAGAAATTAAATAACGAACCGATTGAAATCCCTAAAATAAGTGCAATTACAATCTTCATTGTAAGTCCTTTAAACTTCATATATTCATCCCCCTTTACTCAATAAAGATATTATAATCTGAAAATTAGCAAAAGAGCAATAAAAATTTTGTTATATGTCAACTAAAAAAGGTTGAGGTTAAATATATACTAAAAAATGTAAAATGGAATTTTAAGGTGATATTGTATGACATTAACAACAAATCCCCCTAAACTGGTTAGGAGGAATTTTTGAGAAGTATTCGAATTAATAGATTACTGTTTTGAATGTTTACGACGTTTTATCAAAGTAGCTAAACCAAAGATAGTTAAAAATGCCCCTATAATCCCTGTTGTTTGCGTAGATGAATCATGTCCCGTTTCTGGTAACATTTTGTCGTTTTTATGCTCAGAATCCTGACTTTTCATCTGTTTGTTTTCTTTATGCGTGTTCTGTGGCGTCATCATTTTTGAGTACATTTCATATTGTTTATTCATTGAAGGATGCATTTCTGATTCCAAATGCGCCTTTGGTAGGTTTGTGTCTGACTGACGCTCCATGTGTGGTGCTTTTTTCTCCACTTCTGGTTCTAAAATTTTTGGTGTTTCGTTTTTAGGTGTTTTTTCTCCAGAATGCTCTTTTTTCGGTATCATTTCTTGTTTTTTCTCAACTTCGGGTTTCGGAGTTTCCATTTTATCTTTAGGTTGTGGTTTGTTTTCTTTTTCTGATGGTCCATTTGGTTGAGGCATTTCATTTTTAGGCTGCTCTTTTTCTTTCTTTGGTTCAATGATTTTAATGTTACCATCATTCCATGGATCTTTTTTAGGCGCTTTTGGTTCACCTTTTAAAATTTTTTTTAAGTCTTCATCTTTTAAGATAAAGTCATCTGAATCTACATTCGGTGTTTCTTTCTTTGGTTCAATGATTTTGATGTTGCCGTCGTTCCACGGATCTTTTTTCGGTGATTGAAGTTGTTCTTTTTTCGGCTCAACGATTTTAATATTGCCGTCGTTCCATGGATCTTTTTTAGGCGCTTTTGGTTCACCTTTTAAAATTTTATTTAAGCCTTCATCTTTTAAGATAAAATCATCTGAATCTGCATTCGGTGCTTCTTTCTTTGGTTCAATGATTTTGATGTTGCCGTCGTTCCATGGATCTTTTTTAGGCTCAACAATTTTGATGTTGCCGTCATTCCATGAATCTGTTTTTCGTGTATTTTCTTTACCTTTTAAAATCTCTTTTGATTTTTCGTCATTTACAATGAAATCGTCTTTATCTAAATTGGAAGTTGTAGTGCCATAACCAGCTGCATTATTTTTATAAAATTTTAGTACGTTCGTCCAACCCATATGTGCTGTTCTGTAGCCACTAAACATATTAGGATAACCAATAAGTTGTGTCTGATATTTTAATAGGTGCGCATCTTTTGCATATTTTCCTTCAGTGACAACGACATAATTTTTGCTTAAATCTTCTATGTCCATTTGATATCCATTGTTTGTGTAATAAATATTATTTACCATTTTAGGTGTAATATCTTTAAATGCTTTTGTATTCGTTGTATCTGCAAATACACTCGGATTTAACAACCCATGACCCATGGCTTCGTAAATTTTTACTATAGGGTTACCTGCCTTAACTTGTTGACTAAGAACGTTGCCAATAAGCGTCCCACTTTTCACTTGGTTGTTTAGGTTACTGACGAAAGCAATATGCTTGAATGTATTGTTGATAGTGTCTTGAGAAATAGGCGATGCTTTTTGAATCTGTGGTTGAGGGTTTGAAGATCTTGGTGATATCGTTGGTTGAACATCATTAGCAACTTTAGTTGTTTGAATATCTTCATTTTGTGTCATTTGAGATGCTTCATGTTTTACTGGTTGTGCGATTGATTTAGTTTGATGACGCTCTATACCTTCATTCGTTTTTAAATCTACGTTCTTTTGCAGATGTTGGTTACTTTGTACTGGAGTCTCTGATTTAGTTAAATTTTCATTTTTTAAATTTGTGTTGACTTGGGTTGTTTGTTGTAGTGTGTCTGGTCCTACAGTATCAACTTCTGCAGCTTTAACCTCACTTGAACTATGGTTTGCTAAAAAGATGACTGTCCCTAATACGACAGACGCTACTCCAATTTTGTATTTTCGAATTCCATGTGTTGTTTTGACATTGTTGTTCATTCGATTTACCTCCATTTAAAAAAGTTATTATTAATTTTCTATAATTTTTACTCCTTAGGTACACCATAACACCAAAAATAAATAATAAATAGTGCTAAACTCTATATTTAAGATATTTTAAATATAGCTTTAGATAATTTATGATTCTCTTAAGGTTCATTGTGATAACGCTTCCTATTAGGGTAATATTACATAGAAGTCATTTTTTTAATTGAATGTACTAGCATTTGAAATATTTTAGAGGCATAATAAAAGAACGTTAAATTTTGAGGTGTTCTAAGTGCAGATAGAATATAAAATTTCTCAGGCTAAAAAAGGAGCCTATTTAAGTATCGTGACTTATACCGCATTAACTATTTTAAAAATAGTCTATGGTTGGTTAGCAAACAGTCACGGCCTCACCGCTGACGGGATAAATAATGCAACTGATGTTATCAGTTCCGTTGCAATCCTTATCGCATTGTATATTTCTCAAAAGCCCGTTGATAAGAACCACCCTTATGGACATTATCGATCTGAATTTATCGCTTCCTTAATTGCATCATTTATTATGTTTGCGGTGAGTATACAAGTTATTACGACGGGCATTCGTCACTTTTATGAAGGAACTTTTCAACAACCTAGTTACTCAGCGGTCATTGTCGGCGTCCTGTCAGCAGTCATCATGTTTATTGTGTTTGTTATCAATAGAAATATTTCTAAAAAAGTGAACAGTAGTACGTTAAAAGCAGCCAGCTATGATAATTTGTCCGATGCACTCGTATCAGTGGGAACCGTTATTGGTGTATTAGGAGTTTATATGGGTGTTCCGATGTTGGATACAATTGCAGCCATTATTATCGGTTTACTCATTATGAAGACGAGTATTGATATTTTTAAAGAAACAGCGATTACTCTCACTGATGGGTATGATGAAGAGGAATTAGACCATATTCATCGTATTATTTCACATATTGATGGCATTTATGAAATTAGAGATATTAAAGCAAGAAGTCATGGCGTTATGTCATTCATTGACGTTACTGTTTCCGTAAACCCAAAATTAAATGTTGTTGAAAGTCATGAAATTTCTGATCGCATTGAACATCAACTTCAACAGCGTTTAGGCGAAGTAGAAACCATTGTTCATATCGAACCGCATACATCCGAATTTTAAGGTTTTACCTCATTGATTTATCTATATCAAAAAAAGGTACGTTCAGAATCTATTTAAAATTCTGTCGTACCTTTTTTATATTTCAATCTCTATTTGTCTTCTTTTTTACGTTTTCTAAAGACTAACATTAATCCTGTCAATGCCATGAAGAAAGCGATTAAGCCAGTTGGTTTTGATGTATTTCCAGTTTCTGGTAATTCTTTCTTATCTTGTGTTGTATTTTGAGAAGTTTTCTCTTTTTCTTCTAAACCAAATCTATCCTCATTTGCTTGAGTATTCATTTCCTTAGAAACTTTAGTATACGTATATTTTGAATCATGCTCAGCATTATAACTATTGTTAGCCACATTATTAATTGGATTCACAGATTTAACTTTCTTAGGAGCATCCTGAGAAGTTGTTGTTGTTGTGTTCGTTTTTTTCGAATCGTTATTCTCATCAATTTCCGGTTGATTTTCACTTATTATTGTCTCTTTAGGTTGATGATTTTGATTAATTTCATTTTGAGGAATCTTCTCTAATTTATTTTGATTTCGCTTCGTTTTAGTATTTCTGTCTTGGTTCTTATTACTATCAACATAAGCGTCATTTATATTTGATTCAGAAGGTGTTTCATTCTCTTCACCTATAGAGTGGTTTAATTTATTTTCAGTATCCTCTTCAATTATAGAATGGTTAATTTTATTTTCAGTATCCTCTTCTACTATTGGATTTTCAGGAACTATTTCAGTAAGTTCATTTTCTTCTGTAATTTTTGAATCCTCATTTTGTGGAGAAGTTTGTTCTTTTAACAGGGGTTGTTTTTGATTATTTTCAAGCTCTGATGGTGTCTCATATGCATCCTTATTTGTTTTTGGTGCGTTAAAATGATTCATTTTAGAATTAAAATCCAATTTTATTGTAGGCGCTCCACCCCTAGGTGTATCTTCTTTAGGTTCGAGTGTTCTTTCTGTTTCAACTAAGTTGTTCTCTTCTACTTCTTCTGTCGCTTCACCTGTATTCGAGCCACTCATTCCTTCTGGTGTTGTGCCTTCCTCAAATTCCACAAGGTTGTTCTCTTCTACTTCTTCCGTCACTTCATTCGTATTTGAGCCACTCATTCCTTCTGGTGTCGTGTCTTCTTCGTACTCTACGAGGTTATTTTCTTCTACCTCTTCTATCACTTCATTCGTATTTGAGCCGCTCATTCCCTCTTGCGTTGTATCTTCAATAAAGTCGATATAGTTACTCTCTTCTTCAAATTCCATCGCACCATTATATGCACCTGTTATTTCTTCTGTGCCTGTGTCTTCTTCAAAATCGATTGGGGCGCTGTCTTCATGTTCTTCAATAATATTTGGATTGAATCCTGTAACGTCATCTGGTTGAGAATCAAATGTTTCATTGTATTCGTCTTCCTCAACTTCTACCATTGGCCCCTCATATTGACCACGGATCACGCCGTCACCACTATCTTCTGTAAAGCTAATCAAATTGGATTCTAAAAGGGGCTGGTCTGTACCTTGACCTGTTCCATTATTTTTATAGAATACAACACCATTTTCCCATTTAACTGTTGTATAGTAATAAGGATATGTTGATGGATAGCCTGCGAACTGAGTAAGGAAATTTAATTCATTCGCCTCACTCATATATTGACCTTCATAAGTTATAATATAAGTTTTATCAAGCTGATTCATAGCTAATGTGTAACTACCATTAGTGATTGAGAGTTTATCAGTCAATGTCGAAGTGACATCTTTAAAGTTTTGCGTATCAGAAGTATCCGCATAAACACTTTGATTTAATGGGGATTGCCCTATATATTCAAATACTTTCACAGTCGGCTGACCAGTTGTGGGTATACCACTTGTCACATTTCCATTTATTATTGGATTTTGAATGGTATTTTTGATTGGATTTACGTAAGCAATATGTTTAAAAGTGTTTGTCTCTTTATTTATATATTCTATTGAACCGTTAATATTCAGACCTCTATTATTAATGCCATTGAGGTAAGCGATATTTACATCTTTAGTTGTCGCTTTTCCATTTAATTGTGAAGTAATCGTCTGCTTCCCTTCAGTCGTTACTTCTTTAGGATCAATAAATAAATTCAAACTTAATGAACCAACAACATTTACTTTATTGTCAATATAATCTGTAAATGTATATCGAATATTATGCTCGTCTAATAATTGCCCCGTTGCCATGACGACAGAGCCATTTTTTAATTCAGGCAATTTTCGTGTAGATGAAATCCCATGGGTATTCACATTATTTGAGATTGAAAAATCAAAGTAATCTCCTTCTTTCATACCATTTGGAAATTGCCAATCATATTTCAACGTTACACGTTCAGCGTTATGAGGATTGACTGTGTCTTTACCTTCTATTTCTGACTTAATAATTTGAACATTTTGCGTTATGTCGTTGCCTGTAGAAATAGAAGTTGTTGAATGGCTTTGAGTGGTTTCTGGTGTTGTTAAGGAGGTGTTGTCTAATGCTGTTTGTTGAATCTTATCTGCTGATGTTTGGCTTGATGAAAACGTATCTTCTGGCGTGGGTACAATTTTTTGTTGTGACATGTCCGATGATTGAGGAGTGGCGGATGCACTGCTTTGCGATGGTGTAATTCTTTGTTGAGGAATGTCTTGAGTTGTATAACTTGTAGTGGTTTGATTTGTGGGTTTAATTTCAGTAGATGTCTCATTAGTATTTGTTTGAGTATTCGTTATGTTAGAATCATTCGTATTAGTGTAAACTTGAGCGTCTATCGTAGAATTTGCTTCTACACGATCTTCGGATGGAACAGGCTTATTGTTCTCAGCTTCAGTTGCCAACTCATTGACATTAGAAGAACTTTCCTCAGTAGTTGTGACAGCGTCTGTCGTTGTCATGCTTGAACTCGAGTTTGTACTTCCAGTAGTTTCGTTATTTGTCGCACCTTCGTTTTTTTTCTTTGTCATCTCACTTTGACCTGGGATGATTTCCGCCGCTTTCGCTTTTTCTTCCGTCATTAATCCCAGAAACACGAAAAGGCCTAACAATACCGATGAAGCTCCCGCTTTATATTTACGAATCGCATGTTTTTGTTTTATCTTTTTTTTCAAAATATGTTCCTCCAATATTTTCCCTTAATATTCCCTAATTTTTTTGGCATTCATGCATCTTATCACCATTTATAAAAAATAGATATCCAAAATGACATTAATTAAGTGAAATTTAAAGTTACACTTTCCACTTATTTTTACTTTATTCCTGACATGTTACACCTTATTATTTTATTCATCAATTAAATTGCTTTTATTTTAATTATGCAATAATTTATATATTAGATACCCAATTTTTTATCCTTCTAATGCTTATTCTCTCTCCTTTTAATTAACTGCTAAAATATAACCATTAAATATTTTTCAACATTTGCACAAAAAAACTACCTTACGTTTTGTAAGATAGTGATGTTACCTATATTAAATGATTTTCCATCGCATATATCGCTGCTTGTGTTCGATCGGATACTTCTAATTTATTAAAAATATGACTGACATGTGTTTTAACTGTTTTTTCAGAGACAAACAACTGTGCAGCAATTTCTTTATTTGTTTTACCTTGCGCCATTTCTTTCAATACTTCGGTTTCTCGTTTAGAGAGCTTGTTTAAGTGATGGGGTTTACTTTGTACATTGTTCATTACAGCTTCAGCTTCTTTATGTACCACACGCTCCCCTGCCATTACACGTTCAATCGCATCGATCAATTGTTCTGCTTCTACATCTTTCATTTGGTACCCGTCTGCTCCCTCTTCTAAGGCAGACATAACATGTTCATCATCGACATAGCTCGTCAATACTAATACTTTAATCGTGGGATAGTTTTGTTTCAGCTCATGAATCAATTCTATTCCATTCATCTCAGGCATGACAAGATCAACAAGTATAAGCTCTGGAGCAATTTGGGATGTTTTTAATGCTGTTAAAACATCATAGCCATTTCCATAACTGCCCACAACCTCTATATCTTCTTTTGTTGATAATAAAAACTCTAACCCTTGTCTTACAATATAATGATCATCTACAAGTGCAATTTGTTTCATCTAATCACTTCCTTTGTGGTGAATTGGAATATCTAAATCTATACAAACCCCTGAGTTTGAGCGCACATTGATATGTCCATTCATTAGTGCGACACGTTGTCTCATATGTGAAAGACCATGATGCCCTCGCTCATCAAGATGTAACGGATTAAATCCTTGACCTTTATCAGAAATTTGAACTTGTAATTGGTCATCCGTTTGATTCAGATGGACATATACTATAGACACATTGGCGTGTTTTTTACTATTATTCATCGCCTCTTGAATAATACGATACGTATGTGTTTCGATTTTTCGGTCTAAATCAATTAAACCATGCACTTTAATATCGACATTGATATGAATTAATTTCGCATATTGCTTGATTGCATGTACTAAACCTTGCTCTAAACCCACGGGCTTTAATTGCCATATGAGCGCCCTCATTTCATTCACGGCATTTTGGCTTGTTTGTTCTATTTGGCGAAAGGCCTTTTTTGAGGTTGCTTCTTGAGAAATTTGACCTGCAGCATGTGCAGTCAATTTTAAAGAGAACAACATTTGATTTACTGAATCATGTAAATCCCGCGCCAGTCGATTACGTTCATTGATAAGGGCCGCTTCTTTTTCTTGATTTGTTAAATAAATGCGTTTAATTGCAGAACCAATTTGGAACGCAACTGATTCAAGCAATTCTAAATCTTCATCTGAATAGCGTTGGGTGTGAGGTGTTGCGACATTAAGTAAACCAAATTGTTCATTGCCTGATCTTAAAGGAACTGTCGCATGATGTGTAATGTCTTCAGTCTCATCTTTAAACTCTTGGCTCGCTAGGTTGATTCTTGAACAGTTGATGATATTAGAAGCTTTTGTTAGTTTTTTGTTATGGTAGGATTGCACACACCAACATGAACCCTCTGTCATATATTTACAATTGTGATTCGTTAAGGCTTTGGGTAATGCGACATCTGCTTCTAACGTGTGGGCCCCATTCTCATCAATAAAAAAGACCCAGCCGGTCGTAAAGTCACTCCCTTGAATTAAAGATTCAAGTGCCCCATGCAACATCGGTTCCAATTCCGTTTCTTCATTTAAAAATTCAGCAATTTCTTTCAATAAGGCAAGTCGTGTTGGTTTTTCCATACTCTTCACTCCATTTATCGACTTCTATATTAGTATACACTTGAATCCAAGCGACTTCAAAATCATCATTTGACTAATCATATTGAATAATGCGATGAATATTACTCACACGTCGATAAACCATTAATTGTCCGATTCAACTCAAAGATCGTCAAATTTTTTAGTTATTTAAGTCTACAAATATGGTATGATGATTGAGGTAAGGAGGCTATTATGAAATTTACAGTAGCAGAACCGTTTAATGATATGTCATTACGAGACATGTTTAAATCTTTAAAATTACCAAAAAAAGAATTGCATTTATTAAATATGTCAAAAGAGATTATTATTAACGATGAATCCGCTTCATTAAACACAATAATTTATACAAATGATCACGTTGTACTTCCTGATTATCATGACAAAAGTCAGTATGTCCCTAGTTATCGTCATGCTCAAGTGGTCTACGAAGATGAGTATCTAGCTGTGGCATATAAACCTAAAGGCGTAAAAACACACCCGAATGATTTAAAAGAAAGTAATACATTGATGAATCATTTAATTTATACATTAAATGAAGATTACGTGGAACCTATTCATCGTTTAGACCAAGAAACAGTGGGATTACTTATTGTTGCTAAAGATCCTATTGTCAAAAAGATACTGGACCGTATGTTAGAAGAGAATGAAATACATCGAATTTACCGTGCGCAAGTAAAGAGCCTTTTACCTCTCAAACCACAAACCATTGATCAACCTATTGGAAAAGATAAGTTTCATCCCAATAAAAGACGTATTTCACCGACTGGACAACGCGCAATTACTCATGTCATCGCCTCTAAAATGGTAAAAGAAGGCGTATGTGAAGTACAACTAAAATTAGATACTGGGCGGACACATCAAATTAGAGTTCACTTGGCTTCGTTAGGGTATCCTGTCATCGGAGACCCTTTATATGGTCAATCCACGTTACGTCAATTACAACTTGAAAGTTATCAAGTTCAGTTTAAACATCCTATTCTTCAACAAGAAATTAATGTCACACTAGATGACGTGCCATCATAAAAACATCTGTCATGCGCGAAAAGCATGACAGATGTTTTTTATCTTCTATTAAATTTCTTTTTAAAACGGTTCACCCAATTCGATTTTGGACGCACGGGTTGACCGGTTTCAACAATATTTTCTTTTTTTAGATGCAAACCAAATTCCACAGCTTCCTCCATTAATTTTTCCTGAGAATTGATTGGAGGGAAGTCATTTTGCACATAGTGATAAACACCATATCGATCTTGGTATCGTCCTTTTTGATTGTCTGAGAGTTGAAGCTCTAAATAAGAAACTAACCGTTTTGCTATTTTTTGATTGAGTACTGGGAATAAAATTTCTACACGTTTAATCATATTACGCGTCATCATATCTGCTGATGATAAATACACTTTTTCGTTGCCGTTATTATAGAAATAATAAATTCTAGAATGTTCTAAAAGTCGACCAACGATACTGACAACTTCAATATTTTCGCTGACTCCTGGTATCCCCGGTTTTAAACAACAAATTCCTCGAATAATTAATTTTATTTGAACGCCTGCTTGTGAAGCTTCAAATAATTTTTTGATTAATGCTTTATCCGTCAAAGAGTTCATTTTCATCATCATTTTACCATTACCATATTTCAAATGACTTTGAACTTCTTCCTCTATACGTTCAATAAATAAATCTCGAATTTCATACGGAGATACATTTAATTGTTGATAATCTGGTTTAATGGAGTATCCACTCAGATAATTAAAGAAACTCATTGCGTCTTTACCGATAGCGCTATTCGTTGTGATGATGCCCATATCTGTATACAATTTGGCTGTTTTATCGTTGTAGTTCCCCGTACCTAAATGCACGAATGGAACTAATTGACCATTTATACGTTTAACAATCAAAGTAATCTTACTATGCGTTTTTAAATGCGTCATTCCATACATGACGTGACATCCCGCATCTTCTAACATTCGTGCCCAGTGCACATTATTTTCTTCGTCAAAACGTGCTTTCAATTCAACGAGAACTGTCACTTGCTTTCCATTTTCTGCCGCATTTTTTAGCGCTTCAATAATTGGAGAATCGCTACTTACACGGTACAATGTTTGCTTTATAGCTATGGTATTGGGATCTTCTGAAGCCTCTTGAATGAAATCAACGATAGGCTCAAAAGATTCATATGGATGATGGAAAAAGATATCTCTTTTCATCGCCAATTCAAATATATTATTATTCCCCAACGATTGCGGCACTTGTGGTGTATAGCGTGGATATTTTAAGTCTTTTAATTTATTAGACAGATGATCGACCAATTCAAAAACCATTGTGAGATCCAGTGGTCCTTCTGTCAGATAAACATCTTCTTGTTCTAATTCTAAAATATCAACAAGCCAATCTAAATTATTTTCAGGATGTGTACGGTTATCGATTTCTAATCTAACGGCAGCACCACTCTTACGTTCCTTTAAAAAACGTTCTATTTCAATGAGCAAATCTTCTGCGCCATCTTCGTGAATGGTTAAGTCAGCATTTCGAGTAATTCTGAATGTATACGTATTTAATATTTCATACCCTTGAAATAAGTGCCCCATAAAGTACGTAATCAAATCTTCAATCAGTACTATATAATGATGATTTCCTTCATTAATAGAGATAAATCGCTTCAACAATGTAGGAATTTGCACAATCGCCGAATTGATTTCATTACCAGTGTCTATGTCTACAAATATATTCAATGTTTTGTTGTTGAGTTTTGGGAATGGACGATACGCATCAATGCCTAACGGTGTTAACGTAGGCAAAATTTCATTTAGAAAAATAGTCTCTAACTGTTCTATGAGAGATTCATTTAAGTCATCAGGTTGACTTAAAAATACATCATAATCTCTTAACTCTTCAATAAGTTCATTATATCTTTGATATTGAAATGCGACATTTTTTCGATTTTTCTTTTCTATTGCTGACAGCTGCTCAAGAGGGGTCATTTGTGTTTTATTTTCTGGTTTGTCGAACCCCATTTTCACTTGATCTTTTAATCCTGCAACGCGAACCATGAAAAATTCATCTAAATTAGAACTTCCAATCGCGATAAAATTAAGCTGTTCTAATAGTGGATTAGAACTATCACATGATTCTTGCAATACACGATAGTTAAAATCCAACCAACTGACTTCCCGATTGTTATAATAACTTGGGTGATTGATGTCTAAATGATTATTCGTATTTGTCACTTTTAATTTTCACCTCATTAATAGATCCCAAAGGTCCTTTATGCTTAATTTAGAATAACACAACCCATATTTCGATAAACATAAAGCTAAGCTTAAGATTCTGTAAAGTTAATTTTAACTTCGTCTTTTAAAACTTTTTCAAGGTGTTTCTTTTGGCGTAGTGTTTGGTAGGCTTCAGCAATAGGTTCCCCTTGATAATAAACATCTAGTTGGAACCCTTCTTTTTGTTTTAATAAAGTTAATTGACTAACGGTGTTCGTGTTTGAAATATTCATGGCGTTAACAAATTTGACAACCCCACCTAGTGCTTGAATATGATTCATTTCATCAGAATTAAACCATCCTGTCTCATCGCTATAAAATTTTAAAAGGGTTTTATTTTTAAAACTTGCGAGTAATGCCAATGTGACACGTTCTTTATGTGTGAGACCATTGATGCTAGAGTTTGCAATAATGTAATACGTATGTTGTGAACTAGAGTCAGAATCTATAAATTTGCCTAAATAATAGAGATATGCCGCTTCTAAGAAGAGTTGTTTTAATGGTTCATCAATATCTAATTTTTTATATTTTAAAATTTGATTATATAATGATAAGGCAAGTTTCACACGTTGTTTTGCACCGCTTTGTTCAATGTGATATTCATTTGCAAGATGTTTTAGCGCATCTTGGCGTACATGATTTTTCGAAAATTCTCCTGGATATGCATTCGCAATTTGATTCATAATGAAACCTTCACGAATCCCTTTCCTTGAAAAAGTAAATGCATCCGCATCGATGATTTCATATAAAACATTAAATACAGCAACGGCAGGTAGAATAATATCTGCGCGGTCACGGCTTAAACCATCTAAATTGGTTAAATCCTCACGGGATGTTTTCTTCAATAATTGGTAAACTTCCTTTAATCCATCGTGATTCATTGTATATCCATGGACACCAGCAATAGGATATTGATGTAAAGACTGATGAATGCGTGCACAGTTACGTGCCGACCCTCCGATGCCCACAAGATGAATATCTTTATCTTTAATCCAATCTAATTGGCTAAATTCATTTTTCAAAAATTTTTCCATTTTTTTTATGGCATCTTTGTCATTGTGATCTTTACCTTCAAAAAACATACGTGATAAAGTCACGACACCGAATGGAAAGCTCGTTGCCTCTTTAATTTTACGCTTTTCGAAATAGGTCACTTCTGTTGAGCCACCGCCGATATCAACTGTAATTCCATCGTCAATACCTGTGGTATGCGTGACGGCATAAGACCCATAAAAGGCTTCATCTTCTTCTGGAATAATAATGATATCAATACCAACTTTTTTCTTTACATGTTTAATGATGTCTTTTTGATTTGTAGATTGTCGTATGGCCGCTGTTGCAATAGGATATAAATGATCGACTTCAAATTTATCAGCCACTTTTTTAAAACTGTGTAAAGCATCCGTCAATACTTCAATCCCTTCCTCTGACATACGTTGATCTTTATCTAAATATTGACTTAATCTTGCAGGTGTTTTGATGTTTTGTATTTCATTAAGTCCGATATCAGGATGAAATTGAAAAATTACTAATCGAATCGTGTTGGATCCGATATCAATTAATCCGTTCCTTTCCATTGATAAGAAAAGCCTCCTTGCTTATTTTGGATGAACCATGTCTTCCGGTTTAATCCATTCATCAAATTGTTCCTCTGTTAAGTGACCTGATTGAATGGCTGCTTCTTTTAAAGTTAACCCTTCTTTATGCGCTTTTTTAGCAATAGAAGCTGCATTTTCATAGCCAATGTGTGGGTTTAATGCTGTGACGAGCATTAATGAGCGATTTAAATAGTCATCAATATGTTCCTCAATCGGTTCAATACCAACAGCACAGTTTTTGTTAAATGTATTCATACCATCAGCAAGTAAATCAATCGATTGTAACGTATTATGCAGAATAACAGGTTTAAACACATTTAATTCAAAGTTACCTTGAGAACTTGAAATACCTACAACCGTATCATTTCCCATCACTTGAACGGCAACCATCGTTAACATTTCACATTGCGTTGGATTAACTTTACCTGGCATAATTGAAGAACCTGGTTCATTTTCTGGAATCTTAATTTCGGCTAAACCTGCGCGTGGCCCCGACGCTAACCAACGAATATCGTTCGCAATTTTCATTAAGTCTCCTGCTAACGCTTTTAAAGATCCGTGTAATTGAACGACTTCATCATGTGCTGTTAATGCATGGAATTTATTTTCTGAAGAGACAAATGGATAACCTGTATTTTCTGAAATGTAATGTGCAACTTTATCACCAAATTCAGGATGCGCATTGATACCTGTCCCTACAGCTGTGCCTCCAATAGCTAAGTTTAAAATATGTTTTTTAGAATCCGCTAACAACGATTCACACACGTCTAGCATATAACGCCAACCACTGATTTCTTGTCCTAACGTAATAGGTGTTGCATCTTGAAGGTGTGTACGACCAATTTTAATAATGTCTTTATATGCCGTTTCTTTTTCATGAAATGTATCGCGTAATCCTTTAAGGGCTGGCTCTAATTTAGATTCAATTTCGTGATATAGTGCGACATGCATCGCCGTTGGAAAAGTATCATTAGAACTTTGAGATTTGTTTACATCATCATTTGGATGAATATGTTCGTCGCTTCCTTTAGATTTTAAATAGTCATTCGCAACGTAACTTACGACTTCATTTACATTCATATTACTTTGAGTACCGCTTCCTGTTTGCCAAACAACAAGAGGGAAATGTTCATCTAATTCCCCATTTAAAATGCGGTCACATGCATGAACAATAGCTTCTTTTTTAGCATCGCTTAATTTGCCGAGTTCGTGATTTGCTAATGCTGCACCACGTTTGAGTTGTGCAAACCCATATATGACCTCAATGGGCATTTTTTCTTTACCTACTGGAAAATTTTGTTTACTACGTTGTGTTTGTGCACCCCAGTATTTTTCTGCAGGTACTTCAATTTCGCCGAATGTATCGTGTTCAATTCTTACTGACATATTGATTCGCTCCCCTTTATGAAATATGTATCTTCAATTAAATTATAGCATTAAACAAAAAGTAGGTTCAATTGCCCATCTATGAGAATATAAAAAAGATGAAAGCGCTTTTGAACTTTCATCTTTTGAGATCAATCTATTCTTTTAGTTATTTTCAGTTGAAAATTTGTATTTTACAGCTTGAACAACTGCTATAGCTGAAACAATATATAGAATAACTCCTAGTGCTAAAGTCACAGGACTCATCGCAATCAATACGCCTAAAAACCCTGTGAGTGTTGTATAAAAATCATTTAAGTATACAAATAAAGCCGCCGTGATTGCTAAACAGCATATTACGCTAATAATAATCCCTTTTTGGTTATTATGTATAAATACGCGGGCATGCACTTTTTCTTCTAATAATCCCTCAGATAAATTCATTTGCATTTGAACGACTTTAAACAACACAGGCAAATAGAGGGTTCCTAAAGCGAGCGGAAATCCTTTAATCGATAGTAAATTGATTAATGTAGAAAAAATGAGCAAGGGCACCCAATAACGATGAAGTTTCATATTTTGACACCTTTCATTTAAGTCACAGTTTATTTCATTTTAATGCATACACATAAATAAGACAATGACATAAGAACATCTTACGTCATTGCCTTTAGATTATTCTTCAGTTTTATCTGAACGAATAGATGCGTCATGTGTTTGGTTCTCTTTTTCTTCGTCATTCGCTTCAGAAATTTGTTCCATTTCTTTCCCTAAACTGACAAGATCATCAAAATCATCGACCATTTCGTTTTCATGTTCGATATGTTTTTCTTCTGTCATAATGGCACCCCTATTCTTTATGCATATAGAGAAGTGAAATATTCTCTGACATCAGCTGGCAAACCTTGAGCTGCAGCTTCGTCTAAAATGACATTCACCATACGGTGCGTTTTTAAGCTTGATGGAATAAAGCTTGTATTACCATTATCTTCATATAACTTTTTAATAACATCAGCTTTATCATGTCCTGTCACAATGACAAAAATTTCACGCGCAGGTTTTAAACCATTGTTCACTGGTACTCCGAATTCACCATTCTGATTAATAGAAACAACTTGTAGTGTCAATTTGCCTTTATTATCTTTTGTTTTCGCTTTATGTTCGATAAATTTTTCAACATCGTCATCTTCTGGAATTTCATGAATTTGTTTTTCTGGTACACCTAACGCTTTAAAATATGATGTTTGCTTGTCATAATCTAGCACATGAATTTGACTAAAATCTACGGCATGATTATCTACATTGCGTTTTAAATAGTCTAATACTGGTGCTTCTTCACCACTCAAATGAAATCCAGCAATTGTCGTAGGATTATTGTTAAATTGTTTTCTGATGATATCTGCTGCATAAATTGCTGCAGTATCTTTGTCTTTAAAAACTTTAAAGTTCATTGCCATATTCGTACACTCCTCTATTTATGCATTCTTGTCTTTAACATTATTAACTACATACCCCATCTTGATTGTTTTTAAAACATTGATCTCTTGATCCAAAATAACGATATCCGCATGCTTGCCCTCTCGCAAACTGCCTTTTTGATGGAGAATGTTTAATGCTTTAGCTTGATTATAACTTGTTACACGCCATAAATCTTCTAAAGAACGTCCCGTGAATTGAATTAAATTTTTCAAACCCACATTCATTTTCAAAATACTCCCTGCCAATGACCCATTTTTTAATCGAGCTTCATGATTGGCGACAGTCACATTTTGTCCTCCTAAATCATAAGTTCCCTCACCTAATCCTTTAGCGCGCATCGCATCTGTAATTAAATACATACGTGTCGTTTCCTTCATCTTAAAAGCAATATCTACTGATGCGGGATGAGAGTGAATCCCATCTGCAATCAGTTCACAATGTAAAAATGGGTTCGTCCATGCCGCTCCAAATACACCTGGATTACGATGTGTAAATGGCGTACCAGCATTGTATAAATGAGTGACATGTCTAGCACCTAACGTCACCGCTTCATTTACTTCATCAAAAGTTGCAACCGTATGGCCAATTGAAAAAATATTTTGATCACTTAGATTTCGAATAACGTCTAAGGCCCCTGAAACTTCCGGGGCAATAGTGACAATTTTGATGAGTCCTTGTGCTGCTTGTTGATAAGCTTTCAATTGCTCTAAAGTTGGAGGTTGCACAAATTTAGGATTTTGGGCGCCCACTTTATGTTCTGAAATGAAAGGACCTTCTAAATGCACCCCGAGTATTTCTGCTTCACGTGGCGATTGATTGGGTTGATAATGTGCAATAGTTTGTAGCGCATTAGTAATGGCTTCATTGGATTGCGTCATTGTAGTTGGCAAATAACTCGTTGTGCCTTCTGATAATAGTTGCTCAGATAAATGTTTCAAGCCATGCGTCTTGGCATCCATCGCATCTTCACCATATCCCCCATGAATATGGATATCAATAAACCCAGGTAAAATATGACTGTTCGGAACGTTAATCGTTTCTAAATGGCCCTGATAAGGCATATGACCAATATGTGAAATATATCCCTCTTTGATGATGATATGTCCATTCTCAATTTTGCCATCTTCAGTATAAATGGTACCGCCTTGAATAACATATTCTGTCATAATATCGCCCCTAAAATTTACTGTAAATTAGGATAACCCTGTTGTCTTAACGCTTCATAAATTAAAATTGCAGCTGTGTTCGATAAGTTTAAGGCACGAACTTTATCAGTCATTGGGATACGTAACGCAGTATTTTGATAAGTATCTTTTACCCAATCAGGTAGTCCTGTCGTTTCTTTCCCAAAAATAAAGTAATGGTTTTTAGTTGCATCTGAAAAATCTTGAGAGGTATGATTTTTTGACCCAAATTTCGTAAGTAGATAATATTCACCCTCTGTAGCTTCGAAAAATTCTTCGATACTATCATGGTAGGTAATATTAACAAATTTCCAGTAATCTAACCCGGCACGGCGAAGCATTTTATCATCTGTACTGAAACCTAATGGGCGAATTAAATGCAAATGGGTGTCTGTCGCCGCACATGTTCGTGCAATATTTCCTGTATTTGCGGGTATTTCCGGTTGATATAGTACTACGTGTATCGTCATTTTGTTTGTCTCCTCATTTCTAAACCTTTTAACATTTCATTTTGAACCTCTTCTAGTTCATCGTCATAATGCGACATAATATACTCTTTAGCATCCACACCTAAAATTTGACCAATTGCCCAATACGCTGTCCCTCTAATCATGGGTCGGGGATCATTTTCTGCAACTTGTTTTAATTCTGGGATCGCAGAAACTTCATTAAAGTGAGCTAATGCAATAATAGCGTTTCTCTGTATAGGTTTCTTGCCACGCCAAGCCCCTGCTAAGTGACCATATGTGTTTTTAAATTCTTTATTTGTCATTTGTAATAATGGAATAAGTCTTGGTTTTAATATTTCAGGTTCTAAAATAATATCCTCTTGTTCAGTATTTATTCCTCTATTTTTAGGGCAAACTTGTTGGCAAGTATCGCATCCATAAAGACGATTCCCTATTTTATAGCGATATTCATCTTTTAAATAGCCTTTAGTTTGTGTTAAAAAACTAATACACTTTTGACTATTAAGTTGACCATCACCGACTAATGCTCCTGTTGGACAACGATCGACACAAATGGTACATGTGCCACAACTATCCATAATCTGTTCATCAGGTGGAAATGGAATGTTAATTAACATCTCACCAAGATATGACCATGTGCCTAGCTTCGGATTGATTACAAAACCATTGCGTCCTGTAAAACCGAGTCCTGCACGTTCAGCGACAGCACGATCAGATAAAACCCCCGTATCTACCATAGACATCATTTCTGCTTCTGGTACTTTTGAGGAAATAAATGTCGCCAAATCATCAAGGCGTCGACGCATAATCGTATGATAGTCTTGTCCCCAAGAAGCGCGCGCAAACATTCCACGACGATCACCACGAACACTTTTAGGTGCATTTTTAAGTTTATTCGGATAACCTACTGCAATCGCAATGATGGATTGTGCAGAAGCCATCGATAATTTAGGTTCGGTTCTTAATTGAATATCAGATTCCTCAAATCCTGAGGCATAGCCATTTTCGTGATAGTCGATTAACTTATTTTTCAATTCATCAAAAGGGTCAGCCGTCGTAAAACCGATATCATCGATGCCAATTTGTTGTGCATAATCAATGATTTCTTGTTTTAATGTTTTAATATCCAATATTTTCACCTCTCAAAACCACTCTACCATTTTAACATAATTCTAAATAACCCTTTCAAAAATTTGTCGAATATCTGTTTGAAAAATCTCTCTTATTTAGAGAAATTTAAATAATAATGACGTTAAAAAATTGTCATGATCACCGTAATTCTGTGAAGTACCTCATTTATTGGCTGAAGTTAAAAAGCGTAGAATAGCAATAATCTATGATTTGCTACTCTACGCTCTTTTATATAAAGGTCGTATTAATAAAAAATACGGTTAATCACATGAATAAATGTACTTTTTTACATGACCCGTTTTAAAAAGCTTTGCGTTCTTTGATGTTGAGGATGTTCAAAAATCGCTTCCGGTTTCCCTTCTTCAACAACGTTGCCATCAGCCATAAAAATTACACGGTCACTCACATTTTTGGCAAATTCCATTTCGTGCGTCACCACCACCATTGTCATACCTTCTTTCGCCAAATCCTTCATAACAGTAAGTACTTCACCTACAACCTCTGGATCAAGTGCTGATGTTGGCTCATCAAAAAGCATCACTTTCGGATTCATTGCTAACGCTCGAGCAATGGCAACCCGTTGTTTTTGACCACCAGAAAGTTGATTAGGGTAAGCGTTTGCTCTATCTTTTAACCCCACTCTATCTAGTAAAGTCAAAGCTTGGTCATTCAACGTTTGTTTATGACCTTTTTTTAACAAACTAGGTGCTAAAATAATATTATCAATTACTTTTTTATGAGGAAATAAATTGAAATTTTGAAAAACCATGCCCATATCTTGGCGAAGTTGATCGACTTTTGTACTTTTTTCTGTTAAATCTTTTCCTTCAAATATAACTTGACCCTTAGTGGGTTGTTCTAATAAGTTCATGCAACGTAATAATGTACTTTTTCCGCTTCCGGAAGGTCCAATAATTGCGACAACTTCTCCTTGTTGAATATTCAAATCAATGCCTTTGAGTACGTCATGTTCTCCAAACGATTTATAGAGTTTATTAATTTTAATCACTGATTTTCATTCTCCCTTCAAAGACATTCATAATTCTTGATAAAGTGAATGTCAAAATGAAATACAATATCGCCGCAACCAATAACGGTGTAAACGGATCAAATGAAGCACCTTGAACAACTTGTGCGTTGAACATAATTTCACTAACCCCGATAACAGAAATAATGGATGATTCTTTTATCACCGTGACAAATTCATTGCCTAACGCCGGAAGAATATTATTGATTGCTTGAGGCATGATGACATTTTTCATTGTTTGACTATAATTCAATCCTAAACTACGCGCCGCTTCCATTTGACCCTTATCTACAGCATTAATACCCGCACGTATAATTTCAGCGATATATGCGGTACAGTTTATGACTAACGCAATAGCACCACATATAAATGCAGAAATATCTAAGCCTAAAACGGCTGTTGTTCCAAAATAAACTAAAAATACTTGAACAAGTAAAGGCGTCCCTCTTATAAATTCAATATACGCAGCTGCTAACCATTTTAATGGTTTAATTCGGCTAATTTTCATTAAAGCAAACATCGCTCCAAACACTGCGCCAAAGACGACACCAATAATTGAAATTAAAATGGTATTTTTCAAACCTGTTAAAAAGAAACTGCCATATTTTGTGAAAAAGTTTCCTTCATCTTTCATCGCATTTGCGGCTTTTTCTTCATAATCTTTAATCAAGTTTTGATCATCAACTTCTTTTATCGTTTGATTGACCTTATTTAACAACTCTGGTGAATTTTTAGGTACGGCAATTGCGGTATATTTTTTCTCATCCGCAAAAGACGCTTTAGAAAAAGTAAGTTCTTTATTTTGTTTTAAATAAGCATTTCCAACTGCACTATCTAATACTATTGCATCTAATTTATTACTTTTTAATGAGAGGATTACTTCGGGTACACGCGTTAATGACTGAACATCAGCGTCCTGTATTTCCGTACGCGCAAGTTCTTCTTGTGTCGTTTGTTTTTGTGCACCTATCTTTTTCCCTTTTAAATCATCTAATGTTTGATATTTATTTTCATCCTTTTTACGGATAATTATTTTTTGATCAACAGCCATATAAGAATTAGAAAAGTCGACTTCTTTTTTTCTTTCATCAGTTGGCGTCATTCCAGAAATAATAACATCAATTTTTCCTGTTTTTAAAGCCCCTAATAAACTATCAAATTGCATATTCACGATTTTTAATTTAACACCGTGATCTTTAGCAATTTTTTTAGCCAGTTCAATATCAATTCCAGCATATTCACGTTGTCCGTTGACTGTTCTTTCAAATTCCATCGGAGCATAATCAGCTGATAAACCTACTCTTAATTCTCCTCTTTCTTTAATTTTATCCCATTGATCAGTAGATGCAGCTTTTGCTTGTGAAACAGAAATATTTGAAAACAAAATTACTGCAATCATAAAAATGGCTAGACACTTTCCCCAAAAATTCATAACGTAACCTCCCTCTTAATAATATTCATCATTATACATATACATGAAAATTTATGCAATAGTATTTTAAAAAGAAAAGACGAAGCTCATAAGCTACGTCTCTTCTGTATAATTCATATAAAAATTTTCTTATTGCTTTGGAATGTCAAAACGGTAAATATCATCCGAATACCCTGGTATTACCTTTTTACAAACTTGATGAACCACAAACCCTAAAGTAAAAGGAATGACTAAGTAACCAAAAATAAGTAAAATGATGTTCATGATTGGGTCACCATTCATTCTCGAAAATGCATTGAGTGGTCCTACTAAACCTGTATAGCCAAAACCGGCAGACATCGGTGTCCCTTTAATACCTATTAAATAAGTTAATGTGCCAGCAATTGCGCCATTAATCGCAAGTGGAACCATTATAATAGGATGCTTCAAGTACACAGGAATCATCATTTTAGCAGCACCAATAATAAGTACGATATTCACTCCGATTTTGTTAACACCGAGTGAGCCAAAGATGAACGTGACACAAGCTGCAACGATTCCCATATTGCCTGCGCCACTCCCTAATCCTTCTAAAGAAATTGCAGTTGCAATAGCAACCAATGAGATTGGCGTCACCATGAGTAAAGCAAAAGTCATAGAAATCAATATACTCATCACTAGTGGATTTAACTCCGTAAATGACTCAACCATTGAACCTAAAGCCTGTGTCACTTTTCTCACATGTGGTAGTAATAATAAACCTATCATGCCAGATACTACCGGAATAACGGCAGGTAAAATAATCATTTCCAATGATCCAAATTTATCTTTGAGTAGAATAAACAAAAAACACGCGAGCGTTACCACAATAATCACATTAATGATGTCACCAATACCTTGCAACAGGATTTGTCCATTTTTAAATTGAATAGCGCCAGAGCCTAACATTGCTGAGACCCCCGTGATGACCACTCCAGGACCCGAGAATTTAAACGCAGTCGCAGCTAAAGCACCAATGATAAAAGCCATGAAAGATTGAATAACCACCACAAGTTGATACATAAGTTCAAGCGTGGGTTGACCTTCTTTAAAAAACTTTAAAAACTCTCCCAGTAACGCATTAGGAAGCAATGCAATAACAACACCTGCTCCTACCGCATTTAGTATGTTTGAAAAAAATTGCTTTTTTGATTGTTTAATATTTGGCAATGTTTGCCCCTCCTAAAAACTAATATGTATATCATAATACATTCTAAGAGAAGTCACAATCCGTTATTTGTGAATTACTTTCTTTAATATTCTGCTCTTTTAATAACGTATTTAAATAAGCAATTCGATTTTGAGAAACATGCGTTTTCATCGATATTTGTTTATGGCTCAATTTGGGTCTCACTTGCAATAATTCAAAAATATAATCCTTTAAATCATTACTAATATTGCAATGCTTATCTACAAAATCGACTTGACTATTAAAATTGCGCATACAATGTAAACACTTAAATGCCGGCTTTTTTAATACTAAAACTGTAGGTAATATAGGCTCTGACTTGAGTTTGATTTTTACAGTTTGATATTTATACAGCTTAAACATTTTAGAATTTTGGTTAGTACAATATGGACATTCATTTGGTTTGAAACGATAGATTCCCTCAATGGTTTTTGACGTTTCATAGTTTGTATTTAGATGGTAAAAACAGCCTGTCACTTCAATATTCGATACATCAATTTGATGTTGACTTAATAACTTTTCTAACATAAGACGCCTCATTCTATATCATTTTTTTCATTATATACTGTTATTTAAATAAAATACTAGTCAATATGTATCCAATATATGTAAAAATCGTTCTCTCATGAATTCAACATAAATTGCGATGACACGCCTCTTATTACGGATTTTCTCACACCGAGTATCATATGATCTTTTAAACAGACTTAGCCTACTTTCCGTGATGTTAAAGATAAGGAAGTCGTGACGATAACCTATAGTGATGTATGTGCTAAATATTGTACTAAAACAAAATAACGGCTAGTGAACAACTCACCAACCGTTAAAAGTATAGAATCTAAAAAACGTACTAAGCAACAAAACCTTGCCACTTAGCACGTTTTATCTTCACCAACCGACGTTGACAAAGAGCCCAAAAAAGCCGCAAATCAATGCGACTTTTACAAGCATATATACCGGTGGTCGGGGTCGAACCGACACGTCTGTGAAGACACGGGATTTTGAGTCCCGCGCGTCTGCCAATTCCGCCACACCGGCAAGGTACAAAAAAACTCCCATATTTGGAAGCAAACTTTGGAGCGGAAGATAGGATTTACACCTATACCTCTTTCCGGGAAGGAAAGTGTTCTAAAAGTTGAACTACTCCCGCATATGTAGAATAATAAAATAATTTGGAGCGGAAGATAGGATTTGCACCTATACCTCTTTCCGGGAAGGAAAGTGTTCTAAGAGTTGAACTACTCCCGCATGTCGTAAAACAATAAAATAATTTTGGAGCGGAAGACAGGATTTACACCTGTACCTCTTTCCGGGAAGGAAAGTGTTCTAAAAGTTGAACTACTCCCGCATGTCGTAAAATGGAGGCGGCAACCGGATTTGAACCGGTGAATAGAGGTTTTGCAGACCTCGGCCTTACCACTTGGCTATGCCGCCAAAAGGAACTGGGCTAGCTGGATTCGAACCAGCGAGTGACGGAGTCAAAGTCCGTTGCCTTACCGCTTGGCTATAGCCCATTAATTTTAAATAAAGGGCGGTTGATGGGAATCGAACCCACGAATGTCGGAACCACAATCCGATGCGTTAACCACTTCGCCACAACCGCCATGGCAGGGGCAGTAGGAATCGAACCCACATCAAAGGTTTTGGAGACCTCTATTCTACCGTTGAACTATGCCCCTATTAAGATGGTGGAGGGGGGCAGATTCGAACTGCCGAACCCGAAGGAGCGGATTTACAGTCCGCCGCGTTTAGCCACTTCGCTACCCCTCCGATAATGGTGCCGGCCAGAGGACTTGAACCCCCAACCTACTGATTACAAGTCAGTTGCTCTACCAATTGAGCTAGGCCGGCAAAAACCATAAAAATGGTGGTTCAGGACGGAATCGAACCGCCGACACAAGGATTTTCAGTCCTTTGCTCTACCGACTGAGCTACTGAACCATATTAAGAATGGCGGTCCCGACGGGAATCGAACCCGCGATCTCCTGCGTGACAGGCAGGCGTGTTAAACCGCTCCACTACGGGACCTAAATAAAATATTGCGGGAGGCGGATTTGAACCACCGACCTTCGGGTTATGAGCCCGACGAGCTACCGAACTGCTCCATCCCGCGTTAATAGAAATTTAAAAATGGCGGAGGAAGAGGGATTCGAACCCCCGCGGGCCGTTAAGCCCCTGTCGGTTTTCAAGACCGATCCCTTCAGCCGGACTTGGGTATTCCTCCAAAATTATATGGACCTTGCAGGACTCGAACCTGCGACCGAACGGTTATGAGCCGTTAGCTCTAACCAACTGAGCTAAAGGTCCGAATAATAATTTCTATCAACTATAATAGTGGCGGCGGAGGGGATCGAACCCCCGACCTCACGGGTATGAACCGTACGCTCTAGCCAGCTGAGCTACGCCGCCTTAAAAAGTTGGTAAATATTCAATTAAAAATGGTGGAGACTAGCGGGATCGAACCGCTGACCTCCTGCGTGCAAAGCAGGCGCTCTCCCAGCTGAGCTAAGCCCCCATTAAAGGTATTTTATAAGAAGTCGGGAAGACAGGATTTGAACCTGCGACCCCTTGGTCCCAAACCAAGTGCTCTACCAAGCTGAGCTACTTCCCGTAATGCTATGGTAGCGCGCCCGATAGGAGTCGAACCCATAACCTTTTGATCCGTAGTCAAACGCTCTATCCAATTGAGCTACGGGCGCATATTTAATAATGGTGCCGAGGACCGGAATCGAACCGGTACGGTGATCTCTCACCGCAGGATTTTAAGTCCTGTGCGTCTGCCAGTTCCGCCACCCCGGCAAAATAATGGAGCAGAAGACGGGATTCGAACCCGCGACCCCAACCTTGGCAAGGTTGTATTCTACCGCTGAACTACTTCTGCTTTATGCGGGTGAAGGGAGTCGAACCCCCACGCCGTAAGGCGCTAGATCCTAAGTCTAGTGCGTCTGCCAATTCCGCCACACCCGCTTGAATGGTGAGCCATAGAGGATTCGAACCTCTGACCCTCTGATTAAAAGTCAGATGCTCTACCAACTGAGCTAATGGCTCTTAGATGGTGCCGGCCAGAGGACTTGAACCCCCAACCTACTGATTACAAGTCAGTTGCTCTACCAATTGAGCTAGGCCGGCTATTAAAATGGTGGAGAATGACGGGTTCGAACCGCCGACCCTCTGCTTGTAAGGCAGATGCTCTCCCAGCTGAGCTAATTCTCCGATTTATTATGCTTGGCAACGTCCTACTCTCGCGGAACGTAAGTCCGACTACCATCGGCGCTAAAGAGCTTAACTTCTGTGTTCGGCATGGGAACAGGTGTGACCTCTTTGCTATTGTCACCAAACAATTTTTACTTCGTGACAAACGTTCGCATACGTTTTCACTTCGTAAAATGAATGATTATACATTCAAAACTAGATAGTAAGTATTGTTTCACAAGCATCACCTTATGAACTAAATTGATTAAGTCTTCGATCGATTAGTATTCGTCAGCTCCACGTATCGCTACGCTTCCACCTCGAACCTATTAACCTCATCATCTTTGAGGGATCTTATAACCGAAGTTGGGAAATCTCATCTTGAGGGGGGCTTCATGCTTAGATGCTTTCAGCACTTATCCCGTCCATACATAGCTACCCAGCTATGCCGTTGGCACGACAACTGGTACACCAGAGGTATGTCCATCCCGGTCCTCTCGTACTAAGGACAGCGCCTCTCAAATTTCCTACGCCCACGACGGATAGGGACCGAACTGTCTCACGACGTTCTGAACCCAGCTCGCGTACCGCTTTAATGGGCGAACAGCCCAACCCTTGGGACCGACTACAGCCCCAGGATGCGATGAGCCGACATCGAGGTGCCAAACCTCCCCGTCGATGTGAACTCTTGGGGGAGATAAGCCTGTTATCCCCGGGGTAGCTTTTATCCGTTGAGCGATGGCCCTTCCATGCGGAACCACCGGATCACTAAGTCCGTCTTTCGACCCTGCTCGACTTGTAGGTCTCGCAGTCAAGCTCCCTTATGCCTTTACACTCTATGAATGATTTCCAACCATTCTGAGGGAACCTTTGAGCGCCTCCGTTACACTTTAGGAGGCGACCGCCCCAGTCAAACTGCCCGCCTGACACTGTCTCCCAACTCGATAAGAGTTGCGGGTTAGAAATCCAATACAATTAGGGTAGTATCCCACCAATGCCTCCACGTAAGCTAGCGCTCACGTTTCTAAGGCTCCTACCTATCCTGTACAAACTGTACCGAATTTCAATATCAGGCTACAGTAAAGCTCCACGGGGTCTTTCCGTCCTGTCGCGGGTAACCGGCATCTTCACCGGTACTATGATTTCACCGAGTCTCTCGTTGAGACAGTGCCCAAATCGTTACGCCTTTCGTGCGGGTCGGAACTTACCCGACAAGGAATTTCGCTACCTTAGGACCGTTATAGTTACGGCCGCCGTTTACTGGGGCTTCGATTCGTAGCTTCGCTAATGCTAACCACTCCTCTTAACCTTCCAGCACCGGGCAGGCGTCAGCCCCTATACGTCACCTTACGGTTTAGCAGAGACCTGTGTTTTTGATAAACAGTCGCTTGGGCCTATTCACTGCGGCTCTTCGAAGCGTGAACCTCAAAGAGCACCCCTTCTCCCGAAGTTACGGGGTCATTTTGCCGAGTTCCTTAACGAGAGTTCGCTCGCTCACCTTAGAATTCTCATCTTGACTACCTGTGTCGGTTTGCGGTACGGGCACCAATCTTCTAGCTAGAGGCTTTTCTCGGCAGTGTGAAATCAACGACTCGAGGAAAACATGTTTCCTCTCCCCATCACAGCTTGACCTTAATGAGTGCCGGATTTGCCTAACACTCAGTCTTACTGCTTGGACGTGCACTCCAACAGCACGCTTCGCCTATCCTACTGCGTCCCCCCATCGCTTAAAACGAATCATGGTGGTACAGGAATATCAACCTGTTATCCATCGCCTACGCCTGTCGGCCTCAGCTTAGGACCCGACTAACCCAGAGCGGACGAGCCTTCCTCTGGAAACCTTAGTCAATCGGTGGACGGGATTCTCACCCGTCTTTCGCTACTCACACCGGCATTCTCACTTCTAAGCGCTCCACATGTCCTTGCGATCATGCTTCAACGCCCTTAGAACGCTCTCCTACCATTGTCCTAAAGGACAATCCACAGCTTCGGTAATATGTTTAGCCCCGGTACATTTTCGGCGCAGTGTCACTCGACTAGTGAGCTATTACGCACTCTTTAAATGATGGCTGCTTCTAAGCCAACATCCTAGTTGTCTGGGCAACGCCACATCCTTTTCCACTTAACATATATTTTGGGACCTTAGCTGGTGGTCTGGGCTGTTTCCCTTTCGAACACGGACCTTATCACCCATGTTCTGACTCCCAAGTTAAATTATTTGGCATTCGGAGTTTGTCTGAATTCGGTAACCCGAGAGGGGCCCCTCGTCCAAACAGTGCTCTACCTCCAATAATCATCACTTGAGGCTAGCCCTAAAGCTATTTCGGAGAGAACCAGCTATCTCCAAGTTCGATTGGAATTTCTCCGCTACCCTCAGTTCATCCGCTCACTTTTCAACGTAAGTCGGTTCGGTCCTCCATTCAGTGTTACCTGAACTTCAACCTGACCAAGGGTAGATCACCTGGTTTCGGGTCTACGACCAAATACTCATTCGCCCTATTCAGACTCGCTTTCGCTACGGCTCCACATTTTCTGCTTAACCTTGCATCAGATCGTAACTCGCCGGTTCATTCTACAAAAGGCACGCCATCACCCATTAACGGGCTCTGACTACTTGTAAGCACACGGTTTCAAGTTCTCTTTCACTCCCCTTCCGGGGTACTTTTCACCTTTCCCTCACGGTACTGGTTCACTATCGGTCACTAGAGAGTATTTAGCCTTGGGAGATGGTCCTCCCAGATTCCGACGGAATTTCACGTGCTCCGCCGTACTCAGGATCCACTCAGGAGGGAATATGTTTTCGACTACAGGATTTTTACCTTCTCTGATTAACCTTTCCAGGTTATTCGTCTAACATGTTCCTTTGTAACTCCGTACAGAGTGTCCTACAACCCCAACAAGCAAGCTTGTTGGTTTGGGCTCTTCCCGTTTCGCTCGCCGCTACTCAGGGAATCGATTTTTCTTTCTCTTCCTCCGGGTACTAAGATGTTTCAGTTCTCCGGGTCTACCTTCTCACATGCTATGTATTCACATGCGGATAACACGACATAACTCGTGCTGGGTTCCCCCATTCGGAAATCTCTGGATCACAGCTTACTTACAGCTCCCCAAAGCATATCGTCGTTAGTAACGTCCTTCATCGGCTTCTAGTGCCAAGGCATCCACCGTGCGCCCTTAATAACTTAATCTTTTGATGTTTTGGCAATCGTTTACATTCGGCTTTCGAATTGAACAATAACCAACATCCACCAGTTATTAATTATTGTGAGTCGTCTGTCGACGACTAGCGATAATTTTTGTTTCAAGCTTTTCGCTTGTCACTCGGTTTTGCTTGGTAAAATCTATACTTACTTATCTAGTTTTCAATGTACAATTTAAATGGTGGAGACTAGCGGGATCGAACCGCTGACCTCCTGCGTGCAAAGCAGGCGCTCTCCCAGCTGAGCTAAGCCCCCAAAACTATTAAATTTAAATGGTGGGCCTAAGTGGACTCGAACCACCGACCTCACGCTTATCAGGCGTGCGCTCTAACCAGCTGAGCTATAGGCCCCTATTAAACAACCATTCAAAACTGAATACAATATGTCTCCGTTATTCCTTATCGCTTAAAAGCGATATTCCGTATATTATCCTTAGAAAGGAGGTGATCCAGCCGCACCTTCCGATACGGCTACCTTGTTACGACTTCACCCCAATCATTTGTCCCACCTTCGACGGCTAGCTCCAAATGGTTACTCCACCGGCTTCGGGTGTTACAAACTCTCGTGGTGTGACGGGCGGTGTGTACAAGACCCGGGAACGTATTCACCGTAGCATGCTGATCTACGATTACTAGCGATTCCAGCTTCATGTAGTCGAGTTGCAGACTACAATCCGAACTGAGAACAACTTTATGGGATTTGCTTGACCTCGCGGTTTCGCTGCCCTTTGTATTGTCCATTGTAGCACGTGTGTAGCCCAAATCATAAGGGGCATGATGATTTGACGTCATCCCCACCTTCCTCCGGTTTGTCACCGGCAGTCAACTTAGAGTGCCCAACTTAATGATGGCAACTAAGCTCAAGGGTTGCGCTCGTTGCGGGACTTAACCCAACATCTCACGACACGAGCTGACGACAACCATGCACCACCTGTCATTTTGTCCTCCGAAGAGGAAAACTCTATCTCTAGAGTGGTCAAAAGATGTCAAGATTTGGTAAGGTTCTTCGCGTTGCTTCGAATTAAACCACATGCTCCACCGCTTGTGCGGGTCCCCGTCAATTCCTTTGAGTTTCAGTCTTGCGACCGTACTCCCCAGGCGGAGTGCTTAATGCGTTAGCTGCAGCACTAAGGGGCGGAAACCCCCTAACACTTAGCACTCATCGTTTACGGCGTGGACTACCAGGGTATCTAATCCTGTTTGATCCCCACGCTTTCGCACATCAGCGTCAGTTACAGACCAGAAAGCCGCCTTCGCCACTGGTGTTCCTCCATATCTCTGCGCATTTCACCGCTACACATGGAATTCCACTTTCCTCTTCTGCACTCAAGTTTTCCAGTTTCCAATGACCCTCCACGGTTGAGCCGTGGGCTTTCACATCAGACTTAAAAAACCGCCTACGCGCGCTTTACGCCCAATAATTCCGGATAACGCTTGCCACCTACGTATTACCGCGGCTGCTGGCACGTAGTTAGCCGTGGCTTTCTGGTTAGGTACCGTCAAGATGTGCATAGTTACTTACACATTTGTTCTTCCCTAACAACAGAGCTTTACGATCCGAAGACCTTCATCACTCACGCGGCGTTGCTCCGTCAGGCTTTCGCCCATTGCGGAAGATTCCCTACTGCTGCCTCCCGTAGGAGTCTGGACCGTGTCTCAGTTCCAGTGTGGCCGATCACCCTCTCAGGTCGGCTACGTATCGTTGCCTTGGTGAGCCGTTACCTCACCAACTAGCTAATACGGCGCGGGTCCATCTATAAGTGACAGCAAAACCGTCTTTCACTATCGAACCATGCGGTTCGATATGTTATCCGGCATTAGCCCCGGTTTCCCGGAGTTATTCCAGTCTTATAGGTAGGTTACCCACGTGTTACTCACCCGTCCGCCGCTAACGTCAAAGGAGCAAGCTCCTCGTCAGTTCGCTCGACTTGCATGTATTAGGCACGCCGCCAGCGTTCATCCTGAGCCAGGATCAAACTCTCCATAAAAGAAGTAAGCTTGATATAGCTCGTTGATTGGTTCAGCCAATCACTCTAGAAAGTACGTTACGTACTCAAAATTATTGGAATTAACGTTGACATATTGTCATTCAGTTTTCAATGTTCGTAGTGTTTCTTTTTTAAACCGTTACAATAATCAATTATACTTGTTATGCTTTTTCATGTCAAGAAAAATTTTAAAGTTTTTAAATTAATTTGTGCTCGGTTCGTTGTTTCAACATTATATATTTTATAATGTTATTCAGAAACTTACAAGCGTTAATTTTACACTTTTAATATTTTGTTCAAAAATTTAAAGGTGTTTTAACGTTGTTAACGCGTCGTAACTTGACGACTTTTATATCTTACCAATCGTCCATTAAAACGTCAATAAAAAATCTAAAGAAATTTCGCTAAAAATCACTCTAGAGTGGAAATGTCACACTAAAAGTGGAATAGCGATTTAAGATTATCGATATTAACGTGCTTAATGCAATATTAAAAAAGCACCTAGTCGTTATTTTAAACGTTAACTAGATGCTTTAGCTATGATTAAGTTTTATCTTCTGCTTCTTTACATTCCCGACATATTCCATATATTTCCATACGATGATGCGTAATATTAAAATCTGTCACGTGTTGCGCAAGCTGTTCAATTTCATGTAAGGAAGGATAATGGAAATCTACAATTTTACCGCACTTTTCGCAGATCACATGATAATGGTTTTGCGTGTCAAAATCAAAACGACTAGAAGCATCCCCATACGTCAGCTCTTTTACAATACCCGTTTTCTTAAAAACTTTGAGGTTATTATAAATTGTTGCCACACTTATGTTAGGAAAATCAGGTGATAATGATTGATAAATTTCATCAGCAGTTGGATGTGATTTTGAACGAATCAAAAAGTTTAAAATTGCTTGTCTTTGAGGTGTAATACGAACTCCGGCTTCTCTTAATGAAGCGATAGAATCATTCAACTGATGTTCATAAGTTTCCATTTCTGCAGCCATTTGTCTCACCCGTCTTTCTACTTAATAATAATTCTTACTTAATATTAATATAATGCGAGTGATTTGTTAATGTCAATTATTTCGTTAATATCCTTTATTTAAGTCTACAACATTCTCAATTAGCCCTTCGTTATTGAGAACACTCTGTAAATTATTGATAAAGATATCTGTGGCTTTAGTTTTATTATATTGCGCATTTCCGGTAATGTGACTCGTCATCACTACATTGTCTAGTTCATACAAACCTGACTCATCTGTGAGTGGCTCATTTTCATAAACGTCTAAATAGGCTTTACGAATATTTTTTTCTTTTAAAGCTTGCACAAGGACATTTTCCTTTACAACTGTTCCCCTTCCTATATTGATAAAAAGTGTTCGTGTATTCATTTTGTCAAAATCACTTTTTTGTAAGAGGAATGTTGTCTCTTCAGTTTCGGGTAATACATTAACCACAATATTTGCTTTAGCATAAATTCCTGTTCTTTCACTTAATGGATACGTTTCATCAAAGCCTTCAACTGCGTGTCCATTTGTGTTTAAACCAAGTGTTTTCATACCAAACACTTGTGCAATTTGAGCGGCGCGTTTTGGAATGACGCCTGTTCCTAAAAATAAAATGGTTTCCCCAGCTATCGATGCTGTGGTTCTTTTATGATTATAGATTTTGGATAATTGCTCTTCATAAGTTTCCTTCATTTCTTTATAGTCATCTAAGATATATGCAAATAGAAATTCAGTCAGTTGCTGTGCATGAACGCCTTTCGCATTTGTAACTTGAATATTTCTTTTACGCAATGCATCAAAAGGTAATGTATTAACACCTGTCGCAAACCACATTAACCATTTTAAATTTTTCGCTTTATCAATAAATGACGCATCCACTTCTTTATGATAAGTCATTAATATGTCCATCTCTTTTAAGGAACTCTCTGGTAAATATGATGGATGTTTATAAAATTCAAAATCAACATTAGGAAAAGTTTCTTGCAAGCGTTGTTCTTGATATCCTAAACACATTAAACTTACAACACGCATTCTCATCACCCCTGAAGAATTGATTTTAGTTGATCCATTTGCGACTTCACTTTGACTTTTTCAATGACATCCATCACTTTACCTTCTTCATCAATAATGAATGTTGTGCGTACGATGCCCATTGTTTCTTTACCAAATGTCTTTTTCAGCTGATATACCCCTGTCGCTTTCGAAAGTTGATAATCTTCATCTACAAGTAAATCAAAATTGAGTTGATGTTTTTCGATAAAATTTTGATGTTTACGTTTTGAATCTCCGCTAATGCCATAGACTTTTACATCCAAATCATTAAAATACGAAAGATGATCTCTAAAATCGCAAGCTTCAGTTGTACAAGTCGGAGTGTTATCTCTAGGATAAAAATAAAGAATGGCCTTTTGACCTTTTAATGAAGATTTAGTGATGACTTCACCATTTTGATTTTCTAATTTAAAATCCGGAAATTGATCGCCATTTGTTAACATTTGACTCCCTCTTTCTTCATTTCTTTTATTTTATGATACGATATGAGATGAAAATATTAAATAAAAGAGGCTGATATTAGATGAATTTTTCTAAAAGCGAAAACTTGCAAAATCAATCTAACGAATATATTTTAGGCGGCGTGAATTCTCCATCACGTTCTTACAAAGCAGTGGGTGGCGGTGCACCTGTTGTTATGAAAAAAGGGCAAGGAGCCTATTTATATGATGTAGATGGGAATAAATATATCGACTATTTACAAGCTTATGGCCCTATTATTACTGGGCACGCACATCCTCATATCACTCAAGCCATTCAAGAACAAGCCGCATTAGGCGTATTATTTGGAACACCAACTGAACTTGAAATTGAATTCGCACGAAAACTGCGAGCAGCTATTCCATCTCTTGAAAAAATGCGTTTTGTTAATTCTGGAACAGAAGCTGTCATGACAACAATTCGTGTGGCACGTGCTTATACGAACAGAAATAAAATCATCAAATTTGCAGGCTGTTATCACGGGCATTCAGATTTAGTCCTTGTCGCTGCAGGTAGTGGCCCTTCACAACTTGGCTCACCAGATTCTGCAGGAGTTCCAAAAAGTGTAGCACAAGAAGTCATCACTGTACCTTTTAATAATATTGATGCGTTTAAAGAAGCGATGGCTCACTGGGGTGACCAAGTTGCAGGTGTGCTTGTTGAACCTATAGTAGGTAACTTTGGTATGGTTGAACCGCAACCTGGTTTTCTAGAAGCAGTCAATGAAATTACACATGAATACGGTGGCTTAGTGATTTATGATGAAGTCATTACTGCTTTCCGCTTCCATTATGGTGCAGCTCAAGATTTACTAGGCGTATATCCTGATTTAACTGCCTTTGGTAAAATTGTGGGTGGCGGATTACCTATTGGTGGTTATGGCGGACGCCAGGATATTATGGAACAAGTTGCCCCGTTAGGCCCTGCCTATCAAGCCGGAACAATGGCAGGTAACCCCCTCTCTATGAAAGCAGGTATTGCTTTATTAGAAGTTTTAGAAAAAGAGGGTGTATATGAAAAATTAAATCAATTAGGTGCACGTCTTGAAGAAGGTCTCCAAGCTTCTATTGATAAATATCAAATTAAAGCTACAATTAATCGCGTGCGTGGCGCCTTAACGGTCTATTTTACCGACGAAAAAGTGACGCATTACGACCAAGCTGACCAATCAGACGGAGAACAATTTGCGAAATTCTTTAAATTGATGTTACAACAAGGCATTAACCTTGCTCCTTCAAAATATGAAGCGTGGTTCTTAACAACTGAACATACAGAAGAAGATATCGACCAAACATTGAAAGCTGCAGATTATGCATTTCAGCAATTAGCTAGCAAATAAAGCAAAAATATTATAATATCTATATATCAGAACGAGAGCAATTAAAAAAAGCTTACGTTTCAAAGGGCTGAGGCAAAGTAATGCCTTGGCCCTAAAATTTAAATGTAAGCTAAGTGAAAGACACTTTTTTAAAAAGACACTGCGGTGTTAGAATAAATATAACTCGCTCTCAAACTCTCAAGGTTCAACTATATATTTTATGAAGGAGTGCTTTATTTGAAATTAGGTGCGAGAATATTAAAAACAGGAATCGCCATTATACTTGCGATTTCTATCGCTTCCTTATTACCTTCTGATGCAGGGATGATTACTGTTGCCGGAATTGCTGCTGTAGTCGCCATGCAGCCGAGTGTATATCGTACTTTAAAAACCATCGTCGATCAATTTCAAGGCAATGTTATAGGTGCTATTTTAGCTATCGTTATGGTCTCCATCTTTGGTAAGAATATTATCATCATGGGGGCGACGGTGATATTACTCATTGCGATTTTATTTAAATTGAAAATTGAGCATGTGGCTACATTAGCGACTGTTACTGCACTTATTATTATGGGACAGCATAGTGGTTCATTTTATTGGTCTGCGTTTTACCGTTTTATCTTAGTCATGATTGGTGTTTTGAGCTCATTCATAGTGAATATGACATTTTTACCTCCAAAATTTGAAACTAAAATTTACTATAATTCACTCAATATTACGACGGATATTTTTAAATGGTTCAACTTAGTGCTTAATGACGTCACCGAGTTCAATTACGTCAAACAAGATTTAGAGAGTTTGCGCCAACGCGTTGTAAAACTAGAGCAATTGTTTGAGTTTTATAAAGAAGAACGCTCATTAACGAAAAAATATGCCCGTGCACAAACTCGTAAGAAAATTTTATTCAAAGAAATCGTACTCTCAACAAGAGATGCCTACGATGTACTTAAACGCATGAATCGTTATCAAAATGACATGCTTAATTTAAGTGAGTCTCTCTTTCTACAGATAAAATTAGAAGTCGATGAATTATCACAGTTTCATGAGCAGATTCTAATAAGTATCACCAAAAAAGCAAAATTTGATAATCCAGATTTTCAAAGTCGTATCACAAATCCCCTCAAAAAAGATTTATTAACCGCCTATCAAGAAGAATTTAAATCAAATTCTACAAACTCAACGGATATAAATACAAATGTGATACACATAATTGCCGCTTTAGAAGAATATCGATATAATCTTGAACATTTGAATCGTTTACGTATTAGCTACTTTAAATATCATTCAAACGATCCAGATATCGATATTATTAAAGAAGACTTTGATTTATAATTTGAAGATAAAAATACGGTAAGTGCGATGAATAGATATTTTAATCCATTTCTCTTAGCACTCACCGTATTTTTTTATTTATTGAATTAATTTAAGTTGATAATCCTGTATCGTTTGAATATCTCCTCTTTTGTGTTTCAATGTGACATGTTCTGGGCCAATTTCAGTAGGACTTGTGACTCCGACTGCCGCTGCAATATTAAATAACCCTTCATGTAAAGAAGTGACGTAATTGGCGACACGATATTCTTTTTCTTCTATCACGAGGGCCTTTTCCTTTTTAGGGTCTGTTGTTGCCACTCCCACAGGACAAGTGTTTTTATGACATTGGCGGCTCATGATACATCCCACACTAATCATCATTCCACGTGCAACGTTGACTAAATCAGCACCAAGTGCAAGGGCAATAGCAATTTTATCAGGGGTCACGAGTTTACCCGAAGCAAATATTTTAACTCTATCTCGGACACCATTTGCTTTTAAAATTCCATCCACGATAGGCAGTGCCGTAAATAAAGGTAACCCCACACCATCTTGTAGTTCCTGAAAAGTTGCTCCTGTGCCTCCTTCTCCTCCGTCCACTGTAATAAAGTCTGGAAAGAGGTTGAGTTCTACCATTGTTTTAACGAGCGTATTCACTTCATTCCGATTACCCACCACAATTTTAAAGCCAACTGGTTTTTGACTCAATTGTCTTAATTCGTTAACCCATTCTAATAAAGCTTTAGGATGGTCAATAAATTCGAACCGGTTAGGTGAATTAATCGTCTCAAACGGTGTGACATTTCTAATTTTCGCGACTTCTTCAGTAACTTTATGCCCTTCAATATGACCCCCACGCGTTTTAGCGCCTTGGGCAAGTTTGATTTCAAACATTTTTATTCTAGGATTTTCTGCTTTTTTCAAAAACTCAGATTTACTAAAGCCCCCTTCTTTATTACGTACACCAAATAATCCAGGGCCAATTTGAAAAATGATATCAGCGTCCCCTTTTAGATGGTACGTACTCAATCCACCTTCACCCGTATTCATCCATGTTCCCGAATGACCCAATCCTTTTGAAAGTGCAGTAATTGCGTGACTCCCTAGTGCACCAAAGCTCATAGCAGATTGACCTACTAAGCGCTTCGCATAATACGGATGTTTTAAATCCGTTCCAAACTTAATATAATGCGACGGATGTAAGAAGTAAGGTTCAATATCTGAAGCTTGGATGCGTTCTTTTCTAGAAAATAGTGATTCTCTTTGAATGTCGTATACAAAAGTCGAAATAAGGTGTTTGTTATCTAGCGCAAGCTCAGAAAGTTGTGTTGGAAACATCGCATTATTGAGAAAAAAACCTTCATCGTAATTCAATTCAGATCCAAAACTTGTTTTGCGATCATTATATTTACCCGCAAGTACAATATGTTGATATTGATCTCTCGAAAAAGGTTGATCTTCATTATCATTTAAAAATAAATATTGTCGAAGTTCAGGTCCAATACTTTCCAAGAAATACCGTACTCTTGCCAATACTGGATAATTTCGCAAAACACTATGTTGTTTCTGTTTTCGGTCAAATATTAAAAACCCAATAATCGCAATGAGTGCAAATATGAGTAGACCCACAATGATGATGTTAACAATCAGTTGCAAAATCGTTAAAAATGTCATACAGATATCCCCTTTTTGAATAACTATACCCTTTGTTCACACTAAATATAAATATTTTCACTCCATTTAATTACTTTTTAAATGACTTTCAGATATAAACATAAAAATCACGATACATCATGAGAAATGGCCTTTCTCAAACGTATCGTGTTTCTTTAGGATTTTATAAGTTTTGGATATTGTAAAGGCGTTGATAAGCACCTTGTTGTGCCATTAATTCTTGATGGGCACCCATTTCAACAATTTCCCCATTTTCGATGACGACAATTTTATCTGCATGCGTTATTGTAGAAAGACGGTGCGCGACGATTAAAGTTGTTCGGTCTTTACTTAGAATATTCAATGCTTCTTGAATGATAGCTTCACTTTCCAAATCAAGTGCACTCGTTGCTTCATCTAAAATCAAAATTGGAGGATCGTTTAGGAAAATACGTGCGATTGAGAGACGTTGTTTTTGTCCACCTGACAATTTGACTCCACGTTCCCCAACTTCCGTATCATAGCCATGGGGTAATGCCATAATAAAATCATGAGCATTAGCCTTTTTAGCCGCTTCAATAACGTCACTATCTGAGGCATCGGGACGTCCTAACAAAATATTTTCCTTTACTGTATCAGAAAATAAAATGTTATCTTGCTGAACTAAACCAATTTGACGACGTAAACTTCCTGTTTCAAAGTCCTTAATATTATGTTGATCAATTAATATTTCACCTTTCGTAACATCATAAAATCGTGGTATCAAGCTAATTAACGTAGATTTACCTCCACCACTCATACCCACAAATGCCACTGTTTCACCGTGATGAATATTTAAGTTGATGTCTTTTAAAATGTCACGCTCATTTTGATTGTATTTAAACGAAACATGACGAATTTCAATATTACCTTGTTGTATCGGTATCGCTTTTGCCTGTTCAGTATTTTTAATATCATAGGGTTCATCAAATAATTGAAATACACGATCCATTGAGGCAAAACTTTGCGTCAACGTAGTGAATGAGGAAACGAGACGACGCAAAGGTCCATAAAGTTGTTCTAAATAGCTGACAAACGCAGCTAACGTTCCGACAGTGACAGAACCTGAAATAGCGAGGTACGCGCCAAATCCAATTACAATTAATGGCCCAATATCAGTCACTGTATTAATTGCTGAAAATGAATAGGCATTCCATCGCGTATGTTTAAATGCTTTTTGTAAAAAATTAGAATTACGTTTATCAAAATTTTTCGCTTCATTCTCTTCAATTGCAAAACTTTTAATCACGGACATCCCATTTACACGTTCATGTAAAAAGCCTTGGGTTTCCGCTAGCTTTTGTGAACGTTGACGGGTTAAGGCACGCAAACGTCCAAAGAAAAAGTAAACAGTTAAAATATAAAACGGTAAAATGACAATGGCTGCTACAGTCAGTTTCACATCTAAGAAAAACATCACGGATAACGCGATAATAATCGTAATACAATCTAGCCAAATATTCATTAAACCGGTCATAATAAAATCTTTTGTTTGCTCGACATCATTAATGACTCGTGAAATCACTTCACCCGCTTTATTATTAGCATAAAACCGTGCACTTAAAGCTTGTAAATGACTATATAACTTTTTACGAATATCATAAAGAATTTTATTACTTGTCCATTGCGCCATGTACTGTCTTAAAAATTCAATAGGCGGACGCACAATGATAAATATAAATGCGGCAATCCCCATAGCAAACAGCAAATGAGAATATTTGTCTGACATACTTAATGCGCCGTTATTAATGACGTCATCAATCACATATTTAATTAATAACGGTATCAATAATGGAATACCAAATTTTAATATTCCAACAATGATTGTCCCAAATATCAACCATTTATATGGCTTTACAAATTCTAAATAACGTCTTATCACGCACATATCCCCTTTCACAAAACATAAGACGAGTGAAATAGAGATAGTGAAGACATTGATATGCCGACTTTTTCTATTTCACTCGTAATATTTAGTGTTTCTATTATGTTGCATTCTAAGGTGAAGATTTTAATTAAATACTGTTTCTCAGCTTTTGAAATCTGTTTCGCCAAACTTTGATAAAATCTGGCGCAAATGGACCTTTTTTATGTTCTATCCATTGTTGTAAAATATCAACGTTTCTTCTTAAAATAACATCAATATCTTTAGGATAATTCATTTGATTCATATGTTGTTCATATTCATCCTCATCCAATAAATGATATTTGCCGTTTGGATACACTTTAATATCTAGATCATAATCGATATATTTTAAGGCTTCTTCATCACAAGCAAATGGTGATGACAAGTTACAATAGTAGTACACACCGTCTTCTCTGAACATACAAATGACATTAAACCAATACTCCGCATGAAAATAGACAATTGCTGGCTCACGCGTAATCCATGTTCGGCCATCACTTTCCGTGACCAATGTGTGATCATTGCCCCCAATAATGACATGATCTGTTCCTTTTAATATTGTTGTTTCAGACCAAACGCGATGGATATTGCCATCGTGCTTATAAGACTGTATTTTTATTGTGTCGCCTTCTTTAGGAATACATGATTTAACCACTTGTCTCACCCACTTCTATCAAACTCACTTTCACATTATATCACAATCTTTAAATGCTACTTACCATTCCGCTTACAATACTTTTCATAAATTTTATTCATCGACGCTGGTAAAGTAAATTGATCACGGTTTTTAGGTGATAACCATGCGGAATCTTCATAGGGCAATTTAAATTTTTCTAGATTTACACTTGCTCTATAGACTTCTAACACCCATGTGACATGTGTAAACTGTTGTTTCATCGTGTCTATTTTTTCATGATTCACTTCAAAAGTATCGCCATAAATTGCTTTTAACTCATCCAAACTTGTTGCTGACGGATGCTTTGGAAATTCCCACATATGAGTTAACAAATTGGCTGTTATTTGCTCAATAACATATTCTTGATGTTCATTTTCTATCAAATAGACATTATAAGTTTCTGTTTTTCTTTTTACCTTTTTTGTTTTCACAGGTAAGTCTAGCACAGTCCCTTTTCCATAACTTTCACAATGGGTTTGTACAGGACAAAATAAGCATAATGGGTTTTTCGGTGTACATATTAATGCCCCTAGCTCCATCATCGCTTGGTTAAAAGTCCCTGCTTCCGTTTCTACGTAGGGTCTTAAGGCCGCTTCAAATTTCGTTCTTGTCGTTTGTAATGCGATATCTGAATCATCATTGTTGAGTCGAGACCACACTCTAAAAACATTGCCATCGACTGTCGGCAAGGGATGGTTAAACGCAATACTCATAACAGCAGCTTGGGTATAAGGTCCCACTCCTTTCAATGTTTTAAACACTTCGGGCTGAACAGGGACTTGTCCCCCATAATTTTGAGCCACTTCTTTTGCGGCTGTGTGAAAATTGCGCGCTCGGCTATAATAGCCTAATCCCTCCCAATATTTTAAAACATCATCATCGCTCGCATTTGCTAAAGCTTCAATTGTCGGGAAGCGTTCTATAAATTTTAAATAATAACTTCTCACTGTATTCACTTGTGTTTGTTGTAGCATTACTTCGCTCACCCAAATATAGTAAGGATTCGAAGTCTCACGCCAAGGCATTTGGCGCTGATTGATTTCAAACCAATTTATAAGATCACTTTTAAAACGCTCTGGATTATGCATAAAATTCTCCTTCAAGTGGTTGATTATTTTTGTTCAGTGTAAATATAGATTATACTATGTTTAAATAAGTAAGAAATGAGTGACGCTTATGGATACTGCGACGCATATCGCAATCGGTGTTGGGTTAACGGCCATTGCAACAACGGACCCTGCCTTAGGGCAAAACATTGCTGCAACTGCAACGGTTCTAATTGCTGGTTCGTTAATTCCTGACATTGATACAGTTTTAAAATTAAAAGATAATGCAACTTATATTTCTAATCATAGAGGCATTACACATTCTATTCCTTTCACACTATTTTGGCCATTGCTACTCACTTTGCTTGTGTTTAGTGTTTTTACCCATGTCGATCCTTTTCATGTATGGTTATGGGCACAGTTGGCTGTATTTTTACATGTCTTTGTAGATATTTTCAATTCATACGGCACCCAAGCGCTACGGCCTATTTCCAACAAATGGATTCAACTCAGTGTGATTAACACATTTGACCCTATCATCTTTTTTATTTTGATGATTGGTATTGTTATATGGGCTTTAGGCGTACATCCTTACATTGTTTTTGGCCCTATCCTTATTCTACTCATCATGTATTACATTTTACGTTTTATTATGCAGAGTTGGCTGAAAAAACAAGCGTTAAACCAAGTTGAACATCTAGGGACACCAATAAAAGTGTTTGTAGCCCCTACAATTCGCTTTTTCCAATGGCGCATCGCTATTCAAACAGAAAAACATGATTATGTAGGTCGAAGTTATGGTCGAAATATTGTATTTAGCGATAAAGTCGAACGACAACCTTACCCAAGTGATGTCGTAATGCAATATGCACAATATGATTCTAACATACGTGCATTTTTGAATTTTTCATCTATTTATCGTTGGCATATTGAACATATTGATAATAAAACTACAGAGTTACGTTTTATTGATTTGCGTTATTTAAAAAATGACCACTATCAATTTGTAGCCATCGCACACCTTGATGAAAATATGAAAGTCATCCACTCCTATACTGGATGGGTCTTCACCGAAGAAAAACTAATGAAAAAACTCTTTGCACACTAATGTATTATAAAAAAGCGGGGGTGAGACATAATTAATTTCATTTATTTGATTGTTCCATAAAGCCTTGCTTTTCTTGGTGCATTACAGAAATCTATTTGATTTCGTAGTAATGCCTGCCGGTGCTTGAAGACGTTAGGAATGTAATGAGTTACGTCTTCAGTACACCTATGAACATACGTGAATAGGTGGTCCTTATTTAAAGTTGGGTAAAGCTTGAAAAGCGCATACGTAATCCAGTCAGCTACTGCCACTATTTTATTGTAGTCAGCAAAAAATCTTAAAATGGAATTTCGGTTTCGGCTAGATGCCTCAGAAGTCTCAGCTTAGGAAACCATCAAATTTGCTATAATTATTCATCGCTCTAAAGTTATAAAATCTGCTTTACCAACTCAATTTTTATGAACTAAGTTGTATCAAAATAGCCATCAAAATTTATTCTTAGATAAATTTTGATGGCTTTCTAATTATTGGTAATCTTTATGTTCCAGCCCCGTTTTTGCATGCACTTGCGTTTGAATGTGTTCATTTGGTCTCAGTTGTGAAACATAGTCATTAAGCGCAAAATTGAGTACAGTCAATAAACCGATCCAACAAATAAAATAAAAATGATAACCAAGATGATTTAAAGCGTGAGAGCCAACAATTACAGATTGTTGAAACCCATTGACTAAATAGTACACCGGATTAAGCATAAGGAAATGTGATAAGCCACCATGAATCGTTCCTTTTATAAAAATAATAGGTAACAAACAAAAGACAATGAACACCAAAATGTAAAAAATCACATCTAATTTGGCATAAATGATACGAATAAGTCCTAACAAGTAGGATAAAAGTGCTATAAATATAAATGTCATAAATGTATAAAATAATACACCTACAATTAAAGTGTCCGCATTCACGGGCTTGACAATTCCTATAACAGTCATCAATAACAAAAGCACCAAACTATAAATACAACTTGAAATTAATATATGCAACATTGGACTACTATTAAAGTGACGTGTCACATAATAATCCCGAGGGAAATTTTTATAGTTGTTCCAAATCGCAATGAAGATAACTCCAAAAATGAAGAAACCAGCTAAGCGATACAGGATAGTCGCTTGCGTAATTTCAGGAAGTGCCATTGCAGTTAAAAGAACTTTTAACAATAAGATTATTGCGAGAAAAATCGCTACCATGAGCGTTAATTGCTTTTTTTGTTGAAATAAGCGATATTGACTGTGACGAACGTGTCGTGGAACATTTTTAAAGAATATAAACAATTGTTCTAACATAGTTTCACCTACAATTTAATATAAACCCATTGCTCATTTTGGAGATCTGCAATAAAGTAGCCGTCTTCAGATTTACCAATCCAATAGTTTCCATCAGGGTTAAATTTTTTCTTAAACGTTTCTGTTTTTACCATTGGAAATGAAAATCCTACCAATTGATTTCGATCGTTATACAACATGGATATCGGTTGTTGCGTAATTTGTTCAACAAATCGATTTTCTTTTTCTGGAACTAATGTGTTCTTTACTTTTTTATGAGGCAGGTGTATCTGTCCATTAAAATAATCGATTGACTCAACGTAATTCGATTTCATAAAAGGCTTAATCTGATCTCGTGACGTATTTTGATATAATGCGGCAGGATTTAAATATTTAAATTGTGATTTTGAGGCACTATACGTTTCTCCATCTACCACAATTTGATAGTTTGTTTTGTTTTCTCCTGTAATCGTCGCCACAGTATATCGTGGTAAAGTGATAGATTTTTGTTTGTTTTTGGCATTCAGTTTTGCTGAATTCTCCTCAACGATACCATAGGCTAATTTTTCGATATAAGGATCTTGATTATTTTTGGCAATCGTGTCTTCTGTCGTCACTTTTTTAGTTTGTAATTCTCCCATATTTGTAAAAATTAAAACAGCGCCTAATAGAATCCCCACAAAGAAAACAGCCAACCAAGTCCATATGCGTGCCAAAAATGCAGGAGGTTCTGCATGATGATACCGTTCTATTCTTTTAAAATTATAAGTCAGTTCAGGCATTCTTGAACGGTTCCGCTTCCAATCTTCGTCAAAATGTGCACGCTGTTCTTCGGATTTAAGAGAATTTCGGTCTTGTTCATGTGATTTAAATGCTGATAACACACGTTTTAGAGGCCCTTCCTGTCTTAATTGACCATGAGAAATCCAAGCTAGATAATTGCTCACAGCTTGTATTTTTGCTAAATCGTTATCGATGGTCACCCAAGTTAATCCTTGTTCGATGTATTCATGCGCCATCTCAACCGCCTTATTCATAAAATCCTCATTCAGATAAGACAGAATGTGACTGAAGACAATAATTTCAGCTCGAGAAGCCCGTGCTAGACTGAATAAAAGCTGTGCATATTCTGCATCCGTTAAACTTTGAATCATTTCTTGAGATTGGGATTCTAAATGTGCAAATTTAATAATCTGCTCCACTTTGTGTACCGGTACTTCATATTCATATAAACGTATGACATCTTCAACGTAGGCTTTGACTGACATCGTTTCGACCGTTTTTTGGTTCATATTTGCATAAAACATTGATGCTGTTCGAACCATTCGACCTTTATCAGGTTTTACTGTTCCTGCTAAAATCTCTCCTACTAATGATTTTGAAGATTTTTCTTCACCAATAATGCCAAGTGATTCACCTTGATAAATATGTAATGTGATATTGTTCAATTCGATGTCTTCGGGTTGATAGCTAAAAGGCTTTAAGATATTTTGTTTTTTCTGATTACGATAATAATGTGTCACATTAATTATCTTTAGGACAATTGCACTCCCCATTGACTTAAAACCCCTTTATAATTGTAATAGTGATAATGGGATGCCTTCTTCTTGGTTGACACCCTCTCGATAGCCCCAAGCAAAAACACCTTTTAAATGTTTTACTTTAAAATGCTCATTGGATCCATCGTTTAAAGTATATGTGGCCCCGATTTTGATGTCCTCTCGATTGACCAAATAACTTTCTGCAATAACAACTTTATTAGCATATACATCATATTCATTCATAATGCCATTCATTTCAGCTTTGCGCATTTTTTCTTTGTAGCTTTGTATTTCTTGATATATTTCGTGACGTTCCATCTCACTTAATCGTTTATGACTCATTTAAAATACCACTTTCTTCTAATTTTCTTTGGATTGCATCATATTGATAACCTTTTCGAGCCAATGCTTCTATTGTTTTCATTTTAAGCTGATAGCCCTCATACTTTTTGATATATTTATTATAGACTTTCTCTAAATCCTGTTGCAATAAATTGTCAATCCCCGCTGCATCTTCAGTAAAATCTAATTCCGATAATACCGCTTGGATATTATCAGAGGTGTATCCTTTTTGTAACAATCCTTGATGGACTTTTTGTTGCACTTTTTGCGAAGGACCTTTCTTTTTCTCTTTTAGTTTTGTAGCAACTTTTAATATTGCGTCAAAAGGCTGTTCTTCCTCGTAACGGGCGACATACTTTTGAATTAAAGGCGCTTCAATCCCTGCTTCAATTAATTTTTGTTTGAATATTTCCGGCCCTTTATCAGTGGTAAGAATCATTGTATTTTTCAAACTTTCTGCGTAATCTTCATGGTTGATTAGATTCTGTGCTTTACAAAAATGAATCGCGTTAGCAATCACATCTTCAGGAAAATTTTGTTTGGATAGATATCGTTCAATTTCCTTACTACTTCTTTTTCGATAAGACAGATAATTCAAAGCTTGCTGAATCGCTTGTTGTTGATATTCTTGTTGTTTAATTTCTTCTAAAAATTGAGATGAAATGTCATCACCTTTTTTTAAATTTAATTTCACTAATGTATCATCTGATACACCAGTTTCAAATTGGTCATCCACGTAAATATTGAATCTTGTTGCATTATTTTTTTGAACTTCTATTTTCGTAATTTTACGCATATTTTCACCCCGCTCACATAAAAAACTGGAAGGTCTATTCGACTCCTCCCAGTTTCCTTTTTCTATATTATGCCATACTTTGTCCTTATCCACCAAGTTGTTGTAATGCTTCAGTATACTGACCTTCATTAATATAACCTTCTTGCTTCATTTTTTCTAACGTCATTTTAGTTCTGTTGATGAAGGAAGCTGACATGTTGTGAACATCATATACTGAAGGTGCGTTGACTTTACTAGCTAACATGGCACTTTGTAATACGGTAATTTGTGGTAAACTCTGGTTATTTTTGTTTGTTGTTGCCCCGAAATAATAATTAGCCGCAGACTCTATCGTATAGTTATTGTCTCCAAAATATATGTTATTCATATAATAACTTAATATTTTTTCTTTATCATAATCTTGCTCGACGCGTTTTGCAACAAACATTTCTTTTAGTTTTCGAGTAATGGTTTGTTGATTATCGTAATAGTAGTTTTTCACCAGTTGTTGGGTAATCGTACTTCCTCCTTGAAGACGATCACGATCTTTGAGTGAAGCGAATATCGCTCTTAAACTCCCTCTATAATCTACACCATTGTGACTATAAAACCTTCGATCCTCTAAAGCAATGAATGCCCCTTTCGTATAATCTGGCATCTGTGAAGCATCCACATACGTTGCTTTTTGTTCAATACTCGATAAATCTGAGACATTCGCTCTTTGCGATAAGATATACATGCCTCCAATAAACAATGCAAGTATAATAATAGCAATCATAATGACTAGTCGAAATATTTTACGTGACCGTTGTTTTCTTGGCGGATGCCCTACAGGTTGATAATACGTATTATAATAGGGTTCATTAGAAGGAGGTTCAGTATACTGTTTTTTTATTCGGTCGGTTCTTTTCATAAATGGGACCTACTTTCTCAAAATTACTATCTTATTGTGAGTGTATCAAGTCACACAAAATTAATCTATACATTTTGAACAAAATCAGTCCCTAGCATGAGTGCATGAATGTTAGAATATGGGGTATAAACTTTAGGATATTATTTAAAGGAAGGAAGAGTAATAATATGACAAAAATGAAAGCAAATATGGCGCTAATCAAGGCATTAGAAGCCTGGGATATTGATCATGTTTATGGTATTCCTGGTGATTCTATAGATGCTGTTGTAGATGGCTTAAAATCTGCAGAGCAACGTATCAAATTTGTACACGTACGTCATGAAGAAGTAGCCAGCCTTTCAGCTGCAGCATATACAAAATTAACAGGAAAAATTGGTGTAGCTTTAGGAATCGGTGGTCCTGGTGCGATTCATTTATTGAACGGTATGTATGATGCTAAAATGGACAACGTGCCTCAACTGATTTTATCTGGTCAAACCAATAGTGATAAATTAGGGACTAAAGCCTTTCAAGAAGTCGATTTACCAAAATTATTTGAAGATGTCGCAGTTTACAATTATCAGTTAAAAGACAGTGATGCTTCTCGTATTTTTGATATTGTTGATGAAGCTATCCGTACGGCATATGCCCAAAAAGGGGTTGCTGTGTTAACACTGCCTAACAATATTTTAAACCAAAAAGTTGATGTCCAACTCCCTAGTCAAGTTGCCCCATTCCAACCACAGCTTCCAGACGCCCCTACTTCAGAGATTACAAAAGCTGCTGAGTTACTCAACCAAAGCAAAAAACCCGTTATTTTAGTGGGTGTAGGCGCACAACATGCGCAAGATGAAGTCAAAGCACTGATTGAAAAAGCAAAAATTCCAACAATGGTGACGTTACCAGCTAAAACCGTAGTTCCATATGATCATCCTTATTTATTAGGAAATATCGGAAAAATCGGTACAAAGCCTTCCTATCATGCGATGCAAAATGCAGACTTATTAATATTAGTCGGCACAAATTATCCTTACACAGATTATCTACCTCATAAAGACATACCAGCCATTCAAATCGATGTAGATCAACATGCCATTGGTCATCGTTTTAACATTGATGCACCGGTTATTGGAGACAGTAAAAAGAGCTTACATGCATTAACTGAAGCGATTCATCCTGTCACACAACGTGATTTCCTAGATGACATGTTAAAACGAAAAGAAACATGGGATCAATGGATGGAAGAAGATAAAAGAAATGAATCTGAGCCGATTCGCCCAGAACGTTTAATGGACGCGATTAATAAAGTGATTCATGAGGATACCGTCATTGCTGCTGACGTCGGAACGTCTACTGTTTGGTCAACACGTTATTTAAATTTGGGAATCCATAATAAATTCGTCATTTCTAGTTGGCTCGGTACGATGGGATGTGCATTACCTACAGCTATCGCTTCTAAAATTGCCTACCCAGGCCGACAAGTGATTGCTATTTCTGGTGATGGTGCGTTCGAAATGGTAATGCAAGATTTTGCGACAGCAGTTCAATACAATATGCCTATGGTGATTTTTGTTTTAAATAACCAAGAATTATCCTTTATTAAATACGAACAACAAGCTGCTGGTGAGTTAGAATACGGTATAGATTTCAGTGATATGGATTTTGCGAAATATGCTGAAATTTGTGGTGGTGTAGGCTATACACTAAAAGACGCTAAAGATATTGATGCGATTGTGCAAACAGCTGTTCAACAACATAAACCAACCATCGTTAATGTTTATGTGGATGTTAATGCAGCGCCGCTTCCAGGTCAAATCGTTCCTGAAGAAGCAAAAAATTATGCTAAATTCGCATATCGTAGTTTAACTGAAGAAGGTAAATTTGTTTTTAAAGAAATGCCTTCCCTTTCTACAGCAATTAAACGTTTCTTATAAAAATGAGGTCTGAAATGCATCAAATAGGCATTTCAGACCCTTTTTTTGTTTCGTTATGTATTCGTGGTAAGTTGATACATTTTTATCCTTTATAATTTAGGATTTCTTTCAACTTCATTATCGCTATATTTTTATTTATGCGCAAATTTCTAATAAAACACTACCTTAAAAACAGACAAAAAAGCTGCCAACAAAGGTTTCTACTTTGCTGGCAGCTTAAATCTATTATTGATTTAATAAATTTGTGATTTCTCTATTAAAGTCATCTAAGTCATCTGGAATTCGACTTGTAACGATGTTTTTATCTACAACGACTGATTCATCTTTAACAGTAGCTCCTGCGTTGCTTAAGTCTTTACGTACGTTAAGCACAGCTGTTAAAGTACGACCTTTTAATTCGTCTGTATCGATTAAGATTTGTGGACCATGACAGATTGCAAAAGTTGGTAAGTTTTCTTTTAAGAAATATTTTGCAAATGTTCCGAAGCGGCCTTCTTCATCTCCACGTAAATGGTCAGGAGAGAATCCACCTGGTAAAAGTAAACCATCATAATCTTCTGGTTTAGCATCAGCAATACCTACATCAGCTTTTGCTTTTTCACCATGTTTACCGACGATTTCTGAATTAGCTTCTGCGCCAATAATAACAACTTCATGTCCAGCGTTTTCAAGCGCTTCTTTAGGACTTGTTAATTCAATATCTTCAAATTCGTCAGCTAAAAGTACAGCTATTTTTTTTGCCATGAATATCACCTTTCTTTAATGAATGTCTAATTATTGTATAACCCCAAAAGATAACATTCAAACAAAAAACTTACTGACGCAATTGGTTCACTTTTGTTTCAAGTTGATCTAAAAGTGCAATCCACTCATCCACGTCTTTAATATCCACGTCATCTGGATTCACCTGTTCGATGTCTTCTAAAAATTGGGTTAAACGTTCTTTTACTTGATTCATTGTACGAGGCTCTTCCATAAGTATCCATTCTCCTTTATAATTGCATTTATCACTGTTATCATAACACGATTTTGATATTCCTCAATGATAAATATCAAATCAAACCTAGATATAGAGGAGTCTTATAATGATTCACACGACAAAAAAACCTATTTCTATACACAATGATCCTTGGGAAGCTTACAACGATATAACAGAACATGGGGAATTGACACTGAGTAATATTGAATTTACTACGACGAACTTATGTAATATGCGTTGTAGTCATTGTGCTGTAGGATATACACTTCAAACCACTGATCCTGTGCCTCTACCGATGACATTAATTACGCAACGATTAGATGAAGTTCCTCACCTTAGAACACTCTCTATTACAGGTGGAGAGCCTATGTTTTCGAAAAAATCGATTCGTGAAGTAGTAAAACCTTTACTCAAATATGCTTATGACAGAGGCATATATGTTCAAATGAATTCTAATTTAACACTGCCATTAGATCGTTATTTAGAAATTGCAGAATATATTGATGTCATGCACATCTCTCATAACTGGGGAACAATCGATACCTTTACAGAAGTTGGCTTTGGCGCAATGGATAAAAAACCACCCTTAAAAGCCCGTGAAAGATTATATGAACAAATGATTTCGAATTCACGCACTTTAAGTGAACAAGGGATGTTTGTTTCAGCTGAAACCATGTTAAATAAGAGTACGCAACCGTACCTTGAAAAAATACATCAAGAAGTCGTACATGATATGAAATGTCGCCGTCATGAAATTCATCCGATGTATCCTTCTGATTTTGCGAGTCAGCTCGAAGTTTTACCTTTAGCTGAGATTAAATCAACTATACATCATCTTTTAGATATACGGGATCCTCATACATGGATGCTCTTTGGGACACTACCGATATTTCCATGTATTAAAGATGAAACGGATCAACAACTTCGACAACGTTTAGTATCTACACCCAACGTTTCACTTAGAAATGATCCAGATGGACGAAGCCGTTTAAATGTAAATGTTTTCACTGGTAATGTCATTGTCACCGATTTTGGGGATGAAACGGGCACAATTTCTAATATTCAAACGGACAATCTGAATGAAGTTTTTCAAAAATGGCTAAAAACACCTTTAGCGCAATCTCTTAATTGTCACTGCCCTTCTGTGAAATGCTTAGGTCCCAATGTCTTAGTCAAAAATATGTACTATCCTGATGTTGATTTTAAATCTAAAGAGCAACGGATGCATTCCCTATTTCAATAAATAGAAAAAAACGCTAAGAGGTTAGAAGCAGTCAAAATGTGCGATTTCTAACCCTTAGCGTTATTTTTTATCCTTCTTCACGCTGTGCTTTAATATTTTCTAAAAAAGCAAGCGTATGTTTACTCTCATTTCGACGTTCTTTACGACGCTTCACGCGTACTTCTGCATTTTCATGAAACCATTTTTCAATTTCAGACTCTGGATAGACTTCTGGAACTTCCGTTGGTTTTCCTTCATCGTTTAAAGCGACAAATGTTAAGAAACTTAAAGCAGCTAGATGTTCTTCGTTATTATAGACGTCTTCTATATATATTTGAACACAGATTTCCATTGAAGATTTCCCAGAATACGTGACCATTGCAACATAGTTCATAATATCCCCATTTTTAATTGGGCGAATGAAATCTACGGAATCTGTAGAGGCAGTCACGACTTGTGTATTTGAATGCTTACAAGCACATATCGCAGCAACTTCATCAATATTCGCCATCATAGTACCTCCGAATAGCGTATTTAAATGATTAGTATCCTGCGGAAATACTTGTCGAGACTTAAATGTTTTAGCGTCTTTCATTGCTTTTCTTTTTTTGGTCATTTTAACACTCCTATTCACTTAAGCCCAATTTCCGTTTTCAAATAAAAGTTCTTCTTCGCCATTTTCGGTTACCCCATAAATCGTTAAATCTTCACTACCAATCATAAAATCTACGTGTGTCAGTGAATCATTTAATCCATGATTTTTTAATTCATCTTCTGACATCTGTGTGCCCCCTTTTAAATTAAATGCATAAGCTGCACCTAAGGCAAGATGACAAGAAGCATTTTCATCAAATAATGTATTATAGAAGATAGTTTTTCTATTAGAAATTGGGGAGTCAAATGGTACGAGGGCAACTTCTCCTAAACGTCTTGCCCCAGCGTCGGTTTCTAATAGCGATTTTAAAACAGCTTCCCCTTTCTCTGCATGAAAATCTACAACTTCTCCATTTTTAAAAGTTAATTTAAATCCATCAATAATTGTTCCATTATAACTTAATGGTAATTTATTTGTTACATATCCCTCAACACGGTTGGCTTCAGGTGCAGTAAATACCTCTTCAGTTGGAATATTTGCTACAAACGCTTGGCCATTGGGTGTATAACTTGTCGCATCCTCCCAAATATGACCTTGAGGTAAACCAATATGTAAATCTGTACCTTTCGATTTATAATGTAGGGCTGTGTAAGCTTTTTGATTGAGCATATCCGCCTTTTCTTTAAGTAATGCGGTATGTTTTTTCCAGTTTTCGATAGGGTCATTGCCGTCAACACGTACAATTTCTAAGACATCCTCTAAAAACTTTTCAAATGCAGCTTCAGCCTCTAATTCTGGATAGACACGCTGTGCCCAAGCTTTAGACGGATAGCTTGCAACTAACCATGGAAATTCATTTTTTTGTGACGCAATCATATAAGGTTTAAAAGCTTTACTACGTTGGGTTTGTGCAGCTTTAAGTTTATCATTGTCGATACCATTTAATAAGTCCGGATCTTCAGTGATTAATGCTAAACTACAAGCACCTCGTTCAACGTAGTCCATACGTTCGTCTACCTCATAAGGTTTTATTTCTTGGTTGAAAAATGTGACATCCTCATGTTCATAGCTTAGACGTGTCAATTCTGGATCAGCATATTTGACACGTACATCTGATGCTCCAAGGCGATATGCCTCTTTGACAATAAGACGCGTAAATTCAACGGCTTCAACTGTAGAACGAATAAATACTGGTTGGCCTTTTTGAACATTTAAACCTACAGTGACAAGTAATTTCGCATACTGTTGCAGTTTTTCATTTAATGACACTCTCATTCTCCCCTTTAATTGTGAACTCGTTTACTTTGTTTGTCTTAATGCTCCTAAAGCTTCGGTAATACCGTTCATTTCACTTGGAGTGAAATCATTTTTAGACATCACAAATTCATGTATTTCTTGGATTTCTTCAAATTGGTTTTCGCTAAAATGTTCAGGATCAATAAGTCCTGGGTTGACTAAATTAAGTTGGTCTCTAATTTCTGTAATCATTGTTTCTATATTTTTTGACATGTTCTTCATCCTTTCATTTCTTATATTCTAGCAAAGTCATACAAATTTTGAAAAATTTTTGTCAAAAACACTTCAGGGTTGTTTAAAAAAAGGATAAAATGGGCATATAAACTAAGACATGGAGGTTTCAACATGACAACAGTCGCTTTTGTATGTCTCGGCAATATCTGTCGTTCCCCGATGGCTGAAGCAATTATGCGTCAACGCCTTCAAGAACGTGAAATCGACGGTATAGAAGTTTATTCGAGAGGCACAGGTCGCTGGAATTTAGGCGAACCCCCTCACGAAGGGACACAAAATATTTTAAATGAACACCAAATTCCATTCGATAATATGAAGAGTGAGTTGTTTACAGAAAATGACGATTTTGATTATATTATTGCAATGGATCAAAGTAATGTGGATAATATAAGACAAATCAATCCACAACTTAAAGGTCAACTATTTAAGTTGCTTGATTTTAGCGATATGGAGGAGACGGATGTTCCGGACCCATATTATACAAACAATTTCGAAGGGGTTTTTGACATGATACAATCATCATGCGATAACCTTATCGACTACATCTTAAAGGATATAAGAAAGGGGTAACACTATGCAAAACAAATTAATTCCAGGCGTTTTAATCGGAGCAGTCGTTGGAGGTGCTGTGGCACTTATCGACAAAAACACGCGTTCATCTGTAAAGAACCAAGTTCAAAACATTAAATCAGGTCAAACATCTGGACAAGGTTCAAAAGTATCTCAACTCACTGATGAATTTAAATATTGGAAAAACACAATTGAAGAAATTCGTCGTAACAACCCAGAATTAGAACGTTCTTTACGTGATGCTAAAGAAACTTTCCAACAACGTAAAAATAACCGTTAATGAGTCAATAAGAAGTAAGAAATTGAACATTTTAAAGCAATTTCGACGGGAGAAAATGAAAGTAACTTAACTTTCTCCCCTATTGAGATTGCTTTTTTTATACTAAATATTAGGGGAGCTACAATATGGATAATAAACATAAATCATCCGGAATTATTGATAAAGCAAAAGATAATTTCCAAAAAGATGATTCACATCAAAAAGAAAGTGAACCAAATCCAAATCGTCAAGGTGACGCCAAAGGAGATATTCATGAAGAACACCACTTTGTGAAGCCACAACCATTTCAATCTAAAGAAGCAAAAAAAGATAACCAAACTTTCTTTGTTTCGCGTATAAATAAGCCGGTAAAATACACAGACCGACCTAATTTTTTCTCATATTTAATTTATCGCATTGGTAAAGACGATGCCTCTGGCTTAGCGGCACAACTCGCCTATTATTTTATGCTATCACTTTTCCCAATGCTTATCTTTATTTTATCGCTTATACCGCTATTTAATATTGATCAAAAATCGATTATTGACCAAATCGAATCCAATGCACCTGCACAAGCCTCATCTATCATCACAAATATATTGACTGATGTGATGAGTAATGCGAATGGTGGCATCCTATCTTTCGGTTTGATTTTAGCACTTTGGACAGCGTCTAACGGTATGACAGCTTTAATGAACTCATTTAACGTGGCCTATGACGTTGAAGATAGTCGTAATTTCTTTGTATCAAAAGCCATGGCGATTTTCTTTACATTGCTTATCGGTATCACAATGCCTATTACGTTAGTGCTTTTTACGTTCGGCGAACAAATTGGAAATATTTTATTTGGTCCACTAGGATTGGATAGCGCTGTGAGATGGGTGTTTGGTTTACTACGTACTGTTCTACCGGTCCTCGCGATTTTTATTGTCTTTACTCTATTGTATATAATGGCACCTAATGTAAAAATAAAATTAAAATCAGTCATTCCAGGTGCCCTCGTTGCGACAATTGTTTGGATTTTAGGAACACTTGCTTTTGGATTCTATGTTTCAAACTTTGGTAACTACTCTAAAACATATGGTAGTATCGGTGGTGTCATCGTATTAATGCTATGGTTATACATCACTGGATTTATTCTTATTTTAGGGGCTGAAGTTAACGCTATCTTCCATCACCGTAAAGTGTCTAAAGGTAAAACACCTGAAGAAATCACTTATGACGAAATGGATGAACGTGGTGAAGAAGATTTAGCAGATGCCTATAACAATATGGGTAATGAAAAAGCACCTCGCAAAGATGCTAAAAACCAAAATAACACTTTTGATTATCAAAACCATCACCAATATGAAGGTTCTAAAACAGAAAAACGTACAAATGATGGAAAATCTCATCATATCAAAACAAAAAAATAAAGCCGTTCTCTTGAATAGCTTAGATGATGGAGGAACAAAATCATGACATTATTAGAAAATATTCTAGAGTTTAACAAATCCTTCGTTGAAAATAAGGAATATGAAGCTTATGAAACAAGTAAAAAGCCTTCTAAAAAAGCCGTACTCTTGACGTGTATGGATACACGCCTTCAAGATTTATCTACGAAAGCTCTAGGGTTCAATAATGGCGATTTGAAAGTCGTCAAAAATGCTGGTGCTACGATCACACATCCTTATGGTTCGACAATGCGTAGTCTCATTGTAGGTATCTATGCGCTTGGTGCTGAGGAAGTTATTATCATGGGCCATAAAGATTGTGGTATGGGTAACCTAAATGTCGATGATGTCATTGAAACCATGAAATCACGTGGGGTTAACAGTCAAGTCTTTGATATTTTAGGTCATTCTGGAATTGATGTTCCTAATTTCTTAAAAGGCTTTGATGATGTTTATGAAAATGTTCGTCAAAATATTCAAATGATATATGACCATCCGTTATTTGATCGTAAAGTCCCTGTTCACGGACTCGTTATCGATCCTCATACAGGTGAATTAGAACTCGTGCAAGATGGGTATCAACAAATTAAAAAATAATGACAAAACAGAGTTAGGGAAACGATTAAAGTTTCCCTCTCACACTTTAGAAACTATTTTTGTCGTAAGATGAGTGACTAAAGCTGTATCAAAATAGCCATCAAAATTTACTTAAAGATAAATTTTGATGGCTATTGCATTTTGAGGAAACATTATAGTGCCTCATCTATTAATTTGGAACGTAAGTGCTTTTTTGTCGTTCATTATTCTATGAGCCCATGTTGGAAAGCATATATCACTGCTTGTGTACGGTCTTGAACTTCAAGTTTACTTAAAATGTTACTAACATGTGTTTTAACGGTTTTAATCGTTATATGTGAAGCGCTCGCAATTTCTTGATTAGAATAGCCTTTTGAAATTAATAATAAAATTTCCATTTCTCTTTCGGTTAAAAGCTCGTAAAGTTCTGCACGTTGTCGCATACGATTCCTCATTTTAACGAGTACTTCTGCTTCAAAGACAGATTCCCCTTTAGATGTTTTGCGAATGGCTTCGGCAATGTCGCTGGCGCTTGTTGTTTTTAAAATATAACTGTCTACACCTGCATCTAATGCACGGTAGACTTCTTTATCCTCAATATAACTTGTAAGCATCACGACTTTGATTTTAGGTAAATCTTTCTTAATTTGCGTCGTCGCCTCTACTCCGTCCATATCCGTCATCACTAAATCCATTAAAATTAAATCAGGTTTTAATGCATGCGCTTTTTCGATGGCTTCTTTACCCGAAGCCCCTTCCCCAACAACTTCAATATCTGGCTGCGTAGATAAATAACTTGAGATACCAATTCTTACCATTTCGTGGTCATCTACAAATAAAACTTTAATTGTCATTATGCCCCTCCTTATCTAACGGTGCTTTCACTTCAATACGTGTACCTGAATCTGGTAACGATACGATATGGAACGTCGCACCGATTTCCATCGCACGTTCACGCATATTCTTCAAACCATAACTTTGTTCCATCTTATCATCAACGTTAAACCCTATACCGTCATCTTGTATACGTAGGAGTATGTAATCGTCACGCTGAAGTAATTCAACAGTCACCTCTGTGCCTTTAGAATGACGTAGGGTATTTGAAATTGCCTCTTGTGTAATTCTGAAAAGGTGATCTTCCATCCCTTTGGGAACGTCAAATTCCCCAATATCTTGAACTACATTTAATGGCACTTTACGTTGTAAATCTGATACCAAAGACTGTATCCCTTCACCTAAAGAACGATCTTTTAAGCCAATCGGTCTCAGATGCAAAAGTAATGCGCGCATTTCTAATTGCGAATCCTGTACCATTTTCTCTAAAGTGGGTATTTGTTGGCTCAGTGGAGGCTCAAGTGGTGTTTCCTTTATTGCTGATAACATCATACTTGCCGCAAATAGCTGTTGAGAGACACTATCATGCAATTCACGCGCCAACCGGTGCCGCTCATCTTCAATGATTTTCTGAACTTTTGAATCATTCATGTTATACGATTCGTTCGTTAAATTTTGTGTTTTAATGCGCATACGGTGAAGTTCTTGATTAAGCGGCACAAGTGCTTCATATAATTCTAATGTTTCGTGATAAAGTTCAATTTGTTGGTCATTTACGCCTACCGTCTCACCTTCAATTGAGCGTTCAATTTGCGCTTTCAACCAATCATTTTGTTGGTTATTTTTATAAGCGAGCACACTCCCAACGATTATACATAAAAAAATGGCTATTAAATTTAAAAACAAGAAAACAGGAACTCCAAAAATTTGTGTGTAAAACATTCCTTGAAAAAAGATGATATTTGTGAAGACATTATCAATAAAGAAAAAAGCGGTAAAGAGACTATACACTAAAATCAGCATTGAACCGATTGATCGTACATATTGATTCATCGATAAACCACCTCAACATCACCAATAAACGTGGAAACGAAGATATTTACTGTATATCGATCTGATTTTTCTGATGATTCTAATGTGACGTTGTTGTTTTCTAACTTTAAACGTTGCTCCTCAAAATTGATATTCCCATAAAAAGCAGCAACATTTAGCTTTACATTGTAATTTAATGGGACGACGACTTGTACTTTGCCAACAATATGTCTAATCACTATGTTGTTTTGTGATTTTAAGTTAGCTGCTTTCGTCATATCAATATAGACATCGCCCATCCCATGCTGAATTTGCAAATCTTCCCATTTGTAGACATACACAGGTGTTTTCTGTTCTCCGAACCACTTTTGTTTAATAAATGAAGGAGAGGCTTCTACTGCCTCAGATGTTGTCACTTTTAACGGTTTACGTTTATAAACGATGTAACGTACCGCTACGATGATCATAAAAATAAATAAAATCACAAGTGTGTATTTATTAGATAATAAAGTAAATAACACCATTAATGTTCCAATCCAAAAACATAAGAGCCCTCTCACTTTGTGGAAGTAAATGTAACCCACATACATTAAAATACTTCCTAATAACAACACAAACAAAAAACCAATTTTCTCAAAAAAGATGTAATAAAAATTGGCGATAATCATTAGAGCTGTAAAAATGATTAAGAGCTCAGTCGAAATATATTTTTGTGTCATATTTCCACCTTTCTAGTATGCAAGTTTTAATGTTAATAATAAATCACACTCTTGTTGCTTTTCTTTTTTTTCCGCGTTCAATTGAGTTAAATACCGTTCTAATCGTGCATACTCAGACTCGATTTCGTTTAACTTCACTTTCATTTTTGTGATTTCTTTACCATGAATTTTTTCTGGACATCTCATATGTTGTGCGTCTAATAAATCGATATATTTATTTTCTAATGCGACGGTCTCTCTGTCAATTAACAATTGTAATTGTGTCTTTTTTTGTTGAGTATACAATATCGTCTCATCAATATTTCTAATTTTTGTTGATAACATTGCTAAACAATCGCTCATTTCATAAACATATAAGCGATTAAAAAAACGTTCTAGATATTGTTGGACTTGTCTTAACATAGAATCACCTCATATTTCGATTCTATTATAAAATGGTTCCATGCCGTTTATAATAGGCTATGGAACCATCTTTTATTAAGACTTAAGTCCGAACGTTATTCTAATGTGCTTTTTGTCGTTAATAATGGCCCATCTTTAGTCACAATGACCGTGTGTTCTATTTGTGCGACATAACTTTTATCTTTTGTTTCAAATGCCCATTCATTTTTACCTTCTGTCACAAAAGACGCATTTGATGAAATAAATGGTTCTACTGCTAATACCATACCTTCTTTGAGTAATGTTTTATCTTGAGGTTCAAAATAATTCATTATATGTGCGGGTGCTTCATGTAAAGATTGACCTACCCCGTGTCCAGTCAGGTTTTTAATGACTTTCAAATCATTTTTACGCGCAGTCGCATGAACGGCTTTTCCGATTTGACTTAATTTTGCCCCAGGTTTTATTTTTGTCATTGCTGCATCAAAAGCTTCTTGAGCCGCATCACAAACTTTTTGTTTCATGGGTTCATCAGTTTCGCCAACCACAAATGAAATCCCCGTATCTGCATAATAACCATTTTTTAACGCTGAGACATCAATATTAACTAAATCGCCTTCTTTTATTACACGTTTTCCAGGAATACCATGAGCCACTTCCTCATTGACACTAATACATGTTTGACCTGGAAAATTTTCATCATGTATCGGAGCAGAAATTGCGCCCTCAGCTTCAAACATCTCTTTGGCGATATGGTCTAATTCTTTAGTTGTAATCCCTGGTACCGTTGCTTTTACCATTGTGTCCCTCACTTTGGCACAAATGGCTCCAATTTCTTTTAGTGCTTGTAATTCTTCATCTGTTTTTACAATCATGATTAATCCCGTTCCTTTTTAAAAATTCTTATTCTACTTTACTATATCATTAATTTTAATTATTTCCATTGTGATATCCTTAAACATCGCTTTTTCCTATTTTATCATTTTTTTAAGACGTTTCGAAAATGAAAATTTAGTCCATCTATTACACCTATTTCAACGTGACACCTCTCGAGAAATTATTTTAGATATATTATTCACCGTATTTTCTATAAAGACATAGTTATAACGCTTACCTCAATTTCTAATTCCCCTTAAAAAACCCGGTTCTTCAAATCCTGATAATTTGGTATACTTAAACTAACTTTTTAAACGGGAGCATGAAAAGATGAACGCAATACGCCTCAAAAACCTCATCGGTGCAAGAACAATCAAAACAGGCCTTGCTGCTTTTTTAACGGCGTTGTTTTGTTTGTGGTTAGATTTAAATCCAATTTTTGCGATATTATCCGCCGTTGTTACAATTGAACCCACTGTCAAAGCTTCGATTACTAAAGGATACAAACGTTTACCCGCCACTGTGATGGGCGCCTTTATCGCTGTGGTATGTACTTATATTTTCGGCGATAATTCTGCTTTTACATATGGGCTGACAGCTACCCTCACGATTTTATTATGTATACATTTCAATTTACACGTGGGTATTACTGTAGCGACACTGACTGCACTTGCAATGATACCCGATATTCATCAAGATTATGTTTTTAATTTTTTCTCACGCTTACTCACTGCTATTATAGGTTTAGGCACTGCGGGATTAGTTAATTTTATTGTTTTACCACCTAAATATTATACACAAATCGATACACTTATTGATCAGACTGAAAAGGAAATATATCGTTTATTTACACAAAGAATGAAAGAACTATTAATTGGGCAATTTCATTCTGAAAAAAGTGATCACGATGTTGAAAAATTACATCTTAATAATGCACGTATAGAAGAATTATTAGGTTATCAAAGAGATGAACTCAAATACCACAAATCAAAAAATCGCTCAGACGAGTGGTTAAGAATAAGAAAATTCACAAACCGTGCGCATGAAAACCGGCTACTCATTACACATTTATCCAATATTATCTATTTACCAGAAGATGATTTTATAATTTTTAACGATGAAGAAAAAAGAGCTATTATTGCGATTACGCAAAAAATTAGTCAGATTACAATAAAAGGCTTATTTGAGCCTGAACGTAAAGCGGCGACAACACTTAAAAACTCTGTAAAAGGCTTAAATGAATTTGATATCAATCAAGTTAAAAGTCATACCATTTACGAAATTTTGTTGATTTATCGAATCTTACTTTTAAGGTTTAAAAAAATACGAAAAAAAACCTAAAGAATTGGACAATACTTCTTTGCCCAATTCTTTAGGTTTATTTTTGCTCATTTTTACGGGCACGATCAATCAAGACTTGTTTTGCTAGTTCTTCTTCTGTGTTATCAAGATATTTCGGTTCAAATGGGATGCCCTTACGTTTGGCTGCCGCTTCTAATAAGTAATCTGTCATTTCATGATTTTTTGGTAATACCGGACCATGAAGGTACGTCCCTAGTAAATTCTTATAATGAATCCCTTCTTTTCGATCGGTCGCGTTATTACCATAACCATAAGTGACGTGACCCAGTGTGTCATAATTATGATAAGTGCGCCCCCCGTGATTTTCAAAACCAACGATAGTTCCAAATGTTTCACTTTCTATAACGACATCACCAGTTAAGCGCTCCGTTTGAGATTCGGTGTAAAAGTCTAAGATATTTAATCCTTCTAAAGTTTCACCATCAGGTGTAATATATTTTTCACCCAAAAATTGATATCCTCCGCAAATGGTTAACCCTGGCAAACCTTCTTCAATGGCTGCTTTAAGTTCAGTTTTAATTTTAGCTAACTCTTTAGTGGCCAAGGATTGCTCACGGTCACTACCCCCACCGATAAAGAAGATATCCGCTTTAGATAAATCAATGCCTTCAGTTTCATTGATATCTACTACGTTTAACTGAATTTGACGCTGTTTGGCGCGGTATTTTAAAGCCATGATATTACCGATGTCACTATAAAGATTTAGTTTGTCTGGCATAAAATGGAAAACGGTTAATTCATACATTTATTTCTCCTCCTTAAACGAACGGACTAATTGATCCAACATAGGGGTTAAAGAGGTATAGTTAGGGATTGCGACTGTAAAGCTATCAAAATCCATAGAGCGTGCCGTCGCTTTATAAATATCTTTTTCTAAAATAATTGGAACATTGATTTCTGCAAGTTTCAATCGTAATTGGAGCTCCTCAGCACGTGAGCCTGTAACGATAATCGTTTCAATATCTTGGGTTGCTAATTTTTCAAAGTCCGCATCATAAATCCAAGAAGTATCTCGCCCATCAGCCGCAAAATCATTCAAGCTCATTAAATAGACTTTTCTCTCTTGTAATTTTTCACCCATTGATATAGAAGCATTCATTCCAGCTGGATTTTTAGCTAAATTTATGAGTGCTTTTTTATGAGATCGTTCAAAATACTGCATACGTCCGTTATCTGATGTATAGGTTTCAAAACCTTTACGAATACTTTCGTCGTCTAAACCTAATTCTCTTAAAACAGCATATGCGGCCAAAGCATTGTATGCGTTAAAATCTCCGGCAATTTTCATATTGAATGTCGCTTGTGGTGTTTGAAGTGTTAAAAATGGGTTTATTTCAAAATGTTGAATTTCGTATTTAGGAGACATACGATTAAAACCACATTCACAAGAATAATGCCCTAATTGATTGTAATGGATATAATCATATTTAAGTAATTTTCCACAGTTTGGACAATAACGGCTTTCATTCATCGTTGATTGTTCAAAAGGATAAGCATTTTTAGCCATACCATAATAAGTGACATGATCACTTGCCTTTTTCAAACGGCTTACAAAAGGATCGTCCGTATTTAAAATTAATGCAATCCCTTTATTCTCAATGGCTGAAATAATATTATTCACCATGATGTCAATTTCTCCAAAGCGGTCCATTTGATCACGAAAGAAATTCGTAAACACCATTTTCGTAGGTGTCATTTCTTTCAATACACGCGGAATTGAACCTTCATCGATTTCGATGATTGCCATTTTAGTCTCCGGACGAGATTGCACGATGAATGCAGAAGTAATCCCTGCAGCCATGTTCGCCCCTTCATTATTATGAATAATTGGAATGTGATTAGCTTTCAGTGTATGCCCAATCAGATTAGATGTCGTTGTTTTTCCATTAGTACCACTCACTAAAACAACCTCATCCACCTTTTCAGCTAACTTTCTTAAAATATTTTGATCAATTTTTCGGGCCACTTGACCAGGCAAGTCAGTCCCCTTTTTACCAACTGCACGACTTGCTTTACGTGCGAGTTTGGCCATCTGAATCGCTGTCCATTGTCTCATAACAATTCTCCTTCAATTTTCGCTTAGAATATTATACCATGCTCAACAGTAATACAAAATCAAAAGCATAACACAAATTTTATTCATTGCATAACTTTTATCCTATTGGGTAAAATGAAAGAGGACGAAGACATCTTTGGAGGGATATTATGCTAGATAAACAATTATTAGAAGCTTTAAATGACCAAATGAATCATGAATTTTTTGCTGCACATGCATATATGGCAATGGCTGCCTATTGTGATCACAATGCTTATGAAGGGTTTGCAAATTTTTACATTCAACAAGCGAAAGAAGAACGTTTCCACGGAAAGAAAATCTATGATTATATTAATGACCGTGGCGAAAAAGCTATTTTTTCTGCAATTCAAGCGCCTAAAGTGGAATTCAATTCTATTTTAGAGACTTTTGAAGATGGATTAAAACAAGAACAAGATGTAACAAAACGTTTTTACCATTTATCAGAAATTGCAAATGATAAAAAAGATTATGCGACGATTTCGTTTTTAAACTGGTTCTTAGATGAACAAGTTGAAGAAGAGTCTATGTTTGAAACACATATCGATTATTTAAAACGTATCGGTGATGATTGTAATACGCTTTACCTTTACGAAAAAGAACTTGCAAGTCGCTCTTTTAACGAAGGAGAATAATTTAAAACTGATAAAACGTCAACGTTCTGTCGTTGGCGTTTTATCGTTATTTATGCTAAGATATGTCATATTTTAGAGTAGAATTGAGGGGTTTTGTTGGCACATAATAGCTATGTTGCACTTGATTTTGAAACTGCGAATTATAAGCGGACAAGTGTTTGTTCGGTCGGTATGGTCAAAGTAGTCGACCATGAGCTCACTGAAACGTTTTATACGCTCGTTAATCCTAATGATTATTTTTCTGCAAAAAATATTGAGGTTCACGGAATACATCCAGAAGATGTACGTGAAGCACCGGATTTTAGTTACGTCTATCCTTATATGCTCCAATTCATCAATGACTTACCTGTGGTCGCACATAACGCTGCCTTCGATATGTCCGTCTTGCATGCAAGTTTAAAAGCCCACCAATTTGAAACACCTAATTTAACGTACTTTTGTTCATGTCAACTTTCCAGAAAAACTGTCGCTTCAAAAAGAAACGGTCTTAAACATATGATGGAACACTTCAACTTAGATTTCCATGGTCATCACGACGCTTTAAATGACGCAAAGGCATGTGCAATGATTACGTATCGCCTATTGAAACATTATCCAAGTCTCGACAATGTATTACGTATTTATGGGAAAAATTTACAAGATAAAGATCTACTATAAAAAGTCATAAATTGTCATATTGCGGTAAAATGCATCTTCAAGACCGCCGACTGTTACACCTATCAATCGGATGGGTGTATCTACTTCTTTTAATTCATAATATAAATCATAGGCCACCTGATAGATTTCCTCAGCTGTTTTTATCGGTGACAGTAAGCTTTTTTGTTTTGAAGTATTTTTAAATGCATCTGTTTTAATTTTTACGGTTACAGTGCGTGCAGATTGATTCAATTGATTTAAGCGTCGTTCAAGAATCTCACTTAATGCTTCCACCTTTTTTAAAATCTCTTCATCATCATTTGTATCTGTATTAAATGTTCGCTCTGCACCTACACTTTTTCTTATGCGCTCAGATTTCACTTCACGGTGATCTCTCCCTCTCACACGTTCATATAATTGGTGACCCTTTTTCCCAAATAAAAAGACAAGTTCTTGTTCACTTTTTTGGAATAAATCAGCGCCTGAATAAATTTGATTGGCATGCATTTTTTCTTTGGATGCTTTCCCTACGCCAGGAAAATCGCCAATGTCTAAGTCCATCAATATTTCATGCACATTATTATAGTCAATTACGGTCATACCGTTTGGTTTATTCATGCCACTTGCTAATTTCGCTAAAAATTTATTATAAGAAACCCCAGCACTAGAAGTGAGTTGTGTCTTATTAAAGATATCACGTCGAATAAATTGTGCGATTTGTGATGCAGATAAATCCGCTCGCACTAAATCAGTAATGTCAAGATACGCTTCATCTAAAGATAATGGTTCTACTATCTCTGTATAGCCTTTGAATATCTCCATAATTTGTTTTGATACTTCACGATAAACCTCAAATCGAGGCTGCATGTAAAATCCGTCAGGACAAAGTTGGTGCGCGCGCGCCATTGGCATTGCCGAGCGAACACCAAAAGCTCTTGCTTCATAAGATGCTGTCGATACAACCCCACGACCACTCGCTTTTCCACCCACAATGACAGGTTTTCCTTTTAAATGCGGGTGATCTCTCACTTCCACTTGCGCAAAGAAAAAATCCATATCGATATGAATAATACGTCTTTCTGGCATCTTAACACCTCCCACTCTATTAAACGTCTTCGGCATTTCACTTTTTAACCCTTTTATATTGAAGTTCTTTTATTATTATAGAGAATTTAACTCGAGTATAGGATCAAAATGACTTCATTTAAAAATTATCACTTTAGACAATAAGAAGAGACTTGAACATGTCTCGTCCAAGCCCCTTTTTATGGTTCCATGTATATTCATTTGCCTAGGTCCCTTTAATTTACCGTTGACCTCGTTAAAACGGTTTCATTTCGACGTATCACTTCGTAATGTTAATCCAATATCAGTCATTTCAATCGTTTGCACATTTTTGTTACTCACGGCTAAAAAAGAGAGATATAAGGCTAGCGTTGAATAACCCATATGAAAAGCAAACACGAATATGATATATGTATTCGTCATATTAATAAAAGAGATAAAAAGCAACATATTAATCACAATAATTGGCAGCAGCATAATTGTTGTAAATGTCATTCGACTCATTTGAATATTTGGCAAATATTGAATTAGAATTCCCGATTTAAATTGTATTTTTGGTTTTGAGGATTTATATAATAATTTAAATAATATAGCACGTAAACATTCATGAATAATAATTAAAATACATAAACCACATAAACCTACGATAACATTCGCAAAAATGTTTTTTTCGTTTAACACCGTTAATGCCATAGACCACTTGTAACTCAAAACGATGAAGACAAGTGAAACAATAAATTCTGATAATAATAGGCGTTTTAACACCTTCGAATTATCAAATAAATCTAACGTGTACAAAAAATCACCCTCTTACGCATAAGGCTTGGCTTTATTATAGCGAATTTTTAGTATTTAAAGTAGTGCGTAGGCATCATCTTTTAGTCTGAGAGGAAGATTTAATGTCCAGTATATTACTATTTGTAGGGATTTGAATCGTACCTGTTTTTGCAAAATCACCCCATACTTTTTTCATTGTTTGACCTGACGAGACAATCTTTTCTTCAGACAATTGAGCATATAACGGTGATTTCATATAGGGCGCAACATCAAATAATAATGCAAGTTCCGAACTATGCCCTGCAGCAAAAAAGTAATCACGGGTTAGCCAATTAAATTGATAAAAATAGGCATTTCCTTTATTCTTCTTGTATGCTTTATAAAAAGCATAAGAAGGCTTTGCATAAATGATTTGGGTCAATCCATAAACAACACCTGAAATGAACCATTTGAATATAGGCATTTCACTTAATTTGCGATAAAAGTTATTCATGTAAATAAATACATTAACCTCGCGTTTCGTGTGACCAATCAGTAAATCATAGTGTTTCGCACGTTGTTTGAGTATTTGTGGAATTTCTTTTTCTTTAGGTAATGGATAAATCCCATAATTTGGCCCAAAAGGCATCAATTTAGTTAAACCTTTCCCCTTATTATGTGATGTAAGCTGAGTTTGTAGTGCCTTTATTTGCGCAATATCTGCATCCAATGCTAAATTTTTAAGATGATCTAGCATATAACGTGTCATCGGGTCTCTCCCTTTCATTAAACCAAGAGGTGCACTTTGAATAATCGCCCGATGGAATAAGTGTTCAGTGCCTTCAGCGAGCATAAGTGCACGAACAGATTCACCCCCTGCAGATTGACCGAAAATTGTAATATTCGATGGGTCTCCCCCAAAATCTTCTATATGAGACTGAATCCACTTTAACGCTTCAATTTGATCTAGTAGTCCTAAATTGGCTAATTCACCTTGTTGATTACGTAAAAAACCTAACACACCGAGGCGATAACTTAAATTAACGACAATCACATTCTCTTGTATCACTAACGGTGATGGGTCATATTCAGGATTTTCCCCACTGCCATTAACAAATGAGCCCCCGTGTATCCAAACCATCACAGGGAGTAATTGTTGTTTTTCTTTTGGACGAGTGATGGATAAATAATGAGGAAATTCCGTTTGTTGAATCGTATCATACTCCGTGCCTAAGTAAAAAGATTCAAATTGAGAATGGCTTTGCCATGCAATCGGCGCATGTTGTGTTGCGTCTATTTCTTCTGTTTCATAATGATAAGGTTGCGGCGCTTCATAACGTGCCGCATAGGCGTAGCGAATTCCTAGAAATTTTTGTGTTTTAGCATTTTCAAGGCCTTTCACCTTCCCCATGCGCGTTTGAATCAAAACATGCTGTTTATCCATCCTATCCCTCCTTATTAGATATCTTTACGTTTTAACAAAGCGACAGTTTCAACATGTGTTGTATGTGGGAACATGTCCACGGGTGTAACCTTAACCAATTCGTAGTGCTCTAATAATAACTGCACATCTCTCAGTTGTGTGCTCGGATTACACGAGACGTAAACAATTTTTTGGGGTTGCAATTGTTTAAGTGTTTCAATAAAGGTGCTATCACACCCTTTTCTTGGGGGATCTACTGTGACAACATCAGGTTGAATCCCTTGTTTTTGCCATTCTAAAATGACGTCCTCCGCTGCACCGGCAACAAATGTGGTATTGCGTAATCCATTCAATTCGGCGTTTGTTTTTGCATCCTCAATGGCTTCAGGAACGACTTCAACCCCATAGACATGTTGGGCGTTTGGCGCCATCGCTAACGCAATTGTGCCTATTCCACAATAGGCATCCAAGACGACCTCATTTCCAGTTAATCCTGCCTCCCTTACAGCAATATCGTATAGTTTTTGCGTTTGAGGGACATTAATTTGATAGAAAGATTGATCATTAATTTTAAATGTTAAATCCCCTTGTGTATCCTTAATCGTCGAGTTACCGTAAACAGTTTTACTTTGTTTACCCATAATAACATTGGAATGTGCTTGATTTATATTGATTTTTATACTTTTAATTTGAGGAAATGCACCTGTTAAATTTTGAATAATCTCCTTTTGATGCGGCAGTGATGTCCCGTTTAACACAAAAACAACCATGATTTCATTGGTATAGAAGCCTTTTCTTAACACAATGTGACGTACGAGTCCTGATTGTTGTCGTTCATCATATGGAGGAATGTGATAGTGATTGAGTAATTGACGTACTGCATTCATGATTTCATTATGTGCTTCATATTGAATTAAGCACTTGTCCATATTTATAATGTCATGACTTCGTTGGCGATAATAGCCCATTTCAACGTGATCTGTTTGGCCGCCAACTGGGATTTGTGATTTATTTCGATAAAACCAAGGATTGTCCATCCCCACTGTATTCTCTATAGCTACGTTTGGCATTTTGCCTTTTCGATGAAAGAGATTGACTACTTGATTTCGCTTCATTTCTAATTGCGCCGTATAATTTAAATGTTGAAGCTGACATCCTCCACATTTAGCATAATACTCACATGGAGGTACTTCACGTGCGTCACTCTCTTTATATATTTCAATTAATTTGCCAATGGCAAAATTCTTTTTTACTTTTATAATTTTATATTGGATACGTTCCCCTATTAAAGCGTGAGGAACAAAAATAGGATAAGCGTTTACTTTGATGACGCCATGCCCTTCATGTGTTAAGTCCATGACTTCGCCTTCTAATACTTGATTTTTTTGAACAACTGTCATTAAAATCCCCCCTTTTCCATGCCTTAAAATTTTTCAAAATTGTAGGGAGTCGATTAGCAAATTCAGATAGAGTTGCTAATCTTCTCCCTATTATTCAGATTGTTTTGGTTTGTCTATTAATAAGTCATTTTCTTCTTGTGATTGAGAAAAAACTTCGATATGACGTACTAAATTTAAAAAGTTAGCAGGCAATTGGCCACCATATTCTCCATCTACATTTAATGCCATATCACTATAAGATGAAATATTTACAGATTGCGCCTTATAGTAATGTACCTTAGGATGATGAATATGTTCCCCTCGAGAAGCTAAAGTCATAATATGGCCCATTTCAGCCAAATTTGATTTTTCAACGATGAGCAACGTAAAGTTCCCATCGTCAAGTTTAGCATCTGGAACAAGTTTTTCGAATCCTGCCATTGAGTTCGTTAAACCTAATAAAAATAACATGATTTCGCCTTCAAATACTTGATCATCATATTCGATGCGTACATCTACTGCATGCATTTGAGGCAACATTTCAAATCCTTTGACATAGTACGCAAATGATCCAATCATTGATTTGAGTTTACTTGGCGCTTCATATGAAACTTCCGTCGGTTTACCGCCACCTGCTAAATTGATAAAATACCGACTATTCATTTTTCCAATGTCGACTTGTACAGTTTTACCTTGGATAATAACATCCACTGCTTCCATAATATCATTAGGTAAATGGAGTGCGCGTCCAAAGTCATTCACCGTCCCCATTGGAATCAGACCGAGTTTAGGACGGTTGGGTTTTTCTGCAATCCCATTCACCACCTCATTGAGTGTCCCGTCTCCGCCTGCCACAATCAGAAGATCGTAATTACGATCAATGGCGCGGGCCGCCTCTTCTGTCGCATCTCCAATTTTTTGCGTTGCATAAGCACTTGTTTCATAACCGGCTTGTTCTAATTTGATTAAAACATCTGGTAATGCTTTTTTAAACAACTCTTTCCCAGACGTCGGATTATAAATAATTCTCGCACGTTTTCTCATATAGATCCCTCAATTTTTGTATACTCACATTTATATTATAGGAACTTGACTCGTATTAAAAGTTATTTACATTATGTATTACTTCTGATGCGCATGTTTAATTCAGAGGTTAACCTTGTCTCAACCTATCTCTCAATAGATGAACTAAATGCTAATACTGCGCGTCATCATTCAATGGATTCATAAATCATTATCTCAATATAACATTGAAGGAGGTGTGACAAAAATGTCTCACCCCCTCAATGTTAGTCCTAATCCATCATTACTGATACGGGATTAGCGATAATAAATTAGGCTTTGTCTAATTCTTCTTTTAATAATTTATTCGCAAGTTGAGGGTTGGCTTGGCCTTTTGAAAGTTTCATGATTTGACCTACTAAAAAGCCCATCGCTTTGCCCTTACCATTTTTATAATCTTCTACAGATTGTGGGTTTTGCTCAATGGCTTGACGGACAAATTCTAAAATGGCACTTTCATCAGAAATTTGTACGAGCCCTTTGTCTTTCATGATTTGTTTCGCATCCCCACCATTTTTCGCTAATTCAGGGAAAACTTTCTTCGCAATTTTACTGCTCATTGTACCATCTTCAATTAACTTAATCATTCCTGCTAAGTTTTCAGGCGTTAAACCTGTGTCTTGTAGCTCGATTTGATTTTTGTTCAAGTATTCGTTAACGCCACCCATTAACCAGTTCGATGTCATCTTAACATCTGCGCCTTCAGAGACAGCAGCCTCAAAGAAGTCAGACATTTCTTTAGTTAAAGTTAAAACATGGGCATCATATTCTGGGAGACCGTACTCTTTTACATATTTCTCTTTACGTGCATCTGGTAATTCCGGAATAGTTTGACGGACACGCGCTTTCCATTCCTCATCGATATATAATGGAACGATGTCTGGCTCTGGGAAGTAACGATAATCATCTGAGGCTTCTTTAACACGCATTAAAATGGTTTTCCCTGTAGATTCATCAAAACGGCGTGTCTCTTGTAGAATTTCTCCACCATTTAGCAATTCTTCTGCTTGGCGTTTGACCTCATATTCTAAACCTTTTCTGACATTATTAAATGAGTTTAAGTTTTTCAATTCAGCTTTTGTACCGAATTCTTTTTGACCATAGGGACGTAATGAAATATTGGCATCACAACGGAGTGAACCTTCTTCCATTTTCCCGTCTGAAACGCCAGTATATTGAATAATTGCGCGTAATTTTTCTAAATAAGCATAAGCTTCTTCAGGTGAGCGCATATCAGGTTCTGATACAATTTCAACTAATGGTGTTCCTTGTCGGTTTAAGTCAACGAGAGAATAGCCATCTTTATGCGTAGATTTCCCAGCATCTTCTTCCATGTGAAGACGTGTAATACCGATACGTTTCGTTTCACCATTCACTTCGATATCAATATATCCATGCTCACCAATAGGTTGATCAAGTTGCGAAATTTGATACGCTTTTGGATTATCTGGATAGAAGTAGTTTTTACGGTCAAATTTTGACTCTGTCGCAATTTCCATATTTAAAGCCATCGCTGCACGCATAGACCAGTCTACAGCACGGCGGTTCACAGTCGGTAATACTCCAGGGTAACCTAAATCAATTACAGTTGTATTCGTATTAGGCTCTGCACCATATGCAACAGGTGCGCTAGAGAACATTTTCGAATCAGTTTTCAATTCTACGTGGACTTCTAGTCCAATAACGGTTTCAAAATGCATTTACTGCCACTCCTTATAATTTTTGATAATGATCATGTAAATTGAATTGCGTTTCAAATTGATATGCCATACGATATAACGTTTTTTCATCAAATGGTTTACCAATTAATTGTAAACCGATTGGTCGACCATTTTCTGCTAATCCACATGGAATAGAAATACCTGGTAATCCTGCTAAGTTGACCGGTGTTGTTAATAAATCGTTTGCATACATTGTTAAAGGATCATTAATTTCTGAACCTAAATCAAAAGCAACAGTTGGAGTTGTCGGTCCAAGAACTACATCATAGTCTTCAAATACATTTTCAAAATCGTTTTTAATTAATGTTCTTACTTTTTGTGCTTTTTTATAGTAAGCATCATAATAACCAGAACTTAATACGTATGTACCTAAGAAGATACGACGTTTAACCTCTTCACCAAATCCTTCGCTACGTGATAGTTTATAAAGTTCTTCTAAATTGTTCGCTTCTTTTGAATGATAACCATAACGAATACCATCAAAACGCGCTAAGTTTGAAGACGCTTCTGCAGAGGAGATTACATAATATGATGGAATACCATAGGCTGTACGTAGAAGTGACACTTCTTCAACAATTGCACCTAAAGATTTAAATGTTTCAACAGCTTTAAGTACAGATTGTTTAATTTCCTCATCTACACCTTCACCGATATATTCTTTAGGGAGTGCGATTTTCATATCTTTGATGTCTTTACCAATATCTGCAGTAAAATCAGTATCCACACCTGGTGCACTTGTGGAATCCATTTCATCTTCGCCACTGATGGCTTCTAATACAATCGCGTTATCTTTAACATTACGCGTTAATGGTCCAATTTGGTCTAGTGATGATGCGAAAGCAACAAGACCAAAACGGGACACACGACCATACGTCGGTTTTAAACCTACTACACCACAGTAAGCAGCGGGTTGACGAATTGAGCCACCCGTATCTGTACCAAGTGTAAATGGCACTAATCCAGCGGCTACAGCAGCAGCTGAACCACCTGAAGAACCTCCAGGAACAGCAGCATGGTCAAATGGATTTACAGTCTTTTTGAAATAAGACGTTTCTGTTGAGCCACCCATCGCAAACTCATCTAGATTGACTTTCCCAATTAAAATTCCATTTTCCGCATGGAGTTTTTTCATTACTGTAGATTCATAAATAGGGACGAAACCTTCTAACATTTTACTTGCACATGTCGTTTCAAGTCCCTCAGTAATAATGTTATCTTTGATTCCCATTGGAATACCAAACAATTTGCCTTCAATTTCACCAGCAGCTTGTTTTTTATCAAGTTCTTCGGCTTTTTTAATTGCATTTTCTTTGTCTAATGCCAAAAATGATTTGATTTGCGGATCAGTTTCTTCAATCGCATCATAAATGTCTTTTACAATTTCTGAAGGCTTAATTTTATTTTCTTTAATTAATTTTTGTAAATTCTCAACTGATTCATAACGGATGCTCATTTTATGCGTCCTCCCCATTCATCACTGCTGGGACTTTAAACTGTCCTGCTTCTACTTCTTTTGCATTTGCTAATGCTTTTTCTTGTGGTAACCCTTTTGTAGCTACATCATCTCTTAAAACATTTTGCAAATCTAAAACGTGATTTGTAGGTCTTACATTTTCTGTATCTACTGAATCAATTTGATGACAAAAATTCAACACACCTGCGAGGGTTTCTTGCATAGATTTAGATTCTTCATCTGTAACATTCAAACGTGCAAGATTCGCAATATGTGCCACTTGTTCCTGTGTAATTTCAGTCATGTTTATTTAGCCTCCTTAAAAATACTCTTTTATCTTAAAATTGTACCAAATTTCATGGTAAAAATCTAAGTTTTTTCTGTCCATATTCGGTTTACAAATGGTTTAAACCTCTGAAATGGATAGACTTGGGTTCTTAGCATAGCTATATCACTCAATATCTTAATTAAATTTTTTGAAACAATGCAATGACTATTGGAAGTGAATCTTAAGTTCAGTCATACTCTCATCCACAATCCCTTTTTCATTGTTCTATGTCTATTAAACATAATCTCTAAAAAAATCTTCTCTCTTCATTACACGTTTTCATGTCTTATTTAAAATCTATATCCCCTACATGTTACACATCTATATAAAATTGGAAAAACCATACATTAATATGATGATTTTTTGCATAAAAATGTATCAAACATTAAATCCTTTCTTCTATTGTTCTTATTTTCTTACATCTATTTGCAGTTACCATCTCGATTATAAAATATTTTGATGTACTTTATAGAAAATTCAAATAAATTTACACTTTTCTTCCAGAGATATTTCTGTATAATTAATTAATGTAACAAAAAAGGGGGATAATTATGTATATTTTTGGGTCTACATTATCGAGTCAAGTCAATCCAGATTGGCAAACATACATCATGATTGCCTTATATTTCATTATATTGCTAGGTATTGGCTATTATGGCTACAAACAAGCAACCAGTAATTTGAGTGAATATATGTTAGGCGGTCGAAATATTGGACCATGGGTTACTGCACTTTCAGCCGGTGCATCCGACATGAGTGGTTGGATGATTATGGGGTTGCCGGGTGAAGTCTACTCCACAGGTCTTTCTGCCGCGTGGCTCTCTATCGGTTTAACGCTCGGTGCATGGATTAACTATTTACTTGTTGCACCTAGATTACGACTTCACACAGAAATTGCGGGTGATGCGATAACATTACCTGATTTTTTCAAAAACCGATTAGATGATAAATCAAATCTCATCAAGATTATCTCTGGTGGTATCATTGTTGTTTTCTTTACTTTATATACACATGCCGGCTTTGTATCCGGAGGTAAATTATTTGATAGTGCTTTTGGTCTAGATTACCGTTTAGGATTATTGTTAGTTGCGGTCATTGTTATTGCTTATACTTTCTTTGGTGGTTATTTAGCAGTATCCATTACTGACTTTTTCCAAGGTGTTATTATGCTTATCGCAATGATTATGGTACCGATCGTCGTTATGTTAAAACTAAATGGACTAGACACTTTCCATACCGTTGCTGAATTAAAACCTACAAATTTAGATCTTTTTAAAGGGACGACAGTGATTGGTATTATTTCATTTTTTGCATGGGGATTGGGATATTTTGGACAACCCCATATTTTAGTCCGCTTTATGTCGATTAAATCTATCAAATTATTTCCGTTTACGAGACGTATAGGAATTACATGGATGGCAGTAGGACTGATTGGTGCTGTCTTAGTGGGATTATTAGGTATCGCGTTTGTTCCTGCTCAAGGCGTAGAAATTAAAGATCCAGAGACACTTTTCGTATTAATGGGACAAATATTATTTCATCCCCTTGTAGGTGGTTTCTTGTTAGCTGCCATTTTAGCGGCTATTATGAGTACTATTTCATCACAATTACTTGTTACTTCAAGTTCGCTAACAGAAGATTTTTATAAACTGATTCGTGGTGATAAAGCAAATACCGAAAAACACGAAAAAGAGTTTGTATTAGTGGGCCGTTTATCTGTTATATTAGTAGCGATTGTCGCGATTGCTATTGCATGGTCACCTAATGATACAATCTTAAATTTAGTGGGTAATGCTTGGGCTGGTTTCGGCGCTTCCTTTGGTCCTCTCGTGATATTGACGCTTTATTGGAAAGGTCTTACACGTACAGGTGCCATCAGTGGAATGGTTGCAGGTGCGTTAACAGTTATTTTATGGATCGTATTTGCACATCCACTCGGTGAAAAATATGAGTTCTTCACTTTATATGAAATCGTACCAGGCTTTATTGTAAGTTTACTCGTCACATTAATTGTGTCTAAGTTCACGAAGAAACCAGATACGTATGTGATTGATGAAATGAACGAAGTGAAACGACGTTTAAAATTAAATGAATAATCTATAAATAGAAAGCCATCAAAATTTATCTAAGACTAAATTTTGATGGCTATATTTATATTCACTGTAAGTTTACGCTAATATCTGAAAAAGAAACGCTTAATTGTTATATATATGAACTTTCGGCTCTTTATCGTCTTTGGTTTTAGTAATTAAAGCACGTGACTCATTACCATCTTTAATATGAATTTCATATTCTTCAACATCACCAAAATCTTTTTCAGCAAGCTGTGTCACATACTGTGTAATACCTATTAATTCGGCTTTACCATAATAATCAATCGGCAAATCAACTGTGAGGGATTGTAACTTTTTATCTTTAAATTTGGCTTTACCTACAGCTTGAGTAAAATTAGTAAAATAAGATTGTAAACTATGATTAAAATCACGGAAGTTAGAATTAAATTGTTCATTTAAGTCCGCCGCTTCACCTGATGGAACAAGTACAGTTTGTTCGTTCACCGTATTCCACTCTTTTAATGCTTCTCCATTTTCTTCAGAGGTCGCATAACTGACAAATGCGCCAGGTGTAATTTGATCTTTTCCGGATTGCATATAAATCGCAAAAGTAATCGGAATATCTTTTAATTTTTCATTTTCTCGAAGACGTGACAACATTTCTTCTGCCATTTCTTGACCTTGTTTTTCAACTTTTTTCTTATCTAAGTCAACGCTAAAAGTCTCACCGTACTTTTCTTTTTGATAGTAATACACTTGATTCATTGCGAGACCAATCGTCATCCCTTTTAATTTTTTACCACTTGTATCTCCATTATCGTAAAAGTTTTGTTCTAATATATTAGAAAGCACTTGCGGTGAATTTTTAGCAATTTTTTCTTCATCAGTTTCGCCATGAACAGAAGGGTTAAGGCCTAAATTTTCGGTTGCTTTACGCTCTTCTTTCTCTTTATCGCTCATTTCATCAAGTTCACTTTTTGTTAACTTAGGCTCTAAATAGGCTTGAATGGTTTTCTTATCTAAAAATTGTCCATCTTGATATAAGTAATCATCTGTAGGAAACACTTGTTTACTTATATTTAATAAACCCGTTTCAAAATCTTCACCGTTATACGTATTGGCCATATTTTCTTGTGTCAGCCCCCGTGCTTGACTCTCTTTAAATGGCAAAATTGTTCGGTAATTGTCTCCTTGCACATTTTTGTCGGTTGCGATTTGTTTCACATCGTTTTGAGTGGATGTATTTTCTTTCGACGATGATGGTTCATTATCGTCTGGGCCACATCCTACGAGTACAAGTGAAAGTCCTACAATAACTAAAGTTCTTTTCTTCATAGGCTATCTCCTTATTCACCGATTTCTTTTTGCTTATTTACAAATTCTTGTTCATTCCAAATCGTCGTTCCTAATGAGGTTGCTTTTGTTAATTTTGAGCCGGCGTCTTTCCCTGCTATCACGAGGTCTGTTGACTTAGTGACGCTACTTGTGACTTTAGCGCCTTGACGTTGCAACCATTCAGAGGCTTCATTACGCGTCATTTGTTCTAACTTACCCGTTAATACTATTGTTTTGCCTTGAAACTCAGGATGACCTTCAATTTGAGAAGTTTTTTGACCCGTATAGTTCATATTGACTTGTTGTGTTTTCAATTTATCGATTAACGTACGAATGTCTTCATTGCCCATATATGTGACAAATGATTGGGCAAGTTTTTCACCAACATCATATATCTCAACAAGCTCATTTTCTGTGACTTGCATGAGACGATCTATCGTTTCATATTTTTCAGCAAGTACCCGACTCGCTTTAACACCTAAATGACGGATTCCTAGTCCAAATAACAAATGTTCTAAAGATTGTGATTTGGCATTTTCAATAGCTTGCATAAGGTTATCGACTTTTTTCTCACCCATACGCTCAAGAGGTAATAAATCCTCTTTTTTTAAATAAAAAATGTCAGCCACATCTTTAATCAATTCGTGATAATACAATTGCTCAATAATTTTAGTACCTAATCCATCGATATTCATTGCTTGTCTTGAGACAAAATGTTTGAGTCCCTCTATGAGTTGAGCTTGGCACTTTGGATTGATACAACGAAGGGCAACTTCACCTTCGATTCGTACTAACTCATGACCACAACTTGGACAGTGTGTCGGCATATGATACTTTTCTGTATTTTCCGGACGACGATCTAATATCACGCGCACGACTTCAGGAATAATGTCGCCTGCTTTTTTAACAACGACCTCATCCCCAATGCGAATATCACGTTCATGTATTAAATCTTCATTATGTAATGAAGCTCTTGAAACAGTGGTTCCTGCGACATGCACGGGTTCTAAGACAGCGGTTGGCGTGACGACTCCTGTCCGACCAATACTCAGTTCAATATCGAGTAATGTCGTGACCACTTCTTCAGCAGGAAACTTATACGCAATGGCCCATCTCGGCGATTTTTGCGTAAATCCCATTTCTTCTTGATGCTCAATTGCATTGACTTTAATTACAATACCATCGATATCATAACTTAATGCATCACGTGACGTTGTCCAATGTGCAATATAGTCAAGTACATCATCGATTGTTTTGGCGATGATGCGTTCCGGATTGGTTTTAAAACCAAGTTCATCAAGCTCTGTGAGTGCTTCACTTTGTGATGTGGCATCAAGCTCAGTAAAATCATTAATACTATACAAAAAGATGTCTAACTTTCTCGCTGCCGCAAGTTTTGAATCAAGTTGGCGTAAAGATCCTGCTGCAGCATTTCGAGGATTAGCAAAAGGGGCTTCCCCTTTCTTTTCCTTCTCCTCATTGAGTTTCATGAATGATTTTCTTGGCATGTAGGCTTCCCCACGAACTTCAAATGATATCGGTTGTTTGAGGGTTAATGGAATCGCATGAATCGTTTTTAAGTTTTCTGTTATATCTTCTCCAGTTGTGCCGTCACCACGTGTTAACCCTTGAACTAGGCGCCCATTCTCATATTTTAAGGAAACCGCGAGACCATCTATTTTAAGCTCACACATGTACGACACTTCACCTACTGCTTCGCGTACGCGTTGGTCAAAACGACGTAAATCATCTTCATTAAATGCATTAGAGAGACTAAGCATAGGTGTTTCATGACGTACTTTTTCAAAAGAGGATTGTGCTTCTCCACCTACACGTACGGTAGGTGAATCAGCAGTTTTAAGTTCCGGATGTTGTGTTTCGATATCGATAAGTTCATGTAAAAGCTTGTCATATTCACTATCAGGAACACTTGGATTGTCCTTTACATGGTATTCGTAATTATATTGATGTAAAAGTTCATGCAAAACTTTTACGCGTTTAGACAAATCCGACATCTATTCGTCCTCCTTCTTTTCAATAGGGGCAAATTGGGCTAATAAACGTTTAGGCCCTTGTGATTTAAATATAATGTCCAGCTCAACTGAACCATTTTTTTCGTTCACATTTGAGACCATACCCTCTCCCCAAGTTTTATGTGTAACTTTGTCTCCAACTTTCCACTCAGATGAAGTCGTTTTGTTATTCACCACTGTTCGTTTGCTAAAACCTCTCTTCGGCGTTTGACGTTTCTGTCCAATTGACGTTGGTTTTTGACGTTCAGGCAGTTCAAGTAAATCTTCTGGAATCTCATTTAAAAATCTTGATTTAGGATTGGATTGTTGACGTCCAAACAATGTACGTGAGGACGCATGGGTTAAATAGAGTTCTTCTTCCGCACGTGTAATGGCCACATAACTAATACGGCGCTCTTCTTCCATTTCGTGGTCATCATCGCTCTTAATGGCACGAACATGTGGAAAAATAGATTCTTCCATACCAATAATAAATACAACTGGATATTCTAATCCTTTAGCTGAGTGCATTGTCATCAATGTGACGCCATCTTCGAGATTCGCTTCATCAACATCAGCCACAAGAGATAAATCTGTTAAAAAGTTAATCAAAGATTGTTCTTCTATTGGAGTGTTTTTTTCGTAATCTTTAGGGACTGACATAAATTCATCAATGTTTTCTAATCGACTACGCGCTTCTAAAGTCTGTTCACGTTCGAGCATTTCGCGATATCCAGATTTCTCTAAAACTTCGTCCACAATCTCACTAATTTCTAAAAACTCTTGTTCTTTCATTAAATGATTAATTAATTGATAAAATTCTGCAGCCGCTTGGGTTACTTTTTTTGATAGTCCTATAAAGTCTATTTCAGCGAGTGCTTCGAACATACTAATATCATTATTTGCTGCATAAGTTGCAATTTTATCCACTGATGAAGGTCCAATGCCACGTTTAGGAACATTGATAATGCGTTGGAGACTAATATCATCCGCACTATTCGCAATTAAGCGTAAATAACTTAAAAGATCTTTGATTTCTTTACGATCATAGAACTTTTGTCCTCCAACCATCACATACGGAACATTGGATTTTAAAAATGTTTCTTCAAGAACACGGGATTGCGCGTTTGTACGGTATAAAACCGCAATATCTTTCAACTTTCTACCTTTTTTCTGCTGTTTAAATATTTCTCGTACAACGTATTCTGACTCATCTCGTTCACTAAATGCTTCGTAATATTTTATCTTTTCACCACTGTCATTTGCTGTCCACAAGCCTTTAGGTTTTCGTTCCGTGTTATTTCGAATAACTTCGTTCGCGGCATTTAAAATGGTCTTAGTTGAACGATAATTTTGTTCTAAAAAGATTGTTTTAGCGTTCGGGTAGTCCTCTTCAAAAGATAATATATTTTGAATATCTGCCCCGCGCCATCCATAAATCGATTGATCGGAATCTCCGACCACGCACAGATTTTTAAATTTTTGTGCCATAAGATTTACAAGTGTATATTGTGCTTTATTGGTATCTTGATACTCATCCACATGTATGTATTGAAATTTGTTTTGGTAATAATCTAATACCTCTGGCACACGTTCAAAAAGTTTAATTGTTGTCATAATTAAATCGTCAAAATCGAGCGCTTGATTTCGCAACAATTGTTTTTGATACCCCTCATACACTTTAGCGACCATTTGTGTATAAAAATCATGTGCTTCTGTAAGTGCATCTTCTGGTGTTTTCAATTCATTTTTCAAGTTACTAATCGCACCAATAAACATGCGGGGTTCATAGCGTTTAGGATCAATATTTTCTCGTTTTAAAACATCTTTAATGACCGATTTTTGATCTGTAGGATCAATGATGGTAAAATTACGTTCAATTCCTATACGGTCAGCATCGCGTCGAAGAATTCTTACACACATAGAGTGAAAAGTCGACATCCAAATAACTTCTGCTTCTTCCCCTACTAATGCTTGCACACGTTCTTTCATTTCTCTCGCCGCTTTATTCGTAAACGTTATGGCTAAAATATGATAAGGAGAAACCTCTTTTTCATCTAATAAATACGCAATGCGATGAGTGAGCACACGCGTTTTACCAGATCCTGCGCCCGCCATAATTAAAAGCGGCCCCTCAGTCGTACGTACCGCTTCACTTTGTTCCGTATTCATATGTTTCACTAATGGATTCATTATGTTCTCTCCTTTATTTTAGTCGTTTGAATTGCTTTTTTAATATCTTCATAGATTAAATTGCCGACGACAATCGTATCAGCAATTTCCGCAAATTGAATGGCGTGCGCTAAACTGTCAATGCCACCACCATAAAACAATTGTGTTGTGGTAAGGTATGATTGCGCTGCTCGCACGACTTCAGGGTCCCCTAATTGTCCGCTATACTCCAAGTAAAATACCGGAAATCGATACATTTCATTCGCCATTTGTGCATAAGCTTCAATATCTTCTGTTGAAAGTTCTGTATGCGCATGTGTATGTTGTGCCACTTTACTATTAGGATTTAAAACCACATACCCTTCAAATACCATTTCTTCAAAATGAATCATATGACCGTAGGCTTTTAAGGCTTCATGTAATAAGCCATTATGAAATTTTACCTCCTTACTGTTCATAACAGTAGGGACAAAATAAAAATCAAAACCAGGAACTGTACTCTCTATATTAGAAATTTCAAGTGCGAGTGGTAACGGATAACGCCTTACGCGACTCATTAAATGCAAGACATTATCTTCTGTTACATTATCAGTTCCTCCTATGATAATTGCATCTGTATTGGACATACATAGCTTTTCCAAATCTGCATCTGAAATGGGTTTAGCTGGATCTAATTTAAAGACATGACGCCATTCTTTTATATCATACATTACCGAATACTCCTTTAAATATCATGACCTATATTATACCATTTTTAAAGTGGATATTCTAAGGTTCACCCATGTAATTTGAATATAATGAAACATAAAAAACAAGCGTAAATAGAGCACCTTCATGCTCAACTCTACGCTTGCTAAAAACTTATTGTATTATTGTTTCGTTTCAATATCCATACGTTCTAAAATCATCGTATATGCATCGTTTCCCCATTGTAATGAACGCTTAACGCGAGATATCGTTGCAGTGGAGGCACCTGATTCCGCCTCAATTGTAGCATAGGTGTATCCTTGTTTGATCATCTTTGCTACTTGTAAACGTTGTGATAGTGATTGAAGTTCATTCACCGTACACAAATCATCAAAAAATTGATAACATTCCTCGCGTGTTTCTAATGTTAATATTGCATCAAATAACTCATTTAATGCTTGTCCACGTAACTTTTCAATTTGCATGGTATACAACCCCTATATTTTTATGTTTAAGGATATTTTAACGAATTAATACATTAAAGTGTAGTATTTTATGCTAAACCTACTCTTTCAAATATTGTATCAACTTGATTTAAGTGATGTCTAGGGTCAAAACATGCATTTAGCTCTTCTTCCGATAATTTTTCAGTAATTTTTGTATCACTTTCAACAAGTTCTCTAAAAGGTGTTTTCGATGCCCAAGATTCCATTGCTTTCGGTTGGACAAGGTCATAAGCTTCCTCACGAACCATTCCCTTATCGATGAGCGCAAGTAACACACGTTGAGAATAAATCAAACCGAATGTTTTATTCATATTTTCAGTCATGTTTTCTTCGTATACCGTTAAGCGGTCGACGATATTTGTAAAACGATTTAGCGCATAATCTAATGCAATTGTCACGTCAGGTAACATGATTCTCTCGGCTGACGAATGTGAAATATCACGTTCATGCCATAAAGCGACATTTTCGTAGGCTGTCGTAATATAACCACGAATTACACGCGCAATACCTGTAATATTTTCCGAACCGATAGGATTACGTTTGTGCGGCATCGCTGAGGAGCCTTTTTGACCTTTAGCAAACGCCTCTTCTACTTCACGTGTTTCTGTTTTTTGTAAATTTCTAATTTCCACAGCAAACTTTTCTAGTGAAGTGGCAATTAAGCTCAATGTCGCAATATAGTATGCATGACGGTCTCTTTGAAGCGTTTGTGTTGAAATTGGCGCTATACCAATACCAAGATGTTTACATACATATGCTTCAATTTCTGGTGGGATATTTGCGAAAGTACCTACCGCGCCACTCATTTTACCGACTTCGATTTCTTCGCGTACACGTTTGAAGCGTTCAAAATTACGTTTCATTTCAGCATACCAAAGTGCCATTTTCAAACCAAAAGTAGTTGGTTCAGCATGGACGCCATGTGTACGCCCCATCATAAGCGTATATTTGTATTGTTGCGCTTTATTCGCAAGCACTTCAATAAAGCGTTCTAAATCTTTTTCAATTATTGCATTTGCTTGTTTAACTTGATAACTTAATGCAGTATCTACGACATCTGTGGAGGTTAAACCGTAATGCACCCATTTACGTTCTTCGCCTAAAGTTTCAGAAACTTGTCTTGTAAACGCAACGACATCATGACGCGTTTCTAATTCAATTTCTTTTGCACGATCAACATCTACTTTTGCATTTGCACGAATTTTTTTTACATCTTCTTTAGGGATATAACCTAGTTCACTCCATGCTTCACAAGCTAAGATCTCAACTTCTAACCATGCTTCATATCGATTTTGGTCTGTCCAAATATTTGACATTTCTTGTCTTGAATAACGTTCAATCATTATAGAATCTCCTAACTTTTATTGAATATGCTTACTCTTTATTACTTGTTCCTATTTAATCACATTATAGCAAACAAGTAATGTATGTACATTATCTATATAAACAGATAAATAGTTCGGAATCAATGCAAAAATTTAGAATTACGCAAATTTCTCTATCATTACAAGTGTATAAATACGAACATTTATAAATATAACATGCTTAATATTCGCAAAAAGGCGTTGCCAATGACTTTCATCATGACAACGCCTTTTCTTCTGCGCTTACAATGGATTTATTTTCTTGCCTGTAAAGATAATATCTTGTTTTAGCACTTCAACACGTCCATCTTCTTGTTCTACAAATACAGGTTTTTCAAATCGTTTGATTGGAACATAGCCTTGTTGTTTCATGCGGTTAAGACAATCTTGTATAGTTTCGCCGTCCTCAACTTTAAATTTCATCTGTATCATACGCCTTTACTTTTTTACTGCGCACACCTTTTACCCAGAACCCACCGTGAATATTACGGGGTTCATAAGCGATGATAAATGCTTTTGGATCAAGCGCTTTAATCGTGTCCATCAGCTTTAATTCATAACGTTTTGGCGTTAATATTTGCATCACCAGTCGATCTCCATCACGACCATGAGCCGCAAAGTGGGTGACGCCATATCCTAAATCTCTTAATTGTCTCGGAATATCTAATTCATAATCTGCAGTCGTTACATTAACAACAGAGTACCCTAATGCTAGTTTTTCTTCGATTTTCATACCTACGATAATCCCTATAGAAAATCCGAATGCATAAGCGATGACGTTTTGTATTTGATCTAAACCAGACATCACCATTCCAAGACCAATGACGTACACAAGCACTTCTACAAAGCTTAATGCAGCTGCATAATATCTGTAGCCTTTTAATGTTAAGATAAGACGCATTGTTAATGCAGTCACGTACGCAACATTAATTAAAAATATCGCTAACACCATTAACAATGGATTATCATTGATTACACTCATATTGAACCTCACTTCATCAAAATTTAGCTCATTGTATCAAGAATAGATTAAATTGTCATTAAAAACTTTTATTTTGGCCATGTGAATCGTGTATAAGCCAGTTCTCTTTTATGTGCATTTTTGATAAATAAGGCTTCAATTTTTTCAGATGCTGTAGATGAGATAGTTTTACCTTCTAAATAATCATCGATTTCATCATAAGTGACGCCTAATGCCACTTCATCTGGTAATTGGGGTTGATTATCTTCTAAATCTGCAGTCGGAATTTTTTCGTATAATTGCTGAGGTGCATCGAGATATTTTAATAATTCACGTCCTTGACGTTTATTTAAGCCAAATATAGGTGCAATATCTGCAGCGCCATCTCCATATTTTGTATAAAAACCTGTAACATTTTCTGCGGAATGGTCTGTTCCGAGTACAATACCACTCAAATTCGCTGCGATAGAAAACTGCACTTTCATTCTTTCACGTGCTTTTTCATTGCCTTTTTGAAAATCCGTTAACGCTATACCTGCCTCTTTTAATGAAGCGACACTTTGATCTACCGCCGCTTTTATATTGACTGTAATTGTTTGATCAGGCTGAATAAATTTTAGGGCTTCTTCTACCTCATCAGCATCACGTTGAACACCATAAGGTAATTTCACAGCGATAAATTGATAGTGCTTATCTCCATTTTCATTTAATTCGTTCACTGCCATTTGAGCTAATTTACCGACTAATGTTGAATCTTGCCCTCCAGAAATCCCTAATACGAGGGTTTGAATAAATGAATGAGAAGTGACATACGATTTAATAAAATATTTGATCTCCTCAATCGTTTCTTTTACATCGATTTCAGGTTGAACTTTCATTTCATTGACGATAATTTCCTGCATATTATTCATGTTCTTCCTCCATCTCTTTAACATGTTCGGCAACTTCAAAGATGCGTCGTTGTTTATTTTCCCAACATAACGTACTTAAATCAACCGGATATTCTTCAGGATTAAGATAACGTTTATTTTCTTCCCATAATAGCTCTAAATTATCTTGTAAAAATCGTTGAGAGGCCGCTTCATTTGGTAATTCATAGACGCATTTCCCATTGATAAATATATCTTGATGTAAGTCAATCGCTTTAAAGTTTTTAATATACTTCATCTTATAAGTATGGATAGGATGGAACATTTTAAGTTTTTTCTCATCTTGAGGATTTTCATTTTCTAAAGCAATATAATCTCCTTCTGATTTATTTGTCTTCGTATTTATAATTCGGTACACACGCTTTTTCCCAGGTGTCGTCACTTTTTCTGCATTGTTTGAAAGTTTAATACGGTCAACAAGTTCTCCATTTTCATCTTCAACTGCAACCATTTTATAAACTGCTCCAAGTGCGGGTTGTTGATAGGCTGTAATTAATTTAGTACCCACACCCCAACTATCGACTGCTGCTCCTTGGGCTTTCAAACTTGAAATCGTTTCTTCATCAAGGTCATTTGAAGCAATAATCTTAGCGTCTGGAAAACCAGCTTCATCAAGCATTTTACGTGCTTCTTTTGATAAATAGGCAATGTCCCCTGAATCTAATCTAATACCAATAAAATTAATTTGATCACCCAATTCTTTAGCTACTCGAATCGCATTCGGCACGCCAGATTTGAGTGTATGGAATGTGTCAACTAGGAAGACGCAATTTTTATGTCGTTCTGCATATTTTTTAAATGCAATATACTCATCACCATAAGTTTGCACAAACGCATGGGCATGTGTTCCAGAAACTGGAATATTAAATAGTTTGCCCGCTCTCACATTACTTGTTGAATCAAACCCACCAATAATCGCTGCACGAGCCCCCCATACGGCAGCATCTAATTCGTGGGCACGACGTGTACCAAATTCCATTAAAGTATCCTGAGGCGCGACTTGTTTGATGCGACTTGCTTTTGTCGTAATCAGCGTTTGGAAATTGATAATATTCAACAAAGCAGTTTCAACTAATTGAGCTTGAATGAGTGGCGCTTCTACACGCATTAATGGCTCATTGCCAAAGCATAATTCTCCTTCTTGCATGGCACGAATATGTCCCGTAAATTTGAGTTGTTTTAAATAATCTAAAAAGTCCTTTTGGTACCCAATATCTTTTAAATATGCGATATCAGTGTCAGTAAAATGAAAATTCTCAATGAAAGCAATGGCTCTTTTCAAGCCATTAAATACAGCATATCCGCTTTCAAATGGCATTTTCCTGAAATATAAATCAAAGACGGCTGTACGTTCATGTATACCATCGTTCCAATAGGATTCTGCCATGTTTATTTGATATAAATCATTATGCAACATTAAACTATCATCATTATATTGATACATATTATTTCTCCTCATCCTTCAAAGGTATATCTCTATGATATAACACTTTTAGGTCGTGTTTTCCATCATTTATTTAGAACATCGACAAAAATATGACAATTCGCACAAATTTTCAATAGATATTTCATTTATACATTATAATCTATATTGAGGTGGTACGATGTTAAAAGAAGCAATATCCTTTATAACGCAATATTACGAAGAAACAAATCAACAACCCCATCAACTGGAACACCGTTTAAATGAAGTGAAACAAGAAATCAAAGAAAAAGGCTTTTACAGACATACAACTGAGGAATTGACCTATGGGGCAAGGCTAGCATGGCGAAACTCTAACCGTTGTATAGGAAGACTGTTTTGGGAAAACTTAAAAGTTCAAGATGCGCGTGACATACAAGATGAATCCTCTTTTTTAAACGCCATTACACACCACATCGAAGCGGCAACAAATGACGGCAAAATTGTGCCATACATTACAATTTTCGGCTCTATCTTTGACTCGACACCTAAGATATATAACAATCAACTTATTCGCTATGCAGGTTATGAAACTAAAGGAGATCCTTCAGAAAGAAAAGTAACACAACTTGCAGAACATTTAGGTTGGCGTAGTAATCAAACTGATTTTGATATTTTACCCCTTATTTATCAACTACCTGGAGATAAAATCAAATATTACGATTATCCTAAATCATTAATTTTAGAAGTTCCCATTCACCATCATGCATATCCAAAAGTTGAGCAACTTCAATTGAAATGGTATGCCGTACCTATTATTTCAAATATGGATTTAAAAATTGGAGGTATCACGTATCCTACTGCCCCTTTTAATGGATGGTACATGGTAAATGAAATTGCTGTTCGTAATTTCTTAGATACTTATCGTTATAATTTGTTAGAACCCTTAGCAGAAGCCATGAACTTCACTCAATTACGCAACAGTTCATTTAATAAAGATCGTGTCGTTGTTGAAATAAACGATGCGGTTTATCAATCTTTTAAAGACGCTGGTGTTTCAATGGTTGATCATCTGACAGCTGCTAAACAATTTGAAAAATTCGAGGCAGCCGAACACGAACATGGACGAACGGTGACAGGTAAATGGTCATGGTTAGCACCACCGCTTTCTCCAACTTTAACTGCCAACTATCATCACGGCTATGATAATACAATGCGAGAAACCAATTTTTATTATAAACAAAACACCTCGGGAGGCTGTCCTTTTCACTAAAATTGTGTAAAATGAGAAGAAATCACAATTTTGAGGTGACGTTATGACATTATATTACTTAGGACCTAAAGGCACTTTTTCTTATCTGGCTGCATTAAAATATAACACGAATGATGAAAGTTTTATCCCAAAAGAAAACCTATATGAAGTCATTACAGCACTTAAATCAGATGCTTCATCACGTGCCATCGTACCCATTGAAAATGCAATCGAAGGAACGATTAATGTGGTGGCAGATAGTTTAGTAGAATATCCTTTTACCGTCATTCAAGAAGTGCATCTTGACATTGAATTTTCATTGTATGGTGCAAAGGGAACTTCCATAGATGAAATTCAAGAAGTACGTTCAATTGCGCCGGCAATAAGTCAAACTCAAAAATTTATTCATCAACACCAACTTCATTATTCGTATACACAAAGTACGGTTGAATCCTTACAGTTTATTGATGCATCCACTGCAGCAATTGCGCCTAAAGGAAGCGGTGAAGCCTATGGTTTTACTGCCCTAGCACAGAATATTGAAGATTATCCACATAATGTCACAAGGTTTTTAGTGTTATCAAATGACGAAATGCCTTTGGAGGAAGGGACACAATGCTTGTTATTGATTACGCCTTCACGAGATCAACCTGGCCTACTGGCTAGTATCTTAAACACTTTTGCATTATTTAACGTCAATTTAAGTTGGATTGAATCTCGCCCATTAAAAACGCAATTAGGGAGATACCGTTTTTATGTGCAAGCGGAATATCCCGATGAGATGACGATGAAAAAAATCACGACAATTCTTGAAACACTTGATTTTGAAATTCGTCATTTAGGGAGATTCAATTAATTCAAAAGACTGTCTATAAAGTGCTCTTCATTATAGTCCGTTTGGGGTACTTTCTAAACGTGACTAAGTATAATCATCTATGCGACATCAATTTTCTTTATTAAAATAGCCATCAAAATTTATCTACGTGTAAATTTTGATGGCTTTTAATTCAACTTTTTTCTATATCATATCTATAGGTGCTAAAAGAATTCTTTTATTAGAAATATTAGGAAAAGCACAACCTATCATTTTAAACTACGCATCACATCTTAAGTCATTAACACTTTGTTGACGTAGTTCCGGTAAATTTTCATTTTTAAATAGTGCGACATGGTCAATTGCCGTTAATTGAATAGGACTCATCGTACCTATAAATACGTTATTTAAAATTTCGATATGTTGATGGGGTGCCTCTTTATGACTTCTAATGTGCAATGTATCTTGATGAGATACATTTTCGACTCTATTATTCATAAAAATGAGACCCTTGCCGCCTTCTTTACCTTCGATACGTCCATCAAATGAATACATATTTTTCCCCTTATAAACACCTAGATATCTCAGTGCACCTGCACAATTCTTGAAGGTATTGTTGACAATGTATACATTTTTTGCTTTTAACGGTGTTAATGCGTAGTCTTTCGTCGCTTCGAAAACATTATCTTGAATAACTATATTTTCATAAAAATGAAATAGGCGACTTGCATGCGAGCCTATAGCGCGATTCCAAGGCCCCATCGCCCCTTCGCCAGAATTTCCGAAGTAACATCTTTCAATAACTACATTTTTAGTAATTGTGCCATCATTAATGCCAAATTTAGGAAATGCACCTTCTACAAATAAATCTAGTTGAATCGCTTCTGAAAAAGAACGATCTCCAACATAATCTGCAAAACCTAAAAACTGACAGTCATGGATGTGCACACCATCCAATCCACAAGCATCAATTCCATGACCCCCTACAATATTTTTGAAAGTCACGTGAGCCACTTCTACTTCACGTGCATGTCCAAGACACATCGCTGTATTGTTATAAGGGTATTCATTACCGTTCATATCGAAGGTGCCCCCTTCTATTTTTATATGGCCATTCCCTTCATAACGGTAATATTTTTTACGACTCGAACCATTCTTCAGTAATGCATCTTTTCCTTTACGTAATAAAATCGCTTCTGGATCAAGTTTCAATTTAGTATTATGATATATTTTTAAAGCCTTTGCAATATGGTATTCTCCATTAGGAATGAAGACAGTGCCACCCCCGTGTTGTGCTACTTTCGTTAATGCACGTTGAATCCCAATCGTATCTTTCCATTTATTTTTCGTTTTTGCACCAAAATCTTTAACATTTTTAAACATAAATGTAGTATCCTTTCGTATTTAGGTTATACTATAAACATCTCTTGTTTACAGATAATATACCCATTTTTAGGAGGACGTTATGTCAAAAAAAGCATTAATTATTGTTGACTATTCTAATGACTTTATCGCTGACAGTGGAAAATTGACTTGTGGGGGAGCGGGTCAAGCCATTGAGGGTTATCTCGTTGAACGTATTAAACATTATCATGAAGCCAATGAGAATATTTTTTTTATGATGGACTTACATTACGAAAACGACCCAACCCATCCAGAGTCTAAAAGTTTTCCTCCACATAATATCATCGGTACTGAAGGTCGTGATTTATACGGTCAGGTAGGTGCCATTTATCAGGACATTAAACATGAAAATCATGTCTTTTTTATCGATAAACGTCGATATGATTCGTTTTTCGGTACACCGTTAGACACACTACTTCGGGAAAGAAAAATTGATACTTTAGAAATTGTCGGTGTATGCACAGATATTTGTGTATTACACACGGCTGCTACGGCTTACAATTTAAATTATCAATTAATTATTCCTAAAGATGGCGTTGCCTCTTTTAATTCACAAGGACACGAATGGGCATTAACTCATTTTAAAGATACACTAGGCGCAACGGTGGAATAACACGTACTTTGCATGATAAAATATTTAAGAAAACATTAGTATAAATATAAGGAGTTTGAACTATGACAACATATATTTTTGGACATCAAAACCCAGATACAGATGCAATCACATCAGCCATTATTATGGCAGACTTTGAACATTTACATGGAAATAATGAAGCGAAAGCCTATCGTTTAGGTGATGTCGCTCCTGAAACACAATACGCATTAGATTACTTTAAAGTTGAGGCACCTGAATTACTTTCAGATGATTTAACAGATCAAGATGTCATCTTAGTGGACCATAATGAGTTCCAACAGAGTGCTGAAACAATTGAAAAAGCAACTGTGAAACATGTTATCGACCATCACCGTATTGCTAACTTCGAAACTGCTGGTCCACTTTACTACCGCGCAGAGCCTGTGGGTTGTACGGCTACAATTTTATATAAAATGTATAATGAACGTGGTTATGAAATTAAACCTGAAATTGCGGGTCTTATGATTTCAGCGATTGTTTCAGATAGTTTATTATTCAAATCACCAACATGTACAGAACAAGATGTCAATGCTGCACGTGCGTTAGCTTCTATTGCTGATGTTGATGTCGACCAATATGGATTAGACATGTTAAAAGCAGGTGCTTCTACAAAAGACAGTACTGAAGCCCAATTATTAAATAAAGATGCTAAATCATTCAATATCGGTGAAAGCACAGTGCGTATCGCACAAGTAAATACGGTTGATATTGATGAAGTGATGCAACGTCAAGAAGCACTAGAAAATGCAATGAACAAAGAAATTGCTGATGAAAATTATACGTCATTCATTTTAGTCGTAACTGATATTTTAAACAGCGATTCTAAAATTTTAGTTGCTGGTGCAGACACAGACAAAATCGCAAGTGCATTTAATACAACACTCGACAACAACACTGCATTTTTACCTGGCGTCGTTTCACGTAAAAAGCAAATTGTTCCTCAAGTAACAGACGCTTTATCTTAATTGAAATGAAGGTGAAAACATGCCATTAACCGTTCAAGCTGGACGTAATAAATTCTACATTGGTGAAGATGAAACTTCTCCACAAGCTGAAATCACATATACGTTCGTAGAAGAAGATACTATTGACGTGACACATACATTCGTAGATCCGAGTCTTAGAGGGAGTGGCGTTGCAAAACAGTTGTTCAATGCGGTGATTGAAAAAGCACAAAATGAACAGTTACAAATTATTCCTTCTTGCTCATATGTACGTGTACAATTTGAACGTGATGCATCTTTACAACATTTATTAAAATCGTCACTATAAATTAGCGCACGTGTAGTTCAAGGCTATGACGAGCAAACATTCAACGGGGCTAGGACAACTATTGTTCTTGCCCTTTCCTTTTATCAATAAAGCATTACGAACTTTAATATACGTACTAAACATGCAAAGTCCAACTTAACGTCACAGTTTTTTTAAATTCCATGGGTTCTAACTGACTCACTAAATAGGAGTGATATCAATGAATGAGCGTTTACTTTTTGAGGCCTCACAAAATTATTTTCGAACTTTAGCCACACGACCAATAGATACAAGAAAACAAAAACTCAAATCTTTAAAGAAAAGTATCAAAAAACATGAAAAAGATTTATATGCAGCTTTAGAAAAAGATTTGGGCAAAAATAAGGTAGAAGCTTATGCGACAGAAATTGGCTACATTTTGAATTCAATTAGCTATTACCGTAAAAATCTAAAAAAATGGAGTAAAAAGCGTGCAATCGATACGCCCTTTTTCTTATTTCCTGCCAAAAGTTTTATGATGAAAGAACCCTTAGGAACCGTGTTAATCATCGGTCCTTTCAATTATCCATTTCAATTGGTGATGGAACCGCTTATAGGTGCGATTGCAGCAGGAAACACCGCAATAATTAAACCGTCAGAACTGACCCCTCACGTTGCAGAAGTTATTCAATTAATTATCGAGGATACTTTTGAAAAAGAATATGTATCTGTTGTTCAAGGCGGTAAAGAACAAATAGAAGCGCTACTCTCTCTCCCTTTTGATCACATATTTTTCACAGGAAGCACAAAGGTAGGACAAATCGTTTATGAAGCTGCAGCCAAACATTTAACACCAGTGACATTAGAGTTGGGTGGCAAATCTCCAACGATTATTGATAAAACGGCAAATCTTAAAGTCGCTAGTGAACGTATTTGTTTTGGTAAATTTATGAACGTGGGTCAGACGTGTGTCGCCCCGGATTATGTACTTATTGAAGAATCAGTCAAAGAGGCATTTTTATTGGCTATAAAGACAACCCTTACAGAATTTTATGGAAAACGCCCTTACGAAAGTCAAGATTTAGGTCGAATCGTCAATGACAAACATTTTCAACGATTGTCTCATTTATTAGAGGTTCATAAAGAAAATATCGTTATTGGCGGTTATCAAGACGCTGAACATCGTCTGATCGAGCCGACAGTATTAGATGATATAGAAGCAGACGATTTCATCATGCAAGAGGAGATTTTCGGTCCTATTTTACCGATCATCACTTATCAATCCTTAGACAATACGATGGACTGGTTAAAAACTTTACCGAAGCCCCTTGCCCTCTATGTATTTTCAGAAGACGAAAATGTCTCTAATCGTATTTTAGAAACACTCTCTTTTGGTAGTGGTGCTGTGAATGATACTATGTTGCAATTGGCAAATGCGAACTTACCGTTTGGCGGTGTAGGAGCTTCTGGAATCGGTAGATATCATGGAAAATATACTTTTGACACGTTTTCACATGAAAAACCCTATATCTTTAAAACCACTAAACTTGAAACGGGGCTATTATTCCCACCTTATAAAGATAAATTGAAAACAGTAAAACACTTATTTTCTAAGAAAAAGTAATAAGGAACTTGAAGAAAACACATTATTTGCGAAGTCGATTGAAAGGTAGTAGCTATTCTTTGCAAAATGGATATAGTGTTACGTCTACAGCTAAGGCATGAATCAAAATTACTATTTTATAACCCTAAAGTTATAAATGTTTCTTTACCCACTCAAATTTCCTGAATTAAGTTGCATCAAAATAGCCATCAAAATTTATGCTAAGATAAATTTTGATGGCTTTCTCAATTGAGGCGCGCTCTAACTTCTAACCCTTTATATTTTGCAAATCTTTACTGTTTGTAACTGAGTATTTCTATGCATTAAATTTCACGCAAACACCTTCAGCGGCAAATGCTGCATCATCTTTTTTAGTTAAAGTACCATTTTCAATATTTCTCTCAAATACGACAACTTTAGAATCACCCTGCTCATGGGCCACAACGAGCTGTTTTCCTGATGGAGAAATGTTAAAGTCACGTGGAAATACATCGCCCGTTGAGACTATATCCACGAGCTGTAATTTTGCACCATCTTCTAAAATTTTAAATATCGCAATGCTATCATGCCCACGATTACTAATATATAAAAACTTTTGATCTTCTGAAAGATGCACTGCTGCAAGTTTTGTAGGTTGTAAAAAGGCTTCTGGAATCGTCAAATGACGTTCTAAAGGTTGAAATTGCCCGTCGTGGTATGACATGACTACTACAGTATTGGATAACTCATTAACCACATAAGCATATCGACCTGATTGATGGTAAGCAATATGACGTGGTCCGTCACCAGGGAGCATTTCAGTACGGTGTGCGACTTCTAGTCCTTTTGTGCCATAGTGATAAGTCACGAGTAAATCGGACCCTAAATCCACCGCTACCACGTACTTCTCTTCAGGTGTGACTTCTAAATAATGGACGTGTGATTGATCTTGACGGTCAACATTTGGACCTTTTGGATATTCGTGATAAACTTCTTCAATTAAACGTACGACTTTTTGATTTTTTTCATCAAATTCATAAATCCGTGCAATACCATCACCATATACCGCTTCGAAGACAAATTGACCATCTGGTGAAAATGCAACGTAACAGCCGGAGCCTTTTAACGAATCAAGGCATTCTCCTGTTTTTTCTAATTGTCCATCACTTTTGATTTTAAATGTCGCTACGCCACTATACGTATCATTTTTAGTAATCGCCACAAGTGTATCTTTATAAATATCAAAATATGTAGAAGCGTTCAATTCATAAGCTGTGTCGATTTGTGTGATTCGATTTTGATTCTCATCAAGTTCAAAATAATATAAACCTTTACCTTCTTTTTTTGTATAGGATCCAATATAACCTTGTACAGTCATAAGAACCCCTCCTTTTTCCGAGTTTTTTCAGTGTTCGTTTCTATTTTAACAAATATTCATTCTTTCTTGATATCAAGAAGATAAAATCTGAATTTCCCCTTGATGCACATGCCATGCTTTGCCACTCGGCGTTAACCCTTTTATTCCCTCAAAATATTTATTACCAAGTAATTCTAATAAATAATGTGAACAGAGATTACTTATACAATAAGTACGTGAGGCATCAAAACGCTCGTTACGATAGAGCCTTTTTAAGAGTCTAGAAAAGCCCAACGCATTTGAAAACACAAACCAAAGATCAGGGTCGTTTTCAACAAAAGCACGTTCAAATTTTTTCATATTACTACTATCGTCATTCCACGTCACTATTTGAACAATCGAAGGGGTTAAAGTATCATAACTTAAATAATCTTCTAGCTGTCTTTTAAATCTCTCAGCACACTTTAATAATTCTGGGTCTTGGCTTACCCCAATTGTAATATTTCTAGCGAAAAGATGTGATTTGAATATAGTGTCAATCAAACTTAAAGGGACGCTTTCTTCTAAATGCGAATTTCTCAGTTGTCTATCTAATTGTTTAACTTGAAAAGTCGTTTGTTGATTTAATTTGTATGAGACTAATGTATTTTGATTTCGATACAAAATCATCACCCTATCACTAAAATTTTAAAATATTCAACTAAACTTAATTAGTGTAGACAAAATGTTATGCAAACGAACAATTTTAAATTCAAAAGAAAAAAACGAACACGGTCTCGTGTTCGTTTAAGATTAAGCTTGATTAGCTTCAATATCAGCAATAATTTGTTTTGTTTTGTTCTCAATATCTTCAAAGTCTTTTTTAAATACAACAGCTAAAACAGCCACTGTTGCACCTACAAGTACAGTCAATACAAGCATTAAAGCAAAGAATACTTTAAAGATACCACCGATAAATCTTAACATACTTGTTTCACCTCTAAATCCCATTGTTTAGTCTGTCTAAGTAAATTATAACATAGACAACATACCTTATAAAACTTATACCCTATCAAATGATGTTTAATCCTAATTATTCATATCAATACAAAAATATGTTACATTTATTACAACAACAGTATGAAAGAGGTTACGTCAATGCCTTATATCTCATTTCTCAATTCTTGGAAAAATCATGATTTAGAACGTGTAAAAGAAATGATTGATGACACAGTTTCTGCGTACTATATTAACGATTTAGGTGTTCCTGTTGCACTCAATAAAAAAAGACTTATCCAGTTACTCGCAACACGAATGTCTGCAGTAAGTGCAGATCCTAAATTACAATGGAATTTCGAAATGATTCATCGTGCGCACATACATGGAAATCAAATGATTATGTTTTATGCGTACACACAAGAAAATCAAGACTATCGCGAAACTCCCAAAACACTTTTAACGATGACATTTGGTGAAAATCCTAAAAATAATATTAATCAAATTAAATCAGTCTATATTACACCAAATGTGACAGATATATAATAAAAAAGATTGTTACCCCACTTGAATTACAGAGCTCAAGTTAGTAACAATCTTTTTTCTTCTGTACATTTTTTAACGATAAAATGTCCGATACAACCATCGTTTCGTAGCGACATACGTGTCTACCCACATCCCTATCACTCCCTGATTGTGATGTTCTCTCATTTCTGAAGATAATAATATTATAAGTGCATTATGACTTAAATACTATTAACGATGTATTACAACATCGTAACAAATTGTGTTAAACAGATTTCACTTAAAGGGGCTTTTCCACATGCAAAAAGTAACGTTAGATATAGAAACATTTGAAGGCACACATTATGATTATGGTGTCTTTGTTGCGCACTGGATGCAACAAACAAAAATGCTTAAAAATAGAGAGAAAGAATGGAAAAAACGTGTTCCTCGCTTCGATATTGATGTACAAGAAACGTTTTATGCTTTCCAAAATTTTGCTCCTGGTATATGGGATGAAATCAAGGGCATTCAAGACACTTTAAATATCCCAACAAAGCAAGCCATCCTTAATTTTGCACATTTTCGCTTCACTGAACTGCCGGAGAGTGGTTGCACCGTATACGTTGGCGATGACTATATGGTTCGCAATTATGATTATCATCCCGCAACATACGATGGAAGATATCAACTTTTTCGACCAACGGATACAGGGTATGCCCAAATCGGCCCAATGTCAAGGACGACAGGCAGAATGGATGGTATGAATGAACACGGCTTCGTCATGGCTTATAATTTTATGCATCGAAAAAAACCTGCGAATGGGTTTGTGTGTTATATGGTAGGACGTATATTATTAGAAACTTGTCGAAATGTCGAGGAAGGCATTCAAATGTTGAAAAAGCTCCCCCATCGAAGCTCTTTTACATATATGTTACAAGATAAAACAGGGGCACATGCGATAGTAGAGGTGACGCCAAGACGTGTTGACGTCCGATATGATCATACTTGTACTAATCATTTCAAACTTTTGCAACATGAAAATCGAAATTACATCAAAGAGTCCCAAGAACGATTACAACGTTTAAATCAAAATTTAAATGAACCCTCAGATCGTTTTGAAATTTTCAAGAGATTCAATGATCCACAATTTGGGATTTATAGCAAACTCTTTAAAAGTTGGAGTGGTACCATTCATACAACCATGTATGAACCTAAAACGTTAACTGCATGGATAAGTTTAGGTGAAAACCAACATCCCATCGCCATTTCATTTCAAAATTGGTTAAACGGACACCCACTCGAAGTCAACAAAATTGAGGGTGTGATTGATACCGACATTCAATTTGCCTCAAAATAGTTCAAAAAAACCGCTTTACGTGTCAATTTACGTAAAACGGTTTTTCTATATTAATCAATACTTATATCTCCATGGTTCGTATAGAGCTCAATCAAGTGTTTGCCTGTTCCATTTTTTCCTTGATGTAATCCCGGCGTATTGACATTAATTTTCCCCTTTTCAGGGCTTAACTTTAACATCACATCTTTTGGAGCGTCTAAATAACGCATTGTGATATTACCATGATTAACAGATCCCTTGAAATCGCACTCTGGTTTCATCTTGTTGAGCTCCATGCTCCCTCTTTCAACTTTAAAGACGCTTTTATGCACGAGCGCATTATTCATCATAATTTTACCTTTATCGACGTTGATTTCTGAATTTGAAAGTTGACTGTTTTTCATCTTAACAAACGATTCATTCGCATTAATGTTTGTTTCGTCAAACTTACAATGATTTAAAGTAATTTCTCCGTTAGCCTCATTCCAAATGGTCGCATTGTGACTTTGTACATCATTTAATGCCACATCACCAACACGCGTATTTATATTAAGTTCATCTAATTTTTGTGGCGGTACAGTAATGATTAACTGCTCTTGTGAACTATCAAACGGGTTTAAATTTAGAATGCGTTTTTTATCGTTTTGAGAGTCGGAAATTTGTAAAGTTTCATTTTGATTGGAAAAGTTGATGTTCGACTTTCCTTCATAATGTACATGAAAACGTTGGCCTTTTTTTATTATGACATTTGTACCGTCAGAGTGAACATTAATTCGTTTGATGTTATTTTGAGAATACGATTTTTCTATAGTTTTGACTTGGTTGCCATGGGCTTCTACGCCAAACCATATCGCAGAGCCAAGTGCAAAAAAGACTAAAAACATGATCAAACCTGCTATAAATAATTTCTTCATGATTGAAATGTTCCTTTTTTAATAAAGTTAATGTTCCATTTTAAATAACGAATCAATGCATCACGTAGAAGACAAACGAATTTTACAATGACAACAAAAAACATCAAACCTAAACCACAATACGCAAAACTAAAAAGGTAATTACTCACTGAAATTTGGTGTAAATCTGCAAAGAGATTTGTAATCAATACAATAAGTGGTGCTAACACCATACCTAACGTAATAAACATACCGACAATAATTAAAAGTATGAGAAAAATTAATGGCACAACCACAAAAATAAGTGTGATTAAGCTCATACCAATGGTCGCCGCCACCGCACGTCTTAAGTGATTAAAATCTGGTTTCTTTTCAGCATCTTTGACCGCATATTTTGCATACTTTTTCTTTGCAATTTGTTTAGGGGAATCTAGTGTTTTGAGAATTTCGCTATCGGTTTTGCCTTTTTCATTCTCTTTAAAAAAGTGATTTTCATATTGATTCATAATTTGATCCGCCACCTGATTCGGTAACCGATGCAATTGATGTTCTAACTCATTTAAAAATGTGATTTTGTCCATCTATTCCCCCCCTTTTGCAAACATATTATCTCAACACTTAAAATTATAATTTGAAACAATAAAAATTAAAACCTCGTGCCATTATTTGTATTCTAAATGTCATAAACTTAATTTGTTGTAATCTTTTTAATTTTCTTTCAATAATCATGTTGCTATAATAGAAACAACGAAGGAGGGTGTTAACGATGACGCATTTAAAAACATATTATCAGCAAGCAAAGCCTATCGATCAATATATTGAAGATATGTCAGTCAATAAAGAGGGATTTTTAAGCATCTATGAAGACTTTGAAATGCCACAAAATGATTCAAGATTTGATGCGATACAAGCGAAAGGGTATCGTTATGTACTGATTATTACCGAAGATTGGTGTGGGGATGCCATGATGAATAGCCCGATTCTAAAACACATTTCAGAAAGATTAAATTTAGAAGTTCGTGCTTTTTATCGTGACGAAAACACGGACCTCATCGACCAATATTTAACGAATGGAAAATCCCGATCTATTCCAATTTTTATTTTTATGAATGAACAATTTGAGCAACTGGCAGTTTGGGGACCACGCGCGCAGTCTGTACAAAAATTTGTAACTTCTGTTCGCGAAGCATTACCAGACAAATCACATCCAGACTTTTCAGATAAAGAAAAAGAAGTCCATCAAACGATTCGTAATCGATACTTAACAGATCATACATTTTGGAATGATGTGTACGAATCCATTCTCAAAACACTTCAATAAGCGAATAATGCTGAAATAAAATTAATTTCATTGATTCTCAAATGGGCCTCATATAATCTGTCTTTTTGATTCTTTTTCACTTATTGAAATGCTATAAAAATAGCCATCAAAACTTACGCATTGGTAAATTTTGATGGCTTTTTAATTACTGGGTGCAATGTCTTTTAACTTTTTTGTTTGTGTACTAGCTTTCATTTTCATTCGGATTTTTGATGTGTGATAACATTTGTGTTTTTATTTTCCGCAATCTCTTTCGCGCGTTTTACCGCTTCTTCTTTATTTCTAAATGTATCAGAGGCTTGTTGTGCAGTTTCAGTTTTCACTTTCCACATATCGTCTTCATAATAGACGTGTACGTCATGCTTATTGAGCTTAGGATTGGCTGAAGAAGATTTTTCGTGTTGCGTTACAGATTGATGTTGTAGTTTTTCTAAATCCTTTTCTGAAGCATTTTTGTACCATTTCTCTGCCTGTGAAGTTGCGATAGGAATCACTTCAGACTCCTTGTAGCCATCTTCTAACATTGCATTTCCGATATCAATTGCTTTTCTAAGTTCTAAACGGTCAAGATTTTTCCAACTTTCAGGATAATCCTTCATTGTCCATGGCATGAAAATCACCTCTTTTATTTCATACCCTCACTGATTTTTATTACACAAATAGACTTAATAAAAATACAAAGATAAAGCCAGACACTGAAATAATTGTTTCAACTAATGACCATGTAAGAAATGTTTCTTTTATTGTTAAACCAAAATACTCTTTAAACATCCAAAACCCTGCGTCATTAACATGTGAACAAAAAACACTTCCAGCCCCAATGGCAAGCACTACTAAAGCAAGATTGACATCCGCTGTTTGGAGTAGTGGTAAAACGATACCTGTCGTCGAAATCGCAGCCACGGTTGCTGAGCCTAATGCAAGACGGAGCACTGCAGCCACAATCCATGCTAATAGAAGAGGTGATAATGTAGAGCCAGTAAAGAAATGTTCAATTGTTTTGCCAACCCCTCCATCAATTAGGATTTGTTTAAAGGCACCCCCACCCCCGATGATAAGTAACATCATGCCAATAGGATAAATCGCTTCAGAAACCGAATCCATAATATGAGACATTTTACGTTGTTGACGAAATCCCATACTATAAATCGCAAAGAGAACAGCAATCAACATAGCTGAACCAGCACTACCTACAAAATATAAAATACTTTCAAAAATATTTGTTGCACCCTCCTGATGCCCAGATATCAATTGCCAAATCGTTGCAATTAACATCAAAATAACGGGTAATAACGCGGTAAAAGTACTGATTTTAAAGCTTGGTAATTCTGAAGGTTCGAAAACTTTTGAAGCACCCAATGAAGAAATATCCCCTTCACGTTGAAATGCTTGAGCGGTTAACTTCGGTGCGATTTTAATGAATAAAGGACCTGCTATAAGCGTCACAGGAATCGCAATAATAAAGCCATACATGAGAACTTCTCCGATATTAGCATTTAACTCTTTAGCTATGACGACAGGTCCAGGATGAGGGGGTAAAAATCCGTGCGTCACTGAGAGCGCTGTGACCATTGGTAAACCTATAGACAATTGAGAGATTTTCATGCGCTTTGCAATTGTAAAAACGAGTGGTATGAGTAATACGAGACCTACTTCAAAAAATAACGCGATACCTATAATAAATGAAGCGAGGACCATCGCCCACATGACGTAACGGCGTCCTAATTTTGCAATTAAAGTATCCGCAATTTGAGTGGCACCTCCACCATCTGCAAGCAATTTACCTAACATTGCGCCTAACCCAAAAATCAGGGCAATGTGACCTAGTGTTCCTCCCATACCGGTTTCAATAGTTGTAATAATTTTATCAAGTGGCATGCCTAATAAAATTCCAGTCACTATGGCGGTAATAATCAATGCAATAAACGTATTTAACTTAATTTTCATAATTAACACGAGCAAAATAAGAATACCCAAAATAATACTTATCAACGGCCATAATTCTTGTACCATTTTCATCCCTCAATTCATTTATTTTGATTTTCGAAAAGCTGCAATTCTTTCGTAAGTCGTCATTAAATTTTGAGTCATTTCCATAAATATAGAGCTTAAGATCCGATACTGTTGTACAGCTTCATCATTAGGTTCATGACGATTGACGTTTCCTATCCAGTTCGACAGATAATCATAAGCCCGTTCATCTCCAAGCGCTTTAAATCCAAGGGTTGCTGCGCCTAAACAAGAACTTTCATAACTTTTAGGAATCACGACTTCACAGTCAAAGATGTCTGCCATTATTTGTCGCCAAAGTGAATTTCTTGAAAAACCCCCAGTCGCTTTAATCGTTTTAGGTAAGGTTCCAGTCATTTCTGTTAAAGTCATTAAAACCGAATAGAGATTATATAAAACACCCTCTAACACAGCGCGTATCATATGACCTTGATGATGCGCCAATGTAAAGCCGATGAAAGCCCCTCTCGCATTGGAAGACCAAATAGGCGCACGTTCTCCTGACAAATAAGGCTGAAAGATGAGGCCATCAGCACCAGGTTGTATCTCTTCTGCCATATTAAACATTTGATCGTAACTTAAGCTCACCTGTTCATCCTCATGATTTGTCTGTCTTTGCAATATTTGTTCACGTAGCCACTGTAACGTGACTGCCCCATTGTTCACAGGACCACCAATGACATAATGATTTTCATCTAATATGTAACAGAATGTACGCCCTTTAGGATCTAATTGAGGCGTATTCACTACCGTTCTGATGGCACCTGATGTGCCGATTGTGACCGCGATTTCTCCTGGTCTAAAACTATCCACACCTAAGTTTGATAAGACACCATCACTTGCACCTATGATTAACGGAACACTAGAGGTTAGATGTAACTTTTGGCTTATTTCTGGTTCTATAGATAAAACGTGCAGGGTTGATACAACCTTTGGTAAGCTCATCTCATCAATTCCAATTTGTTCTAAAGCTTCAGCATCCCATTTTTTATGATGAATGTTGAATAAACCGGTTGAAGAGGCAATGGACATATCCATCACGCATTTTTGTGTAAGGTGAAAAATCACAAAAGTTTTGATATCAATCATTTTATAGGCTTGATTAAAAATTTCTGGTTGATGTTCTTTTATCCATATTAATTTACAAAAAGGCGACATCGCATGAATAGGTGTTCCGGTATTGTAATAGAGCGTCGCCCCCTTATCAGAATGTTTATAACGTTCCGCAATCGTTTTTGCTCGATTATCGGCCCAAGTTATTGATTTTGTAAGCGGTCGCATATGTTTATCAACTAGCAATAAGCTATGCATTTGTGCACTAAAAGCAATATGTGAAAGCGTGCCAAGCGTTTGTGCTTTCTCAATTGTTTCAGTTAACGTATGCATCACCGCTAAAACAATGTCTTCAGGATTTTGTTCAGCCGTCTCTGTATTCGGTGTTAATAGCGGATATGCTTGTTGTGACTTTCCTCGCTCTTGACCCTGAGCATCAAAAATCACTGCTTTAGTACTTGTCGTGCCTATATCGACACCAATACTTAACTTCGTCATCCCCTCATCCTTTCTATAATTCTCATCTCCAAAATGCGCCAATATCATCATTTAAATCATTAAAATTAACTTTAAACGCTTCGTACATCAAGGTTTTATTTCTTTTTTGGATAGCTTCAATATAAAGTTGATGGTTATGTACAATTCTTTCAAAATCAGCCTTATCTGATGTCATACGTGTCGACATGCCAATGTAAATAACACAAAGTAATTTTTCACGAATCGATGTCCACAAATTAAGGAGGGCTTCATGGTGACACGCAAAAACTAAATGTTCATGAAATAATAAATCATGTTCAGAAAATCCTGCCGCGTCGTTGAATTGTATACACACTTTCATCATTTCAAGTGTTTGATACATTTTTGAAATTAGCCATTCGATATCTTCATGTTGAATGACCTTAGTAAATGCAAAAGATTCAATCATTAATCGGATATCTGTTAATTCTTGCTGTTTTTCTTTATCAAACGCTTTAACCTCTGCCCCCATTCTTTCTAGTTGAATGAGCCCTTCTTGATTTAAATTTTTAAAAGCATCTCTCACAGGTGATCGACTCACTTCAAACTGTTTGGCGATTTGATTTTCCGTTAATACGGTTTTCTCACTATAATCTCCATTGATAATATTCAAACGAATTTGCGCTGCAATTTTCTCTCCCGTTGATAAGGGATACAACCAATTTTCAGGAATATTCATAAACTCACCTCAACTTGTATACAAGTATTCTAAAACATTTTCCGGTTTGTGTAAACGCTTTCTTTTGCGAATAAGTTTATCTTTAAAAGCCTGGGTATTTTCAGATATGAACACCCTCACATTAAAAAAGCACCCAAAATTCATTTTCCAATGAATTTTGAGTACTTTTATGAATTTATTTTAAATATCTCTTTTACTGATAACAAAGAGGTTCGCTACAAATAAAACAACAATAGAAGCGATATTAATGAACCATTGCCAATGTGTAAAATCTAAACCATCATTCATGGATTTTTCACTGAGGTAACTGAATGGGATGTACTTAAGTGATTTATTAATATCGTCACCTATTTCAGGAATTAAAGGTACAAAAGGTTTCACAACAGGCAGTAACAGTAATAATAAAATGCCTAGTGTAAAGACTAATGATGGTTTTTGAACAAATAAATTAATTAAAAATAGTAATAAACCATACACCAAAAATAAAATGAGATAGAAAACGATAAGTTCCCAAATATTTTTACTATCAAAATCAGGACCTTTTGTTGTCCAACTAATAATATAAGTGACTAAAATGACAACACCGGACATTAAAATAGAAATAAGGATAATTGAAACAAATTTGGCAACAAAATAACTTACACGATTTCTTACATTGTTAATAAAGAGTTGAATAGTTCCTTGGCTAGTATCTCGTGTAATCGTTTTGATGACAAACATTAATCCAATAAGTGAGAAAAACCACTTAGCCACACTAAACATTGTTCCAGGGTCAACATCTTTATGGTTTCCTATTAAGATACCTATTGTAATGGCTAAGGGTGCGATGCCTAATAATAAAGCAATATATGTTAATGGACTCTTAAGAATACTAATAAGATCATATTTGATTAATTGTGCAATATTCATTATTTGTCACCTCTCTGATTAATATTAAAGTACGTATCACGTAATGATGCGCGACGTGTTTCGATATAATTCGGGAAAATGTTTTCTGTCGCTAATCCTTTTAATACAGGTTGGTAACTCGTTTGCACATGAAGAATAATTTCTCCAGATTCTTTATAACTTTGAATCACCTCAAAGTTCGATTTTAGATATGTAAGTGCTTTATCAAAATCATTGCTTTCCACGTGCAGAATTGTTTGATCTGACGTTTGTCCTTCAGTCATATTAACATCTTGAACAAAATGACCATCACGTAAAAATACAGCACGGTCACAGATTAATTCTATATCCTCTAATTTATGACTCGAAATTAATATTTTCATATCTAATTCTCGCACAAGTTTTTCAATTGTTTTTAAAACATCGATGGAACCATCGGGATCCATCCCATTAGTTGGCTCATCTAAAATTAAATATTTCGGTTTATTCATTAATGAAACAGCAATGGCTAGCTTTTGTTTCATACCCATTGAGTATTTTTTTACTTTTTTCTTAATATACGTTTCCATTCCAAATGCTCGAATAATTGCTTCTGTATACTCCGCATCGTACCCTTTTCCTAACACATGGGCGAACAACTTTAAGTTATACAATCCGGATTTATTGTCATAAAGCTTTGGATGCTCGATGAGGTACCCTATATTGTCTTCCTTATTAACTGAAACTTCACCAGAATAATTCACGATATTTCCGTTCATTATTTTCATAATTGTAGTTTTACCTACACCATTTTTACCGATTAAACCTACAATTTTACTGTCTTCAAACGCAAAGTTGATCGCATCAAGTACAGTATTATTACCATAACGTTTTGTAATTTGTTTTAACTGCATGCCTGATATCCTCCTAAAAATTCTTTAAATGTATCATTTATTTAAGATACATATTCATTGTTGATAGTATACTTACAACAAAGTATGAAAACCCTAGCTCTATATGCCCCTCACGGAGGAATTTTTAATAAAAATGAACCCTATTGCTAAAAGAACTTCACCTATTCATTAAGAATTTCAGAGTTTTTTAGTTACGAATAAACAAATATCGGTATGTTAAAATTCATTTTTTACTACACTGAGATAACCCCAAAATCAAGATAAACAATCACTGTAATAAACATTTATACAAAACTAAAATGTACAACAATACCACTTACAAAAGCACATTCCCTATGTAACGGGAAAATCAATGATAGCCTCAGTTGCTCCCAAAACTGATATGTAAAGGCTATTAAGCAGTTGTAAACGTGATACAGGTAAACTATGCCAAAAACGCTTATTAACCAATACGGTTAATTTACCTAAATGCATTTACGCTTTCAAACAACATGATGATTGATAGGATAAATATGAATGATTGCTAAAACAAAGGGTAGTCTGATTTCGCAATCATATACCAAAGTAACCATAACAAAATTATCAAATAAAGCGCAACTCTCCACTTTCTTAAATAAAAGAAACTTATCAAGAGTTGTGTCATTGTGTTATTGCTTTCTGTTCTATGCGCTCATAATTTAATTACATCATAATTACTACTTATAACGTCTCCTTATCATCATGGTTAACGCTTCTAATGGCATGTGCACAGTTTTGGCTTCTTTCACTAAGTTTTGAGACATTTCTTCAATCATTTTCAAATGTCTCTCTTTAAGCCGCTCTGTATTGAAAGTGTTCACATACGTCCCCTTTCCTCTATAAGTACATAAATAGCCTTCTTTTTCTAAATCTTCATAAGCACGTTTTGTCGTAATTAAACTAATGTCTAATTGTCTTGCGAGCTCTCTCATAGAAGGCAAAACCATTCCTGGGGCAAGTTCTCCTTGTAACACTTACCCTTTAATCTGTTGCTTAATTTGCTCATAAATAGGGAGTTCATTTTGTTTTTCTAACATTATTTTCATAATACACCTCCAACAGTGTATATATACAAAATACACAACATTCAACTTTAAGTGAATCAAATACATCTTAATTTTATGTAAATCCCCTTTAATTAATACTATTTATATAAACAAAAAAAGAACCTGATATCATACACATGATACAGATTCATTTAAAATATCGATAACTCATAAAATTTGATATTGAACAAAATGCTAACTTCAAAATGAAACTTCACTTTTGATGCTTTATTGATTTCTTTTTTTACGGTCATTATTTCGACTAATAAACGCACAAATCATAAACATAATGGATGCTATAAATAATTTTATTGCAGAGGGTTCCTCACCTTGATACTGAAAAAAGAGCCCTACGAAAAATACGATAATCGCAATAATTAAAAAGATTTTAGTCAGATGCTTCATCATACCTTCACCTCATTTATCACAGTATAACAAAGATACATAATAAGATAAATGTGAGATTTTATGAAGGTTCCTCATTGAATACGCTTTCCTTCCCTTTAATTTTTATGCAATTCACGTTATAGTAAGAATATCTATAATAACGAAAGGTTGACGCTTATGAACCCTTTAGCCCTATCCTTAAATGATGAATTAAATCGTTCCAATCCCATAGTCTTAGATATGCTTTCTGATTTAGGAAAAAGCATGTATTATCCTAAGGGAATTTTAACACAATCTGCTGAAGCAAAATCAGCGGACTACAATGCGACAATTGGCATGGCCACAACAAAGAATGGAAAAATGTACGCTGCATCTTTATACGATATGTTCAACGATATGTCGACGGACGAAGTCTTCGGATATGCTCCTCCTCAAGGGATGGAGTCCTTACGTCAATTATGGAAAGACAAAATGCTAAAAGAAAATCCTGAGCTTTCCGAAGAGGCTATTAGTATGCCTGTTGTCACAAATGCATTGACACATGGTCTTTCTTTAGTCGGTGATTTATTCGTAAATGAAAATGATGTTGTACTATTACCTCATCATAATTGGGGCAATTACAAACTCGTATTTGGTGTACGTCACAAAGCGAATATCGAAACTTACCCTATTTTTGACGTGGATGGCCATTTTACAACTGATGGACTCATTAACAAATTAGAAGAAGTTACTCAAGAAAAAGTCATTATGGTACTTAATTATCCAAATAACCCAACAGGCTACACGCCGACACAATCAGAAGTTCAAAAAATGGTTTCAGCCATTGATCAACTTGGTCAACGTGGCGTTAACGTTGTTGTTGTAGTGGATGATGCTTATTATGGCCTTTTCTTTGAAGAGGTTTATACGCAATCTATTTTCACTGCATTAACGCAACTAGATAACCCACATGTGTTGCCCGTTCGTTTAGATGGGGCCACAAAAGAATTTTTCGCGTGGGGCTTTAGGGTTGGCTTCATGACATTTGGTTTGTCAGACGATTCAACGAAAGTAATCTTAGAAGCAAAACTAAAAGGTTTAATCCGTAGTAACAATTCAAGTGGTGCTTCGCCTTCCCAAGCGGCCGTGCAACACGTCTTAAAAAATCATGATAAATTTGATCATGAAATCCAACAAAATATTGAAACTTTACGCGCACGATATGAAGTCACTAAAGAAATCGTGTATCGCGACGCCTATCAATCCTTATGGCAACCTTATGACTTTAATTCAGGCTACTTTATGGCGCTTCAAGTTAAGCAAGTGAATGCTGAAACATTACGCCAACATTTATTAGAGAAATACTCTATTGGCATTATTTCATTAAATGATCAAGATATTCGCATCGCCTTTAGTTGTATTGAAAAAGAAGATATTGAACATGTTTTCAATACGATTGCACAAGCTATTCAAGAACTTCAATCATAAGAACAAACATCTATAGCGCATCTATTCTTAAGCGACGAAATCATCAGATGGATTTCGTCGTTTCCTTTTAAGGAGGGATGACCATGGATATTGATTTTAAAAAGCCTCAACGATTTTTAACGAAAGCGAGTGGCTTTTTATCAGACTACACCCATACCCTTAATCCCTATATGGGTTGTCAATTTGGATGTCTTTATTGTTATGTCCGTAAGTCACCGATATCATTATTTTCCGGAAAAACGTGGGGAGAATGGGTCACTGTTAAACAAAATCTGTCGACGCAATTTGAAAAAGAACTCGTAAACGCTAAAAAGAAAGGGCCAGTAACGATTTTTATGTCGTCATCGACAGACCCGTATCAACCGTTAGAAAAGAAGTACGAAGTGACGCGCGAATTACTTAAAATCATGCACAAAACGCCACCCGACTTCTTATTCATCCAAACGCGAGGCCCCTTAATACAACGTGATATCGATATCTTATCAACCTACCCTGGGCGTTTTATTGTGAGCATGACCATCGAAACAGATCGTGAAGATGTGATTCGGCAATTCACTCCTCACGCCCCAAGTATCCAAGCACGACTCAAGACGCTATCAAAATTAAATGAGGCACAAATACCCGTACAAGTTGCCATCGCCCCAATCTTACCCTGCACTTCTCATTTTGGAGAACGTTTGAAAAACTATACAAAACGCGTAACGGTCGATGATTATTTTATGGGAGATGGTTCTAACGGGCGTCGAACGCAATCATTAAATATAGAAAACATTTATGCGTCTATTGATGAAATGGACTGGTATCAGCGTGATGCCTACCAATATGTACAAAATCTCATGACACAAACTTTTGGCAAACAAAATGTCTCTATAAGTGTCGATGGATTTAAGCCCAAATAATGTGAGGAATGAAGATGAAATACTATTATAAAGATTTTATGACACCCTTAGGTGAAATGCGCGCAGTGGCCACTGAAGAAGCTATTGTTCTGTTAAGTTTTAAAGATGCTAAAGATTATAATAAAGCGCTTCAAAAACTAACTCAGCGCGGGCGACTTGTCCAAGTTTCCATATCACCTTTAATCGATCAACTAATTTATGAATTAACTGCTTACCTACACGGAGCGTATCACACTTTTACAACACCGTTACAATTTGATTTAGGGACCCCTTTTCAACATAGTGTTTGGCAAGCATTACAAGCGCTAAATGTAGGTCAAACTGTGAATTACAGTGATATCGCACAAAAAATTGGGCGACCTAAAAGTACGCGTGCAGTCGCCACTGCAATAGGACAAAATCCAATTTCTATTGTAATCCCTTGTCATCGCGTATTACGTAAAGATGGAGGGCTCGGTGGATTTAATAGCGGTCTACATCGTAAGATTCAATTACTCGAACATGAACAACAGATGACAAAAGACAAACCTAACTTTTAAAAAGAAAGGTTTGTCTGTTTTTATGAATATGTTTATCTATAGGCGTCTCGCAAAATTACATAAACTCCTAAAGGAAAACAAAAATCAACTAAAAAATAGAGTAAAAAATGAAGGTCTGTGAGATTAATATCAATGAAAAAGACATTCAAAAGTTTCACAAATCATCAATTCATGTTCATTAAATACTAAACCATATTTCTGAAACTCTTCTTTAAAAAACTTCTCATGCGCGTCTTTCCAATAATTTAATGTGCGATCGCCTTCCCCTTTAAAAAAGCATGTAGCGCAGTCACCTCACGATAAGGTACTTTTTCAACACGCGTCGTTTTAATAATACACATCGGTTCGTTTGTCTCGTTCAAAACGATACTTAAGTCTCCAACTTTTGGCAAAGGTTCAGCATCAATGGCATAAAGTGCATAAGCGCTTGTCGTCGCTGTTTTCTTACCTTGAATCACTAAATTTGCTAAATGCGTCGCATCAACTCCAAATTGCCATGCTGTATAAGTATATGATTGATATTCTGGATATTTTTCAACGAACTTCTCCCAAAATACGTTGATATTCATCATCGTTCATCCCTTCTTTTGCTGTCATTTTCTTTTAAAAGAGGAGAACACGCCTATCCAATTTGATAATTGAATGAAAACAAACTCAATAATTTTAAAGATAATTTCCATAACTTCCTCCTCGGATTCGAAAATATTACATCGAAGTATTATGAGATTCTTTGCGTGTTTTACTTCTTTTATCTTCATCTTAGCATAAACGATGACTTTACAGAAACGTGTTAGAATAGCGTCCTATATGAACGTTTATCTTAACTAAAAATTTTCAATCGTTTTCATTTATTTCTTCACATATGAACATTTCTATTAATTTTGTTAAAAAGTTGTAACTATTTATTATAATTATTCATCTTATTAAGGTATATACTTTACTTGTATAAAAGCGTTTGAGTATGGACTTATGTGATTCAAAATTAAAAATGAAAGAGGTTGATTAGAATGAAAGCAAAAGTATTTCAAAATTGGACAACTCTGCTTTGGGCAAGTATCATAGGTGGACTCTTATCTGGGATTGTTAAGTTAGGATGGGAGGTGATGTTTCCACCAAGAACACCGATGAGAGACGCAACGAATCCTCCGCAACAATTACTTCAATTGTTCGGCATACCTTCTGATATCACACATTTCACTTATCAATTTTCTGAACATGCACTCCCTTGGGTGAGTTTTATTGTACATTACAGTTTTTCAATTTTTATCGCCATTATTTATATTTTTCTAGCGACTAAATATTCAAAAATTACACTAGGTTATGGGGCAATATTTGGTATTTTCATCTGGATAGCTTTTCATTTAATACTCATGCCAGTGATGCATGTCGTCCCTAGTCCTCTTCAACAACCTCTTGCTGAACATATTTCCGAGTTTTTTGGACATATCGTTTGGATGATGGTCATTGAAATGGTAAGACGGTATTTTGCAAATAGCTTTAGACAAAAATCGTGATGATACACGCTTGTCGTCACATGAGACTGGCAGGTTCACTTAAATATCTTTAATTCACGAGATAATCACACTAATGTTTGAATTCATCACTTAAACCAAAAAGACGCTTTCCAAAAGTTTACTCAACTTATGGAAAACGCCTCAAAAGAATTATTTTAAATGTCCTTTTAGTTCATCTGAATTGGGGGGCATTTTTATTTTTTATATTTTTATGTCATTATTATGTCATGCAGAATCTTAAAACACTGTCAAATCAATGTTTATAAGCTATTTTACATCATGCCTGGCATGCCACCCATTTGAGGGGCTTCATTGCCTTTTTCTTCAGGAATATTTGCGACTACTGCTTCTGTAGTTAAGAACATCGCTGCGACACTTGCTGCGTGTTGTAGAGCTGAACGTGTCACTTTCGTTGGGTCAACAATACCCGCTTCTAACATATTCACCCATTCATTAGTCGCTGCGTTAAAACCTACACCAGGATCAGCATTTTTCATGCGTTCAACAATTACAGATCCTTCTAAGCCAGCATTTTCTGCAATTTGACGTACAGGGGCTTGTAAAGCTTTTAATACGATATTAATGCCTGTAGCTTCATCACCTTCAGCATCAATGTCACTCACGTTTTTGTATACGTTCATGAGCGCTGTACCACCGCCTGCGACAATGCCTTCTTCTACGGCTGCACGTGTAGAGTTCAGCGCATCTTCAATACGGAGTTTACGTTCTTTTAATTCAGTTTCTGAAGCAGCGCCAACTTTAATCACTGCAACTCCGCCTGCTAATTTTGCTAAGCGTTCTTGTAATTTTTCACGATCAAAATCAGAATCTGTTTCTTCGATTTGCGCTTTAAGTTGATTTACACGTGCGTCAATATTCGTTGGATCTCCATCACCATCAACGACTGTCGTGTTATCTTTTGTCACTTCTACTTTGTTCGCAGTACCTAACATATCAATCGTCGCTTCTTTTAATTCTAAACCTAAGTCATCGGTAATGACTTGTGCGCCTGTTAAAATAGCTAAATCTTCTAACATTGCTTTACGACGATCACCAAAACCTGGTGCTTTTACAGCAACAGCCGTAAATGTACCACGCATACGGTTTAAGACTAGGTTCGTTAAAGCATCACCATCAACTTCGTCAGCCACAATAAGAATTGGGCGATTAGATTGAACAATTTGTTCTAATAAAGGTAAAATATCTTGGAATGAAGAGATTTTTTTGTCTGTGATTAAAATATATGGTTTTTCTAACTCAGCCGTCATTTTGTCTGAATCTGTCACCATATATGGAGATTGGTAACCTCGATCAAACTGCATACCTTCAACCACGTCTAATTCAGTGTTAAAGCCGCTTGACTCTTCAATAGAAATCACACCATCGTTACCTACTTTTTCCATTGCCTCTGAAATAAAGCGTCCTACTTCTTCGTCAGCAGCTGAAATCGAACCTACTTGTGCAATTTCTTCTTTATTTTCAACTTTTTGAGAAATATTATGAAGTGATTCAATAGCTACTGACACTGCTTTGTCAATCCCTTGGCGAATACCTACAGGATTGGCACCGCTTGTCACGTTTTTAAGACCTTCTTGAATCATTGCTTGTGCAAGGACAGTTGCTGTTGTTGTACCGTCACCAGCGATTTCATTTGTTTTGTTCGCTACTTCTTGCACAAGTTTTGCTCCCATATTTTCATAAGGATCTTCAAGTTCGATTTCTTTAGCAATTGTCACCCCATCATTTGTAATAAGAGGCGCAGTAAATTCTTTATCTAAAACAACATTACGGCCTTTAGGACCAATCGTCACTTTAACAGCATTTGCAAGTTGGTCTACACCACGTAACATTGCTTGGCGTGCGTCTTCAGAAAATTTTAATTGTTTTGCCATAGTGCATAAACCTCCATCATCATAAAAATTATTAATAAACTAAACAAACTCAAATTTTATTTCGACTATTTATTCTTCAATAATTGCGAGTATTTCGTCTTCATTGAGTACGAGATAAGCTGTTTCGCCTCTTTTAATTTCGGTACCTGCATATTGTTGAAACACAACACGATCGCCAACGCGAACTTCTGGTTCAACACGTTGTCCGTTATCTAAAACTCGACCTGTGCCTACTGCTACGACTTCACCTTCATTTGATTTTTCTTTCGCAGAATCAGTTAAAACGATACCACTTTTAGTAGTTTGTTCACGTTCTTTTTTTTCAATTACAACGCGGTTTCCTATTGGTTTAAGCATGTGTTGTTGCCTCCTTGAGTTGATACTAATTTAGCACTCGAAACACTTAAGTGCTAATACACTTCCAATAATAATCAAAGTTAGTCAAAACTTCAAGTATTAAACCTTAGTTTGTTGAGTCAACTATAGAGATACGTTATGATAAGATTATCAAACTAGGAGGTCAAATATGAATCGAATTCTCGTTTCTGTTCTAACAATCGTTTTATATTTACTTGCTCAATTTGCACCTGCTATCCTCAATCAATTGGGCTTAATTTCTCATCATCAAAATCAGTTAGAACTTATGAAACAACTTATACATATTCAATTAATTGGTTTTATTATTGCCGCAATACTTATCTTAATCATGCAAATCCGGGTTAAAAACCCTTTACAATTTGAGCTTCCACCTAAAGAACCTAAACGCTATATTGTTCCTTGGATTCTTGCAGGTCTTGCCATTGTCTTAATCGCTCAGATTATAGTGAATGTGATTAGCGTCTTCTTATTAGGTAGCAATCCCGCAAGCGAAAATACAATGCGCTTAATGAAGATTGCGAAACAAATGCCGATCTTTATTTTACTCATTGCTATAATTGGCCCGCTACTTGAAGAATTTGTTTTTAGAAAAGTGTTATTTGGTGAATTATATCAGTTGCTAAAAGGGTCTAAATCATTACGTTTTATCATAGCGAGTATCATCAGTTCAGCTATTTTTGCGATCGCACATATGGATTTTTCTCATTTTTTAGCTTACTTTATTATGGGAATTATTTTCTCTAGTTTTTATTTTTATACAAAGCGTTTAAGTATTTCAATTGGGATTCATATGGCTCAAAATGGGCTCGTCGCATTGGTGCAGTTCATGATACCTGAAAAAGTAGTTGAGGAATCTTTAAAAAATGCACAATTGATTCACTATTTCCTTATCTTCTTTTAATTCTATATTTAGCTTTTATTTAAAAGCCAAAGAAAAAGACGACTTTCTCTTTTTATAAGAGAGGGTCGCCTTTTCTATTAATTTCCATTTTTAATTCTTCTCCATATGAGGTAACTAAATCCAGCAATCAATATCAAGCTCGCTAAACCTATCCCTATATACTTTAAAAAATTTAATCCTTCACGTGCCCTATTATGACCATTACCATTTTGTTTTGCTTCTAAATTTTCTCCATTTTGGTTAATTTCACGAACCTTATCATCATTATGATGAGTTGCACTTATCTTCCCTGACATTTTTCGATCATCTGGCAAAGCGCCAATCTCTCCAGTGATGAGTGCAAGCATTTTACGATCTAAATTTTGATAGTAACGGTCGGTCGATAATGGGTTAAATTCATTTTCTCTATCAGAAAATCCTACACTACTTATGTCATTCCTACCTTGAGGTGTCTCAGGGGGTGTAGAGGTATTATTTTGATAATAACTTGGCAATAAGAAATCATTATTGATTAAATCACGATTGATTGGTTCGTTGTTCATTGCATTTTGAAAATTTCCTCTATTACCGGATTGACTTGGATCGTATGGTTGTTGGTTATTGCCATCATGATTTCGAGTTGATGTGTCATTTTCTCCTGACTCACTTGGATAATTTGGACCTCTAGGATTTTCACCTGAAGGAGCTTGTTGCCCATGAGAAGTTCCATTGTCTGATGTCGGTTTATTAGGTTGAGAAGGCCCTGGCGTTGGAGGCTGTTCTGTTGATGACTCTTCTGTCGACGGCTGCTCCGTTGATGGCTCCTCTGTTGACGGTTGTTCCGTTGACGGTTCCTCTGTTGACGGTTGTTCCGTTGACGGTTCCTCTGTTGACGGTTGTTCTGTTGACGGTTCCTCTGTTGACGGTTGTTCTGTTGATGGTTCCTCTGTCGACGGCTGTTCTGTTGATGGCTCTTCCGTCGATGGCTGTTCCGTTGATGGTTGTTCTGTCGATGGCTCTTCCGTTGATGGTTGTTCTGTCGATGGTTCCTCGGTCGATGATAGAACAGTGGGTTGGCTAGCATTATTTGGTGTCACGCTATCTTCAGCATTTAAATTTGATAGCATGTGACTAGGCGCATACAATAACGTTCCGGCCATGAATAATGAGATATTTAAAATTTTTAGCCCTTTTCTTCTTTTTGATTTAAGCACTCGGTCGTACACCTCCCTTACATTCATTTTAATCAGTTCTAGTATAAACAAAAGAGACTTTAAATACCAATGGACATACTTCTAAGTCCCCTCGCTTTAAAGATGTTAATGCTTTTGTCTTTTGTATGCATTTGTAAAGTTTAGTACAATAATGCTAACTATACTAAGGGGGTTATGAGATGAAGGTACAATTATTACAATTTTATGTCACGCCTCAGTCTCCTTCTATCAATGAAGAAAAAATAAAAACACTTTTTAGAGAACATATCCAGTCAGATACAGATATCGTTGTTTTGCCCGAAATGTGGAATAACGGTTATGCGCTTGAAGCACTTGCGACCCACGCCGACCAGGATTTATCACGTTCATTTACATTTATCCGCCAATTAGCTGAAGAATATCAGGTCGATATCGTTGCAGGTTCTGTTTCTAATCATCATGATAAGGGGCTTTACAATACAGCATTTGCAGTTAACCGCAATGGTGCCAAATTATACGAATACGATAAAATTCATCTCGTACCTATGTTAAATGAACCTGATTATTTAGATCCAGGTTCAACCGTCCCATACGTTTATGAGTTAAGTAATGGTACACCTGTCTCACAAATCATCTGTTATGATTTGAGATTTCCAGAATTAACACGTTATCCCGCTGCTAGCGGTGCTAAAATCTTATTTTATGTTGCACAATGGCCCAAAGCGAGACAAGATCATTGGCGAAAATTATTACAAGCAAGAGCCATCGAAAATGATATGTATGTGATTGCCGCAAATACATGTGGAAATGACGGAAATACAGAATATGCAGGCCATTCAATGATAGTGAGCCCCAACGGAGAAATAATTGAAGAAGCTGGAAATGAGGAAACAATTCTTAGTGTGACTTTGAATTTGAAAGATGTCGACGAACAACGTAAAAAAATTCCAGTTTTTGAAAACTTGCGTCCGGATATCTATCAACATTTTGAGCATTAAAAAAGGCGAGCTTGGGAGGGGCTCGCCTTTAAATTTAATATTAAGGGAATGTTTATTTGTTTACAGTTATTCTATTTAATTAATTGGGGATGTTATTAATTATGAAAAAATTTAGTGAATTTACCGATTATTAAATGTTTACAATAGTCTCAATATAGAAACCTGATTTTAAGCTTCAATTACTAATGGAAAAAGATTTTTAGCATTTGGGAGAATGATTACTTCTTAGTGAATTTTTCAATAGTTTCGACGATTAACTTAATGAAAGCAAAAACTGTGTTAACGATATCTCCAGCCATAAGTAAAGCACCTCCTCATTATAAAGTATTCCAAGACATTAGAGTTTGCACTAGTGAAGTAAGCTGAGCGAAGAATACAACACATCGTGCTAAATAAACACTTAGGTATCACAAGGGCGTAATACCGAACCACTTAATGTGATTATGGTTATATTAAAACACTTAACATTCCCCTTGTGTGAGAGAGTGCCTAGATTGCAGAAAAACATGCTTAGATGTACATTATTTATGTTAATTTAATATGAAATTCATGTTAATAAAACAGTTAGGCATAAAAACATAACAGTTACGCAAAAAGCATTTTTTTGAATTAATTGTACTTTATAATATTGAATAAGGGGGAAAGCCATGAGATTTGTTGATACAGCCATCGAAAACTTAGCATTAAAACTTCAAAAGAGACAAAATCTAGATCACATTGACTATCTAAAAGTACGATTAGGTATGCAAGTGTTCGTCACAAATCTCTTTAAAGGTATCGTCATCTACGGATTGGCATTCCTTCTCCATATATTCTTATACACACTCACAGTTCATATCACTTATTTTCTTTTAAGACGTTTTTCACATGGCGCTCATGCGAAAAATTCACTATTATGCCATGTTCAAAATATTATTTTCTTTATATTAGTACCATGGCTAATAGTTAAATATGACATACCATTCTCGTTTATGTTATTCTTAACTATATTAGGATGGATATTTGTTTTTTGCTATGCTCCGGCTGCAACACTTAAACAACCAATTAAACACTCTCGTAAACGAGCCCTTAAAATAAAGTCTTTAAGTTTGATGACGCTTTATTTTATATTGTTTTTATTCGTTCCAGAGCCGTTTAACCATTTAATCGCATATGGAGCATTTTTACAATCAGCAACACTATTACCTGTATTTTTTCCTAAGGAGGAGTAAAAAATGGCTATTTTCGAAACACTTTTCAACTTATTTATTAATGTTTTTAAAGCACTTGGAAACTTTGCGTCTATTAATCCTTGTACCGCTTTCTTCGATGAACCAGAGGTGCCAAAAGAATTAAGAGAAGTGGAATAATTTAACAATTTTAGAGAGTGTGTGTAATTTGGAAATTCTTAACAGCATTTGCCTTGCTATATTTCAAGTAATCGTATTTTTCATAGTAGTAAATGTCATTATAATAGAAAAAATAAAATATAGCCTTTGGGATTACATAGCTCTATTAATTGGAGTAGTAATCCCTTCTGTTGTTTTGTTTGTATTTTTTGAAAGAAAGAGCTTACTATGCTTAGTAATTGGTTTACTAATCTTTTTCTACTATAAGAAAAAGATGATAGGTATTATAGCTGTATTATCAAGCGTATTACTACTTGTTATTTGCGATTTTTTTGCAACTTGGTTCTATTATTACATTAATGGTTTGACTGTACATCCAACCATACTTTTTATTATTTATTCCTTTGTTTTTGCACTTATTGCTGTTATTACAGCCCTTGTTGTAAGGCTTTTAATGATTAAACTGAAGTATACATGGCTATACGGAAATAAAGTTTACCTAATGATATTGATGATTTGTCTTTTAATATTTTTCTTAACGATGTTCTTTTTCTTGCCAGATCAAGTCTCTGGCGTAGCAGAATTTAAAATCATCGGTATTTTCTACTTCACCTTTGTCGCTATTTTTATCGCAATATTATTATTAGTCACAATCACAACGTCACGAGAAATTAATTATCGTAGAAGTCGTCAAGAAGTTGAAGATTATTATAATTACACACTTCGCATTGAAGAAGTCAATAAGAGAATGCGTAAATTTAGACATGATTATATTAACATTTTGTCTACAATGTCAGAGTATTTGCGTGAGGATGATCTCGAAGGATTGAAAGCTTATTACGACAAGCATATTATCCCACTAAAAGATCATTTTGAAGCAAATACGTTGAAGTTGAACGGTGTTGAAAATTTAAAAGTTAAAGAAATTAAAGGTGTAATAACGACCAAAATTTTACAAGCACAAGAACGTAAAATTGAAATCAGTGTTGAAGTCGCTGATGAAATCAATCAAATTAATATGGAAATGATTGATTTAAGTCGTGTCTTAGGGATCATTATGGATAATGCGATTGAAGCTTCCATGAAAGTCGAAGAACCTATGATTCAAATTGCATTCATTAAAACTGATCAATCCGTGCTCATCATTATTATGAATAAAGCACCCGAAAACCTTCCAAAATTACATACATTGTACCAAGAAGGGTTTTCAACTAAAGGTAAAGATCGAGGTTTAGGTTTATCTACTTTAAAAGAAATTACAGATAGTAAAAGGAATGTATTTTTAGAAACTACGATTGAAAATAACTACTTTATTCAAAAATTAGAAATCATGAATAGTGATGATTAAGGATGTGAACCCATTTGAAAATTTTAATTTGTGAAGATGATCCTAAACAAAGAGAACGAATGGAATCCATCATTCGAAATTATATTATGATTGAAGAAAAACCTATGGAAATTGAAATTTCGACGAGTGATCCCTATGCTTTGCTCGAAGCTTCTAAAAACATGAATGATATCGGTTGTTATTTTTTAGATATTCAACTCGAGTCTGATATTAATGGGATTAAGTTAGGAAGCGAAATTAGAAAACATGATCCTGTTGGTAATATTATTTTCGTTACAAGTCATAGTGAATTAACCTATTTAACATTCGTATACAAGTTGGCGGCCATGGATTTTATTTTTAAAGATGACGTCGATGAGTTACGCACGCGAGTCATTGATTGTCTTGAAACAGCTTTAAAACGTCTTGATTTGCTTACGAAAGATAATACGGTTGAAACAATGGAATTAAAACAAGGGAGCAATTCTGTTTATGTGAATTACGACGATGTTATGTTTTTTGAATCCTCTCCAAAGTCACATCGTCTTATTGCACATTTAGATAATCGTCAAATTGAATTTTATGGGAATTTAAGAGAATTAGCACAAATCGATGATCGTTTTTTCCGATGTCATAATAGTTTTGTCTTAAATCGCCACAATATCACGCATGTGGATGCAAAAGATCGAATTGTCTATTTTAAAAATGATGAGTTTTGCTATGTCTCTGTAAGAAACATTAAGAAAATCAAAAATTAATGAAAATATTAACCCCCTTTTACTTGTCCTTATTTCAAGTAAAAGGGGGTATTTTTAGGTTCTCTGTCAAATCGGACTGGTCACATTAAATCAAGGAATTAAGGTAATAATAAATTGCTTAACTCCATTTTTGTTGTGAGAGTATAAATTCTTGAACGTTATTGGTTATTTCAATACTACTTAAATCTGTAAAACTGAGTCGTAAAATAGAATTTATAACGCTTGTGAATAAATATAGCGTATTTGATTGGTTCCTAAGCCGAGACTTCTGAGGCATCTAGCCGAAACCGAAAATCCATTTTAAGCTTGAGATTATCTCAAGCTTAAACTATGGATCACCTATTCACATATGTTCATAGGTGTACTGAATACGTAACTCATTTCATTCGTAACGTTTTCATGCAGAGGTGAGGCGCCTAGAAAAGCGAGGCTTTATGGAATAATCAAATACATGAAATTATTTATACATCAGTTCGATTTATTATAGAAACTATTTTTATTGTTCGCTTTTAAGATCGTATTTCGTCATTTTCAAATAAACTTGCCCAGAATCCGTCACAACTTTAATTTTATTCGCATTTGGTTTTGGGAAAATCCGTGAAGTTAACACTTTTTCACCTTCATTACAGAAGATTTCTATACTTGATGTATCTACAAAAATGCGTAACTGTTGTAAGTCTGATTTTAACTTTGCCACACGTACTGTCCCTTCTACGGGATGTGGGAGCTCACCACTGTCAAAACGATCTAATAAGACTTCTTTTGTTCTTGAGTCGTAACGAATAATGGTGGCTTCTTGTTTTGATGCTCTTAAGTGAAACTCAATGGCTGAGGCTTCATTTTCTAATATATCGACAATCAGTTCATATTGTTCCCCTTCATAGGGATGAAGTTGTTTGATAAATTTATTCGCATAACCGAGCGCTGTTTCTTTATTATGGCGTAGTTTACGTAAATCCATATGTGGTTTTTGTTTCAATGCTCCTGCCTCATACGTTAAAATACGTGGCACGGTTAAACAATGTGCCCATCCTTCTTTATCAGTAGGATATTCTGTATCAGGAAGCCCCATCCAACCAATGATAACTCGGCGTTTGGCCTCATCTAAAAAGCTTTGTGGCGCATAAAAGTCAAATCCATTATCTAACTCAACAAAACCGTCATGTTTAAAGTGTAGCGTCTCAAAATCCAACGTCCCCATTATATATCCACTTTGATAAATATTTTGATAATCGTTATCTTCAGATTCTAAACCTTGAGGACAAAATAAAAGGACGTCTTTTTGATTGATTTGAAAATAATCAGGACATTCCCACATATATCCAAAGGAAGAGAGGTCCGTTTGGATTTCACCTTTAAATATCCAAGTTTCTTCTGGATGTACCGCTTCATAAACCAATACTGTCCCTGTTTTATTTTCTCTTTGTGCCCCTATCACAGCATATAAACGACCATCTTTTAGAAATACTTTAGGGTCTCTAAAATGTTCGGTATAGCCTTCAGGAGGTCCTGAAATTACAGGTTGTGTCAACTTTTCAATCGTACCGTCTGGATGAACTTTCGCAAGCATTTGACTACTTTTTCGTTCCCATGTAGCTGTCCTCAAGTTAGCGGTATACATATAGTAAAGTTGCCCATTAAACTCAAATGCACTCCCGCTATAAACGCCGTGACGATCATATTCCGTATCTGGATGTAGTAATACACCTTGTGGTTTGAAATCAACCAAATTTTTTCCTTTGTAGTGAAACCAATATTTCAAACCATGTACCGGACCTAAAGGAAACCATTGATGAGAGAGTAAATATTGACCTTGGAAATAGATGAGGCCGTTGGGGTCATTGAGTAACCCTGTTTCGGGTTGTATGTGATAATGTTGCCGAAATGGAGATGCGGCCACACGCGTTTTAAGTTCATCTAACTCCTCTTGACGCACATCTTCTAATTTTTGATAACGCTTTTCGCGACTCCATTGTTCCATTAAACTAAGTTGCCTCCTTTAAAACTATTGTCGCACCCCTTCATACTAGGGTGTTTATGTATGTACTGAAATGGACGCCTTATCACGTTCTTTTCAAGCTCTATGTTATTTTATCATATTCTTTGGTTTTTCAATGAAATCTTTTTAACGTCGCCTCTTTTATAACTTACGAGTGCGTTGCAAAGATCAATAATTAATAATAAGGAAGTGCTTATCTACGCTCAAATGTCTTTCAATCCTACTTTTATACGAAAATAGCCATCAAAATTTATCTAAGGCTAAATTTTGATGGCTTTCTAACTTTAAAGGACACTCTTGTCCTCTTAAAAATTAAATTTGCTTAAGCTTTTTGAACTGTAATGGTCCAAGCAGCATTGCCGACTTGCTCATAATTTGTGACTGGATAGCCATTTTCAGCTGCCCAATTTGGAATTGCCTCTGTGGCTTGCGTGCAATCAAAATCGATTTTCAATTCATCACCAATGGCCAATTCTTCCATTTTCTTTTGTGCCTCAATCAGTGGAAATGGACAAACCATTCCAACTGTTCCTAATTCATGTACCATACTTTTAACCTCCTCTTTTAATTAAGAAACACTGACCGTTTGTGTTTTTGTCATATTTTGACGTCGTGCGGCTTTCATTGGACGAACAAACATGAAATAACTCATAAACCAAGTGCCTAAAATCATAAATATTAACCCAATCCATCCTTGCCATGATAATGCAGCTGTTGCCACTAAACCATTTCCAATAGAACAACCTCCAGCTACTGCCGCGCCAAAGCCCATGCAAGTACCACCAATTGCACTATTACGTATTGTTTTTTTATCAGGTAAACGCCACGCAAATTCACGAGAACCTCGTGCCGCAATATAAGAGCCAAAGAAGATACCTATAACTAGAAATACTCCCCAATCGACAACTGACACGTCTCCAGTAGTTAAAAACATCACAATATTAGAAGATGGCGTCGTAATTCCAAGACCTCCGTCTCGCCCTGTTGACCCTGACATAGGCCAAGCAAGTAATGCAATAAGTCCCACTGCAATAGCAGCGACAAACGGGTGAAAACGTTTTTCAAACAGAAAATGGCGCACGCCACTAAACTTAGGCTTTAATTTGGGAATAGCAATCTTAGGTTTCGGTTGGCGTAATGTTTTTATTACGACAAATAGTGTCACTAAAATTAAAATGAGTAAAAACACCCAACCTGGTATTCCAGTCGATTGTGCCATATCCGCATTCGTTACAGTTTGACTATTGATTTGATTTAAAACAGGCGCCAATACGCCATTTTTCGTAATCGCAGCAAAAAGACCATACATCACTAGCGCAATCCAACTTCCAATGAGTCCTTCTCCTGCTCTATAATACGTTCCTGTTGCACATCCTCCTGCTAAAATAATCCCAATGCCAAAAATAAATGAACCGATAATTGTGCCGATAATAGGAAATGTGCCGTTATCAATTGTAATGATGCCCATAATATTTAATATATAAATCCCTAACGCCTGAATTGCGATAGCGATGAGTAAGGCATAAAACATTTTATTATTTTTCTGCACATACATATCTCGGAATCCCCCTGTTAAACAAAAACGGGTACGTTGCATGACAAAACCGAGGAGAACTCCTACAATAAGTCCACTAAAAATTGTCCATACCATGTCACTCTCTCCTTATCCCGATAATTATGATAAGAATTATATCAAATATGTTTGATTAATCAAGAGTTTCTTTATGATAACCTGTATCATCATGTGTATTTTATAAAAAAATGGGTTGAAATTGTACTCAACCCGTAACGCTTATTGTATGAAATTGATTATTGTCAACCTTTATTCCTGTTCTTTACCATAATTTTTCATAAAGAAAATTAATGATTGTAACTCGACACCTAAATCAATTTGATGAACTTGAACATCATTAGGCACATGAAGTCATTATCATTGCAATTACAATTTGACTTAAAATCATAGCATTGTTAAAAAATTCACCAACTTTATTCATTACTTATTATACCCGAATTCCCGTTTTAAAGGAACTTAATCTATTTGATACCTTTTTACTTTGTTGTACAATAAACAAGAATGAAAGGAGTTAGAACATGATATTAATGCAATTAAGTCAACTCTCAAAATCCTTTGATGGGGAAGAAATTTTTAGTCATGTCAATTTCGAAGTAAAAACAGGAGAACGCATCGGCATTGTCGGTAGAAATGGCGCAGGTAAATCTACACTTATGAAAATAATTGCGGGCGTTGATGACTATGATAGTGGGCATATTTCAAAAGTAAAAGGCTTAAAATTAGGATATCTTACTCAGCAAATGACGTTAAATACAGATGAAACTGTTTTTGAAGAAATGGCAAAGCCTTTCCAAGAAGTTAAGTCAATTGCACAAAAGATGCAACAAGAAACCGATTGGTTAAGTCAAAATGCCGATCGTTATGAGACAGAAGGCTATCAAGAACATCTCAAACGTTATGAACTGTTATCAAATCAATTTGAGAAAATGGAAGGCTACCAATATGAAAGTAAAATCAAGACTGTTTTGAATGGTTTAGATTTTACAGAGAAAGACTATCATCGACCTATCAACGATTTTAGTGGCGGGCAAAAAACTCGTCTGTCACTTGCACAAATGCTATTAAGTGAACCTGATTTGCTTCTATTAGATGAACCAACGAACCATCTTGATATGGAAACGACTGAATGGCTTGAAGATTATTTAAGATATTTTAGTGGTGCGATAGTCATCATTTCACACGATCGCTATTTCCTAGATAAAATTGTGACACAAGTTTATGACGTCGCTTTAGGAGAAGTGAAACACTACAAAGGGAATTATGCAAAATATGTTCAACTTCGTGATCAATACTATGAAAAACGTATGGCAGAGTATGAACGTCAGCAAGCAGATATTAAAAGGCTTGAAACCTTCGTTGACAAAAATATTACGCGTGCATCCACAAGTGGTATGGCTAAAAGTCGCAGAAAACAATTAGAAAAAATGGAACTTATTGAAAAACCAATGCTTGATGCTAAAAGTGCGAATATCCAATTTGATTTTGATCGGAATACAGGTAATGATGTGATGCACATTAAAGATTTAGAAATCGGCTACTCCTCCCCTATTACACAACCGATTTCCTTAGAAATTAGTAAAGGAGACCGTATTGGTATCATCGGCCCTAATGGTGTAGGAAAATCTACTTTTATCAAAACATTGGCTTTAAAAATTCCTGCAATTGCTGGAACGATTCAACGTGGTTCTAATTTAAAAGTAGGCTATTATGATCAAAAACAAGCAGAATTCAAATCTAATAAATCCATCTTAGATTTTGTGTGGGACCAATACCGAGAAATGCCAGAAAAAGATGTGCGTGCCGTATTAGGTCGATTCCTAATCACACAAGAAGATGTTAAAAAGGTCATCAATGATTTATCTGGTGGAGAAAAAGCACGCCTTCAACTCGCCCTTTTAATGTTGGAAAGAAATAATGTTTTAATACTGGATGAACCTACAAACCATTTGGATATTGATTCCAAAGAAATGTTAGAACAAGCTTTACAAAACTTTGAAGGCACCTTAATCTTCGTTTCACATGATCGTTACTTTATCAATGCCTTAGCCAATAAAATTTTTGATTTAGATGCTAATGGCGGTCAATTTATTCAAGGGGATTATGCTTATTATTTAGAAAAAATCGCACAACAACGTGCTTTTTCAGAGCATCACGCACAACAAGATGTTACTGAATCGGCGACGACCGAACAACCAACAAACGATTATCAAGACCAAAAAGCGTTAAGGCGTGAAAAACGAAAATTAGAACGCCAAATTGAAGAAAACGAAGCGCTCATTACGACCTACGAAAGTGAAATTGCCTCTATTGATACGCTTATGGCATCAGAAGAGGTCATTAATAATTATGAAGAAACAACACGATTAGCAAATGAGCGAACTGACCTCGAACAAAAGTTTGAACAAACGATGCAACAATGGGAAGAATTACAACTTATGTTAAGCGAATATGAAAATTAACCCCTCATCCAGAGTAAAATTTTATACTCTGGATTTTTTTATCCTCACATTTTATAGACAATCAACTACTTTATGATTACTTGATATAAAAGCTATCCACACACTTATCCTAGTTATCCACAATATTTCACATCCTCTACCTCTTGTATATACACACCTTATCAACAGAACATCACTTAAAATTAACTATTTTATGCACAACTTGTTAACAAATTGTGCATAAGTACGCATGTTCCCTATTGACAAATTACGAATAACTTCGTGAACATTCTTATGTTAAAATAAATATATACATCAATAATTTTTCTATCTCATTGCAAAGGATTGTAATTTATATGGCCAATTATATTTTCTTATCAATATTAATTTTACTCATGCTTTCTGTGATGGGGATTACAGAACTTAGACAGCGCATTTTATTTCGCAAGTCTATTCAATCTCATTTAAAACATAAACATATTTTTGATGATTTAGAACGTCCATACGCTTTCTACGATACTTATTATCAGATGTATCCTTCACTTACAAAAAAAGCTAAGAATGAATCATTTTGGATAGATGATAAAACATGGTCCGACTTAAATATGGATGCCCTTTTTCATAAGATGAATTATACATATACTTCTATTGGAGAAAATCACTTATATCATGTATTGCGCTTACAAACGACATTAAAACAGTTTGACATATGGTCACAAGTTGAGAAGAATGCAACACTTCATGAAAAAATTGTCACGTTGCTCGCACAATTTGGTAAGCAACATTACCCTAAATATCATTGGAAAGCGTTCGTGACACGGTTTCATTGGTTCTATTATTTCTTATCTTTTTTACCGATTCTTAGTGTACTTATTGGCTTTATTCATATACCGACAAGCATTTTTGCCTTTTTATTTTCTTTAATATTAAATATGGTCATTAGTATGAGATTTAATCACGTCATTGATCGAAATATGGAAAATTTATTTTTTACAGGACGTGTAATCTATACTGTTAATGCTTTAACTAAATTAAATTTGTCGTTACCTTTTCACTATTCATTAAATCAACTCAATCGTGTTAATCGTTGGCGCTTTTTACTCGTAAAAGTGACGACGATTCCGGGGTATTTTGTTTTATTATTTAAATACATTTTTTTAATTGATATTCATTTATATCACCTATTAGTTCGTCGATTTAAAGAAAACGAAGAAACAATACACGCTTGTTATCGATATATTGGAGAATTAGATACGTTGTTATCTGTGAAACAATGGCGCTATCATCATGAAAATTGCCAAACCCCCATCGTTAAATCCAATTTAAAATTTAAAGGTTTGACACATCCGTTAATTGAACAAGCTGTACCAAATGACTTTGACTTTACCCAAAATGTGTTACTGACAGGCTCTAATGCGTCTGGAAAGTCGACGTTTATGAAAGCCATCGCCCTAAATTTAATTCTTGCCCAAGCGGTTCAAACTGTTACGGCACAACAATTTCATTATCAGCCTGGCATTGTGAAAACGACTATGGCAAACGCTGATGACGTACTTTCTGGTGATAGTTACTTTATGGCAGAAATTAAATCATTAAGGCGTTTATTAAACTTCGATGCGTCCATTCCACACTATTTTTTTATCGATGAAATTTTTAAAGGCACAAATACTGCAGAACGTATCGCCGCTTCACAAGCCGTTCTTGAATATTTGGCGCAATTTCAAGGAATTAAAGTCATCGCAGCCACACATGATATTGAATTAACCCGTCAACTTCATCCTATTTATGCAAATTATCATTTTAACGAAACAATTCAGCAAAATGCGATTCATTTTGATTACACAATTAAAAAAGGGCCTGCAAATACACGTAACGCACTTGAATTAATCCGTATTATGGACTTTCCGCTCACAATCTATCAAAATGCAAAACAACATGTTGAGTCGTTTGACCACAAAAACACCGATGCACAGTATTGATTACCGTGCATCGGTGTTTTTTTAACGATACATTTCAATGTCCATTTGACTTTTTCCATTTAAATCTAAATCAGCGGTGATACCTTTTTGGTAAATGTAATAAGCTGCTGCTCCGATCATTGCCGCATTATCCGTACAGAGCGCACGCGGAGGAATCGTAAGTTGAATGCCTTTTTCTGATGTCGCTTGATGCAATGCTTCTCTTAATCCTTGATTACTGGCCACGCCACCTGCAACAATGAGTTGTTGAACACCATAAGCTTCACATGCTCGGATAGCTTTACCCACAAGCACCTCGACAACACTATTTTGAAAACTTGCGGCTACATTTTCTGGGATAGGCGTCTCACCTTTTTGTTTTAAATTATGCAGTTTATTAATCACAGCACTTTTCAAGCCACTAAAGCTAAAGTCATAACTTCCCTGTTCTAACCAAACACGTGGAAAATCGTAAGTATCTTCCCCTTCATGAGCTAAACGATCCACATGTGGACCTCCAGGATAAGGTAAATTAATAGTCCGAGCGACTTTGTCATAAGCTTCTCCTACAGCATCGTCACGCGTTTCTCCAATAATTTCAAAATCTAGATGATTTTTCATATAAACCAATTCTGTATGTCCCCCAGAGACAATCAAGGCAATTAATGGAAATTGAAGTCCCTCTTCTAATTGATTGGCATAGACATGACCTGCAATATGATGTACTGGGATTAATGGTTTTTGATGTGCGAATGCAAGCGCTTTGGCAGCATTCACGCCTACGAGTAAGGCGCCGATGAGTCCAGGCCCTTGAGTCACCGCTATCGCATCGATGTCTTCCATATGACATCCAGCGTTTTGTAGCGCATCTTCAATCATTAAAGTCATATTTTCAACATGATGTCGACTTGCGACTTCTGGTACAACACCCCCAAATCGTTTATGACTATCGATTTGACTTAAAACACTGTTGCTGATGAGCTGTGTTCCATTATCGATCACGCTTACACTTGTTTCATCGCAACTGGTCTCAATTGCTAAAATTCTTGTATTTTGAGTCATTTTAGATTCACCCACATCACTAAAGCATCTTCTCCTTCTCCATAATAATTAACACGTTTCCCACCATATTCAAAACCTAATTTTTGGTAAATATGCTGTGCCACAGTATTTTCAACTCTAACTTCTAAACTCATCATATTGGCCACTTGTGCACAATAGTTCATCACATATTTTAATAAGTGTTGACCTAAACCGTAGCCACGAAATTCAGGTTTAACGGCAATCGTCGTGATTTGTGCTTGATCTACAACGATCCAAGCCCCTAAATACGCTATAATTAAATCTCCATATTCGACAGCAAAATAATGCGCAAAATTATTTTCTTCGATTTCATGGTAAAAGGCTTCTTTTGTCCATGAACTATCATTAAAACTGAGACGTTCAATTTCAAAAACACTTGGCACATCAGCCACTGTCATACGTCGAATATTTAATTCTTGCTTGATTGTTGCTTCATCCAATTTTGTTCCGCCTCCGATAATTTTAAATAAGATGGCACAAACGTATGAACATTCACTGCTTCACCCTGTAAAGCAAACATTGTTTCTGCTTTCGGTAAGTTGGCGATGGTGTCAAAAGGTTGTAATTCAGTTTCAAATACACGCACATCTTCCCCAACAAAAATGGCATCGGAATAAGTATCAAGTTTTGACAGTAAGGATTCTAAAGCAATATATTGATCTTCCATCACTGCCTTTAACTTGCCATTTTGCCATTGGTAAATTCCCGCAAACACAAATCCACGGCGTGCGTTAAATATCGGGACAATCGTTTTTTCTTGTGCATCGATAGTGGCAGCTAAAGCTTGTAAAGAAGAGACCCCGTACAAAGGGATGTTTAATGTATACGCTAACGTTTTAGCAGTCGTTACACCAATTCTTAAGCCTGTATAGGAGCCAGGTCCTTTGGCTACAATGATTGCGTCTAATTGTTTTGGCGTAAGATTTGCTTCTTCTAGTAACATTTTTACTGTTGGCATGAGCTGAATAGAGTGATTAACTTTTTCGCCATTCGTTCTTGAAGCCAATACATCATCGTCTTCCATCACGGCCACCGATAAAGGTTGATTTGAACTATCTAAAAGTAAACTAATCATGTTCGAGATACTCCTTCATTTCGTTAAAATGTTCTCCAGAAGTTTCAATTTCAATCGTTCTAACGTCATCTTCCATCACACGAAGGATTAATTTCAAACAATGCTCTGGTAAGTATTCTTGAATAAATTGACTCCACTCGACCATGGTCACCGCATGGTCTTCAAAATATTCATCAAAACCTAAATCTTCATCAGAACTTTCTAATCGGTAACAATCCATATGATGAAATGCCATATCCGACCCTTGGTACGATTTAATAATATTAAAAGTCGGTGAGTTGATGGTACGTTTAACACCTAAAGCGCGCCCGACCATTTGACTTAACGTTGTTTTACCTGCACCAAGATCACCTTCTAAAAGGATGACATCCCCTGGCTTTAATTGGGACGTCAATTTTTCAGCAAATATTTGTAAGTCATCTAAGGTTATTATTTTTATCATTGATTTTACTCCTGATACAATTTTCTTATCTATTGTAACAAATTTTTTTAACTCTGACTCTATAGAGTTCTTAAGCGATTAACAAAGGAAATTTTCGGAAATTTCGAATTTTTTGTTGACAACCTTTTTTAGATGCGGTAAATTAGGTACATGAATTTTTAGACAATTCTTTCAATTCAAACAATTTGACTTACATACCATTCAGGAGAGGAGCGTAATACTATGTCATTCACAAATGGAACAGCCCAACAACAACAAAATATCATTATTTTATTATTACGCTCAGGACTGGAGTATTAGTAAATTTTCTTACTAATCACTTAAGTCCTATTTCTACTTGAATGGGACTTAAACGATGCGTCCCAATTAAAAATTGGGACGCATTTTTTTATTTTCAAATCGATTTAGGGAGGTCATTCTATGAGAAGTGACAAAATAAAAAAAGGTGATCATCAAGCACCCGCACGAAGCCTTTTACACGCCACAGGTCAAATCCAATCACCTACAGATATGAATAAACCATTTATTGCGATTTGTAATTCTTATATAGATATTGTCCCTGGTCATGTTCATTTAAGAGAACTCGGGGATATTGCTAAAGAAGCAATTAGAGAAGCAGGTGGCATTCCGTTTGAATTTAATACGATTGGGGTGGATGACGGAATTGCAATGGGTCATATTGGCATGCGCTATTCTTTACCAAGTAGAGAAATCATTGCAGATGCTGCTGAAACTGTCATCAATGTGCATTGGTTTGATGGGGTGTTCTATATCCCAAATTGCGACAAGATTACACCCGGCATGTTATTAGCTGCAGTACGAACCAATGTACCTGCTGTCTTTTGTTCAGGTGGACCTATGAAGGCGGGGTTATCTTCTCAAGGGAAAGCCCTCACCCTATCTTCAATGTTTGAGGCTGTCGGTGCATTTAAAGAAGGCCACATGACAAAAGAAGAATTTTTAGAAATGGAACAAAATGCATGCCCCACTTGTGGTTCATGTTCAGGCATGTTTACCGCAAATTCCATGAATTGCTTAATGGAAGTCCTTGGACTAGCCCTCCCCTATAACGGAACAGCATTAGCAGTCGGCGATGAACGTCGAGAACTGATTAGACGCGCCGCCAAACAGCTCGTAGAAAATGTAAAGAATGATTTAAAACCACGAGATATCGTAACCAAAGAAGCGATTGATGATGCATTCGCCTTAGATATGGCGATGGGCGGATCCACAAATACAGTGTTACACACGTTAGCGATTGCTAATGAAGCTGGCATTGATTATGACCTTGAACGTATTAATGAAATTGCTCAAAAAACACCGTACCTTTCTAAAATCGCACCAAGCTCTTCTTATTCTATGGAAGATGTACATCTTGCGGGTGGCGTCCCTGCTATCATCAATGAATTGTTAAAAAAAGAAAATGTTTTAAATGCTGACCGTATCACAGTGACAGGACAAACATTACGTGAAAATAACGAAGGCAAAGCCATTCAAAATACAGATGTCATTAGAACTCTAAATCGACCTTATGACAAAGAAGGCGGTTTATCTATTCTCTATGGCAATATTGCCCCAGATGGTGCTGTGATTAAAGTTGGTGGAGTCGACCCAGAAATCAAAACATTTACAGGAAAAGCTATTTGTTTTGATAGTCATGATGAAGCCGTTGAAGCCATTGACAACCACACGGTCCGTGCTGGCCATGTCGTAGTCATTCGATATGAAGGACCTAAAGGGGGGCCTGGAATGCCAGAAATGTTAGCCCCTACTTCATCTATTGTGGGGCGTGGCTTAGGAAAAGAGGTCGCCTTAATTACAGATGGTCGTTTTTCTGGAGCCACACGTGGAATTGCAGTAGGTCACATCTCACCTGAAGCCGCTTCTGGCGGACCTATTGGCCTTATAAAGGATGGCGATGACATCACTATCGACTTAACACAACGTCGTTTAGAACTTCATGTCGACTCAACAACGTTAGAAAAACGTCGCACGTCACAACAGCCATTTAAAGCGAAAGTCAAAACAGGATATCTTGCACGCTATACCGCATTAGTGACGAGTGCAAATACGGGCGGTGTTATGCAAGTTCCCGAGCACTTACTTTAAAAATTGGAGGGATTTCTATGGTTAATCAAAAAAACGTGATAGACACAATTGAATTTGAGTCATATTCGTCTAACACAGAATTTGAACCAACCACCTTAAAGTCAGGAGCAGAATTACTTATCGATGCTTTTTTAGAGGAAAATGTAGACTATATTTTTGGTTACCCTGGAGGTGCTGTTCTTCCCCTTTACGATTCATTTTATGAGGGGCGCATCCCCCATATTCTTTATCGTCATGAGCAAGGTGCAGTTCATGCAGCTGAAGGATATGCCCGTGTCAGTGGTAAACCCGGCGTTGTCGTTGTTACGAGTGGTCCAGGGGCAACAAACACACTCACAGGAATCGCCGATGCTTATAGTGATTCTTTACCTCTCGTAGTTATTACGGGTCAAGTCGCTACACCAGGCATTGGTAAGGATGCCTTTCAAGAAGCTGATTTACTTTCTATGACGACACCCATTACCAAACATAATTACCAAGTGAATGACGTTAAGGACATTCCTAAAATAGTCAAAGAAGCATTTTACGTTGCGAATTCTGGAAGGAAAGGCCCTGTCGTGATTGACTTTCCAAAGGATATGGGCGTGCTCTCAACGGATAGCCCTCATGAAGCGATTGTTGAAACACCAGGTTATCAAGTGAATTACGCGCCACGTCAAGATGACATCAACCAATTACAAAAGTATTTAGAACACGCTACAAAGCCACTCATTTTAGCAGGGGCTGGCGTACAGTTTTCTAAATCAAATAAGGCTTTACTTACATTTGTTGAGCGTCATAAAATCCCTGTTGTCACGACTTTACACGGTTTAGGTGCGATTCCTTATGAACACCCTTTATTTTTAGGAATGGGTGGCATGCACGGCTCATATGCAAGTAACATGGCGCTTACAGATTGTGACTTACTCATCAATTTAGGTTCTCGTTTTGATGATCGTTTGGCAAGTAATCCAGAAAATTTTGCCCCAAATGCCACGATTGTTCACGTAGATATTGATCCCTCAGAAATCAATAAAATCATCGACACTGATTTAGGCATTGAAGCAGATGTTAAAGCGGTTTTAGACCAGTTGTTAAACTTACCGTTTTCAACAGTTCAACACGAGGCATGGCTAAAGCAAGTGCAACAGAATAAAGAAAAACACCCTTTTAAATATTCAAAAGAGAAAGATACGCCATTAAGTAAACCTCAACGCGCGATTGAATATATTGGAGAACTTACAAATGGAGAAGCCCTCGTGACGACAGATGTCGGACAACACCAAATGTGGGTTGCACAATTTTATCCTTTTAGAACCCACGGACAATTTATCACAAGCGGTGGTTTAGGCACAATGGGATTCGGAATTCCTTCGGCGATTGGGGCTCAATTTGCTTCTCCTCAATCAACAGTTGTCGCTTTTGTAGGTGATGGTGGCTTTCAAATGACGAATCAAGAATTGGCACTTTTAAAAGAATATCAACTCAATATAAAAGTTGTACTCATCAATAATGGAACATTAGGGATGGTAAAACAATGGCAAGATAAATTTTTCAAACAGCGTTTTTCTCATTCTGTGTTTAATGATCAACCCAATTTTATTCAACTCGTTGAAGCATACGGTGTTAAGGCTTATTTAATAGAGCACACGAATGATTTGGAGACAACATTAGATGAAGCGTTTCAATACGATGGCCCTGCTTTTATAGAAATTAGAATCTCCCCTACTGAACCGGTACTACCAATGGTTCCTAGTGGAAAAGCAAATCACGAAATGGAGGGGTTGTTATGAGGCGTACATTTAAATTAAAAGTCTTTGACAAAGTAGGCACGTTGAATCGATTAACTAGTTTATTCGTAAGACGCCAATTTAACATCGTAAATATTTCAGCTAGCCCCACACGTGAAGAAGGCCTAACAGAGATTACATTTGTCGCAGAAGTTCCTAACGAAAAAGTCACACGTACGATTATTCAACAGTTAAAAAAACAAATAAATACACTTCTTGTTGAAGATATTACTGAAACCAATACCTTTAACAGAGAATTACTACTCATAAAATTAAAAGTTCCTGAGGATAAAATGGCATTCGAAAAAACACTCCATTCTTATGATGCGCTTGTTTCCATTTTAAAAGAAGATGATCATGCGATGTACTTACAGGCCATTGGTCCTCAACTTATGTTAGATCAACTTTTAAATGAATTATCATCATTAGAGCTCGAACAAGTTTCACGCACAGGAACAGCGAATATTGTTTAAACAAAATTAATTCACAAATTGGAGGATTCTATTATGACAAACGTATATTACGATCAAAACATTAAAAATGATGCTTTACAAGGTAAGACGATTGCGATTATTGGTTATGGGTCTCAAGGCCATGCACACGCGCAAAATTTAAAAGACAATGGTTATCATGTTGTGATTGGTATTCGTCCAGGCAAATCATTTAACAAAGCGAAAGAAGATGGTTTTGACGTTTTTCCCATAAGTGAAGCAACTGAACAAGCAGATGTCATCATGGTACTTTTACCCGATGAAATTCAAGGTGATATTTACGAAAAAGAAATTCTTCCTCATTTAAAATCACATAATGCGTTAGCGTTTGCACATGGCTTTAACATTCATTTTAATGTGATCCAACCTCCTAGTGATATCGATGTATTTTTAGTCGCACCCAAAGGACCTGGACATCTTGTGAGACGTACTTTCCAAGAAGGTTCTGCAGTGCCAGCACTATTTGCTGTTCATCAAGATGCCTCAGGTCAAGCGCGTGAGATTGCGCTCAGTTATGCAAAAGGGATTGGTGCCACACGTGCTGGGGTTTTAGAAACAACATTTAAAGAAGAAACAGAAACCGATCTATTCGGAGAACAAGCTGTACTTTGTGGAGGTGTCACACGTTTAATTCAAAGTGGATTTGAAGTTTTAGTGGAAGAAGGCTATCAACCAGAAATCGCCTATTTTGAAGTCCTCCATGAAATGAAATTAATTGTGGATTTATTGTATGAAGGTGGATTAGAAAATATGCGTTATTCCATCTCAAATACTGCAGAATTCGGTGATTATGTCTCTGGACCTCGCGTAATTACCAATGATACCAAAGCCAATATGAAAGCTGTTCTCAAAGATATTCAATCAGGCGCATTTAGCGATCGCTTTATTAAAGATAACCAAAATGATTTTGAACAATTTAAAGCGTTACGAGAGCAACAACAAAACCATCCGATTACAGAAGTGGGACAATCTTTACGTGAGATGATGCCCTTTATTAAACAAAAGCGAATTCAAAAATAATATTTCACTCTACATCAAAGGAGTTGTTCCTAATGACAAGTCATATTCAAATTTTCGATACTACTCTAAGAGATGGTGAACAAACCCCTGGCGTCAGTTTTTCATTTGACGAGCGTTTAGAGATTGCAAAGCAACTAGAACGATGGGGTGTGGATGTCATTGAAGCGGGATTTCCCGCTTCTAGTCTAGGCAGCTTTGAATCTGTTAAAGCCATTTCACAAATACTCAAACGTACGACCGTCACTGGATTAGCAAGATGTTACAAAGCGGATATTGACGCTGTTTATGAAGCCACAAAAGAGGCCGTCCACCCTTCCATACACGTATTTATTGCCACAAGCCCGATTCATTTGGAATCGAAATTGAATATGACCGAAAGTGAGGTGCTAGCTTCGATTAATGAACATGTCACCTATGCCAAGTCATTATTTGATGTTGTGCAATTTTCACCAGAGGACGCCACACGAACACCCTTACCTTTTCTAATCGAAAGTGTTCAAACAGCTGTAAATGCTGGAGCTACAGTTATTAATATACCGGATACTGTGGGATACAGTTATCCAAATGAATATGGTCATATTTTTAAAGCTTTGCGAGAATCTATTATTTCAGAAACTGAAATTATTTACAGTGCTCATTGTCACGACGACCTTGGTCTTGCCGTTGCAAATAGTCTTTCTGCCATTGAAAATGGAGCTACACGAATCGAAGGTGCCGTTAATGGCATTGGAGAACGTGCTGGAAATACGGCGCTGGAAGAAATCGCATTAGCGCTTTATGTACGTCAAGATCATTATGCATCTCAAACACAAATTAAACTTGATCTTACGAAAGCGACCTCAGATTTGATTTCTCGATATTCAGGTCTTGCGATTCCACGTAATAAAGCTATCGTGGGTAAAAATGCATTCAGTCACGAATCAGGCATTCATCAAGATGGATTTCTTAAAAATCCCGAAACTTATGAAATTATGACCCCTCAATTAGTCGGTGTTCAACATACTGAGCTTCCTTTAGGAAAGTTGTCGGGTAAGCATGCGTTTCAAGAAAAACTTAGCCAACTGGGTTACACCATCGAAGCCGAAGACCAAAAAGTGCTATTTCAAGCTTTTAAACAAGTTGCAGATAAGAAAAAACAAGTGACTGATCAAGATATTCATGCACTCGTACAAGGCACCGCACACGAATTACAATCTTATTATCAATTAGAAACGCTTCAATTACAGTTTGTATCCAAAGGTTTACAAAGTGCAGTTGTTGTATTGAAAGATAAAACTGGACAAACGTATCAAGATGCGTGTATTGGGACAGGCTCTATCGTTGCGATATATAATGCCGTCGATCGAATTTTTGAGATACATCCTGAATTAACAGATTATCGAATAGAAGCCATTAATGAAGGCATAGATGCTCAAGCTGAAGTACGTGTAGCGATTCAAGTCCAAAATCAAACGTTCCATGGCGTTGGGTTCGATCATGATATTCTCTATGCTTCTTGTAAAGCCTATGTTGAAGCATCATCTAAAGCAATGGCATTGCAGGAGAAGAATCGAGGTGACGTAACATGACGTTTAAACTTGTCGCACTCCCTGGTGATGGTATTGGACCGGAAATAATGCGTGGGACATTAGACATTCTTAATTTATTAGCAGAAACCTTTCACTTTTCATATCAAATTGAAACACATTTACTCGGAGGAAGTGCCTTTGATGCTACAGAAAGTCCACTTCCAGATGATACGTTAAAAGCATGTCAATCTGCGGACGCAATTCTTTTAGGCGCGATAGGTGGGCCTAAATGGCAAAACTGTAAAATTCGTCCGGAACAAGGGCTATTAAAATTACGAAGTGAACTTGGCTTGTTTGCCAATATTCGCCCTACAAAAGTAACCACAGAGATGATCCCCTTCTCACCTTTAAAATCTCATATCGTCAAAGACACAGATTTTATTATTGTACGAGAATTGACGGGAGGCATCTACTTTGGTTCACCACGTCGTTTAGAACCATCCTACGCGAGAGATACGCTTGAATATGCAAAAGCAGAAATTGAACGCATTGCACATGTCGCCTTTCAGCTTGCACAATCCCGTCGAACTAAGGTGACATCCGTAGATAAGGAAAACGTTTTAGCAAGCAGTAAACTCTGGCGCCAAACGATGGAAGAAGTGGCCTGCCTTTATCCAGATGTAACGCTTGAGCATTTACTAGTCGATGCTTGTAGCATGAAACTCATTCAAAACCCGCAACAATTTGATGTTATCGTAACTGAAAATCTTTTTGGCGATATTTTAAGTGATGAAGCTTCTATGTTACCCGGTTCATTAGGGCTATCACCTTCATCAAGTATAAATCAAGCAGGACTTGCTTTGTATGAACCTATTCATGGTTCCGCACCTGATATTGCTGGACAAAACAAAGCCAATCCATTTGGCATGGTTTTATCATTAGCTTTATGTTTAAAAGAATCTTTTCAATTATATGAGGTCGCAAAGTATTTAGAACAATGTGTCTATCACCTCATTTCTCAACGAAGCACAACACCTGATCTTGGCGGGACGTTAACGACATCTGAAGTATTCGAATGCATTAAAACGTATATTAAGGAGGCGTAATTTATGGGCAAAACACTTTTTGACAAACTCTGGGCAAACCATGTCATCACTGGAAAAGAAGGAGAACCTCAACTTATATATATCGATTTACATCTTATTCATGAGGTGACCTCCCCACAAGCTTTTGAAGGACTGAGGTTAAATCATAGAACTTTACGTCGTCCAGATTTAACATTTGCCACATTAGATCATAATGTACCCACTAAAGACATTTTCAATATTCAAGATGATATTGCGAATCAACAAATTCACGCACTCCAACAAAACTGTCAAGAATTTGATGTCACACTCTTTGATATCGGATCAGATGAACAAGGTATTGTACATATGGTCGGACCGGAATTGGGATTAACACAACCAGGAAAAACGGTGGTTTGTGGCGATTCCCACACAGCCACTCATGGTGCCTTTGGCGCTATCGCCTTTGGAATTGGAACAAGTGAGGTAGAGCACGTTTTTGCAACACAAACTTTATGGCAAATCAAACCGAAGAACTTAAAAATTGAAGTGAGCGGCACTTTACCGACGGGGGTTTATGCGAAAGATATTATTCTATATTTAATTCAGCAATATGGCGTCGATTTCGGAACGGGTTATGCTTTAGAATTTAATGGTGACACCATTGATACACTTTCTATGGAAGAACGTATGACCCTTTGTAATATGGCAATTGAAGCTGGTGCAAAATATGGTTTAATTCGTCCAGATATGACAACCTATGAATATTTAAAGGGACGCCCCTACTTCAAAGATAGCAAAACATTACGAGACCAATGGGACAGTTTATATAGTGATGATGATGCATATTTTGATAAAACAGTCGCCCTGGACGTTTCAAACCTTGAACCTCAAGTAACCTGGGGAACAAATCCTGAAATGGGGGTCAGTGTCACAACACCTTTTCCTGAAATACGTAATCAAAATGATGCGCGTGCCTACCAATACATGAACTTAAAACCAGGTCAATATGCTTCAGATATCCCTTTAGGCTATGTTTTTTTAGGTTCATGTACTAATGCAAGATTGTCAGATTTAATTGAAGCAAGTAGCTATATCCAAAAACAAAAAGTCCATCCAAACGTCACAGCCATCGTGGTACCAGGATCTAGGCAAGTTAAGAAACAAGCAGAATCCCTCGGTATCGATCGTATTTTTAAAGAAGCTGGTTTTGAATGGCGTGAACCCGGTTGTAGTATGTGCTTGGGCATGAATCCTGACCAAGTACCAGATGGCGTACACTGCGCTTCAACGAGCAATCGTAATTTTGAAGGACGTCAAGGTAAAGGTGCACGGACACACCTCGTTTCGCCAGCAATGGCAGTAGTCGCAGCCCTTCATGGGCACTTCGTTGACGTTAGAAAGGTGGCAAAATAAAATGACAACGATTCAACCAATAACCCAATTCACAGGTAAAGTTGTCCCCTTGTTCCATGACAATATCGATACAGACCAAATAATCCCGAAAGTTCATCTCAAGCGCATTACAAAAACTGGATTTGGTCCTTATTTATTTGATGAGTGGCGTTATTTAAAAAACGGAGAAGAAAATCCAGAGTTTATTTTAAATCAATCAGCCTACCGTGACGCTACAATACTTGTCACCGGAGATAATTTTGGCTGTGGTTCAAGTCGAGAACACGCGGCTTGGGCACTCAAAGATTTTGGATTTCAAGTGATAATTGCTAAAAGTTTTAGTGATATTTTTTATATGAATTGTACGAAAAACGCCCTATTACCTATTCGAATGGAGGATGAGGCACGACAAATTATCGCACAAAAAGGTGATATTACGATTGATCTGCCTAATCAAAAAATAATAGCGGGCGCCCATACGTTTTCATTTGATATTGAAGCACAATGGAAATATAAATTATTGCATGGTCTTGATGACATTGCCATGACATTATCTCACGAAAAAGAAATTGAAGCCTATGAGCTCAACCACTAAAGGAGTGAACGGTATGTCAGTGACAACACCCACATTAAGTTCAAAAGAAATAGATGAAGCTTTTTTACGTATAAAAGACACGGTGAAACAAACACCACTTGAGCGTGACCCTTATTTATCATTAAAATATCAATGCAACGTCTACTTGAAACGTGAAGATCAACAATGGGTCCGTTCATTCAAATTACGGGGAGCCTATAATGCCATTGCCGTTCTTAATACATCTCAAAAAGCAAAAGGAATCACGTGTGCAAGCGCTGGAAATCACGCACAAGGGGTCGCCTATACTGCCCGTCAATTAAATTTAAAAGCTGTGATTTTCATGCCGATTACAACACCCAATCAAAAAATTGATCAAGTCACTTTTTTTGGAAATCATAATGTTGAGATTAAACTCGTCGGTGATACATTTGATGACTGTCTAACAGAAGCTTTAAAATATACCGAAGCCCACAATATGACCTTTATCGATCCTTTTGACAACCTTGATACAATTGCTGGACAAGGAACTATAGCTAAAGAAATATTTGCCCAGGCCAATGACGATGCTATTCACTTTGACTATGTATTTGGAGCGATTGGAGGCGGAGGTTTAATGTCAGGTGTCTCTACTTACTTTAAAGCACATTCTTCATCAACACGTTGTATAGGTGTAGAACCATTAGGCGCAAGCAGTATGTTTCAATCCGTATCGCAAAACCGTATTGTTCAATTAGAAAATATCGATAAATTTGTTGACGGTGCATCTGTGGCAAAGGTAGGAAGACATACATTTAATATATGTAAATCTCTTCTTGACGGTTATGTACAAATTGATGAAGGTGCTGTTTGTTCTACTATTCTAGATATGTATTCTAAACAAGCCATCGTCGCAGAACCTGCTGGGGCATTAAGTATCAGTGCTTTAGAACAATATAAAACTCAAATCAAAGGTAAAAATGTTGTTTGTATTGTGAGTGGTGGAAACAATGATATTCATCGAATGAAAGAAATTGAAGAGCGCTCACTCTTATATGAAGAAATGAAACATTATTTTATTTTAAACTTCCCTCAAAGACCGGGCGCATTAAAACAATTTGTCAATGAGGTCTTAGGACCCAATGACGACATCACAAAATTTGAATATCTTAAAAAAGCTTCACAAAATACAGGTACCGTCATCATCGGCATCCAACTGAAATTTCATGAAGATTTGGCTCAATTAAAAGACCATATCCATCAATTTGACCCCAAACACATTTATATTAATGAAAACAAAATGCTTTATTCCTTACTCATATAAAATCAAAAAACCCCCAAGTACATCGTGTACTTGGGGTTCGTTTGCTTGGCAACGTCCTACTCTCGCGGAACGTAAGTCCGACTACCATCGGCGCTAAAGAGCTTAACTTCTGTGTTCGGCATGGGAACAGGTGTGACCTCTTTGCTATTGTCACCAAACAATTTTTTCACTTCGTAAAATGAATGTTTATACATTCAAAACTAGATAGTAAGTATTGTTTCACAAGCATCACCTTATGAACTAAATTGATTAAGTCTTCGATCGATTAGTATTCGTCAGCTCCACGTATCGCTACGCTTCCACCTCGAACCTATTAACCTCATCATCTTTGAGGGATCTTATAACCGAAGTTGGGAAATCTCATCTTGAGGGGGGCTTCATGCTTAGATGCTTTCAGCACTTATCCCGTCCATACATAGCTACCCAGCTATGCCGTTGGCACGACAACTGGTACACCAGAGGTATGTCCATCCCGGTCCTCTCGTACTAAGGACAGCGCCTCTCAAATTTCCTACGCCCACGACGGATAGGGACCGAACTGTCTCACGACGTTCTGAACCCAGCTCGCGTACCGCTTTAATGGGCGAACAGCCCAACCCTTGGGACCGACTACAGCCCCAGGATGCGATGAGCCGACATCGAGGTGCCAAACCTCCCCGTCGATGTGAACTCTTGGGGGAGATAAGCCTGTTATCCCCGGGGTAGCTTTTATCCGTTGAGCGATGGCCCTTCCATGCGGAACCACCGGATCACTAAGTCCGTCTTTCGACCCTGCTCGACTTGTAGGTCTCGCAGTCAAGCTCCCTTATGCCTTTACACTCTATGAATGATTTCCAACCATTCTGAGGGAACCTTTGAGCGCCTCCGTTACACTTTAGGAGGCGACCGCCCCAGTCAAACTGCCCGCCTGACACTGTCTCCCAACTCGATAAGAGTTGCGGGTTAGAAATCCAATACAATTAGGGTAGTATCCCACCAATGCCTCCACGTAAGCTAGCGCTCACGTTTCTAAGGCTCCTACCTATCCTGTACAAACTGTACCGAATTTCAATATCAGGCTACAGTAAAGCTCCACGGGGTCTTTCCGTCCTGTCGCGGGTAACCGGCATCTTCACCGGTACTATGATTTCACCGAGTCTCTCGTTGAGACAGTGCCCAAATCGTTACGCCTTTCGTGCGGGTCGGAACTTACCCGACAAGGAATTTCGCTACCTTAGGACCGTTATAGTTACGGCCGCCGTTTACTGGGGCTTCGATTCGTAGCTTCGCTAATGCTAACCACTCCTCTTAACCTTCCAGCACCGGGCAGGCGTCAGCCCCTATACGTCACCTTACGGTTTAGCAGAGACCTGTGTTTTTGATAAACAGTCGCTTGGGCCTATTCACTGCGGCTCTTCGAAGCGTGAACCTCAAAGAGCACCCCTTCTCCCGAAGTTACGGGGTCATTTTGCCGAGTTCCTTAACGAGAGTTCGCTCGCTCACCTTAGAATTCTCATCTTGACTACCTGTGTCGGTTTGCGGTACGGGCACCAATCTTCTAGCTAGAGGCTTTTCTCGGCAGTGTGAAATCAACGACTCGAGGAAAACATGTTTCCTCTCCCCATCACAGCTTGACCTTAATGAGTGCCGGATTTGCCTAACACTCAGTCTTACTGCTTGGACGTGCACTCCAACAGCACGCTTCGCCTATCCTACTGCGTCCCCCCATCGCTTAAAACGAATCATGGTGGTACAGGAATATCAACCTGTTATCCATCGCCTACGCCTGTCGGCCTCAGCTTAGGACCCGACTAACCCAGAGCGGACGAGCCTTCCTCTGGAAACCTTAGTCAATCGGTGGACGGGATTCTCACCCGTCTTTCGCTACTCACACCGGCATTCTCACTTCTAAGCGCTCCACATGTCCTTGCGATCATGCTTCAACGCCCTTAGAACGCTCTCCTACCATTGTCCTAAAGGACAATCCACAGCTTCGGTAATATGTTTAGCCCCGGTACATTTTCGGCGCAGTGTCACTCGACTAGTGAGCTATTACGCACTCTTTAAATGATGGCTGCTTCTAAGCCAACATCCTAGTTGTCTGGGCAACGCCACATCCTTTTCCACTTAACATATATTTTGGGACCTTAGCTGGTGGTCTGGGCTGTTTCCCTTTCGAACACGGACCTTATCACCCATGTTCTGACTCCCAAGTTAAATTATTTGGCATTCGGAGTTTGTCTGAATTCGGTAACCCGAGAGGGGCCCCTCGTCCAAACAGTGCTCTACCTCCAATAATCATCACTTGAGGCTAGCCCTAAAGCTATTTCGGAGAGAACCAGCTATCTCCAAGTTCGATTGGAATTTCTCCGCTACCCTCAGTTCATCCGCTCACTTTTCAACGTAAGTCGGTTCGGTCCTCCATTCAGTGTTACCTGAACTTCAACCTGACCAAGGGTAGATCACCTGGTTTCGGGTCTACGACCAAATACTCATTCGCCCTATTCAGACTCGCTTTCGCTACGGCTCCACATTTTCTGCTTAACCTTGCATCAGATCGTAACTCGCCGGTTCATTCTACAAAAGGCACGCCATCACCCATTAACGGGCTCTGACTACTTGTAAGCACACGGTTTCAAGTTCTCTTTCACTCCCCTTCCGGGGTACTTTTCACCTTTCCCTCACGGTACTGGTTCACTATCGGTCACTAGAGAGTATTTAGCCTTGGGAGATGGTCCTCCCAGATTCCGACGGAATTTCACGTGCTCCGCCGTACTCAGGATCCACTCAGGAGGGAAGATGTTTTCGACTACAGGATTTTTACCTTCTCTGATTAACCTTTCCAGGTTATTCGTCTAACATATTCCTTTGTAACTCCGTACAGAGTGTCCTACAACCCCAACAAGCAAGCTTGTTGGTTTGGGCTCTTCCCGTTTCGCTCGCCGCTACTCAGGGAATCGATTTTTCTTTCTCTTCCTCCGGGTACTAAGATGTTTCAGTTCTCCGGGTCTACCTTCTCACATGCTATGTATTCACATGCGGATAACACGACATAACTCGTGTTGGGTTCCCCCATTCGGAAATCTCTGGATCACAGCTTACTTACAGCTCCCCAAAGCATATCGTCGTTAGTAACGTCCTTCATCGGCTTCTAGTGCCAAGGCATCCACCGTGCGCCCTTAATAACTTAATCTTTTGATGTTTTGGCAATCGTTTACATTCGGCTTTCGAATTGAACAATAACCAACATCCACCAGTTATTAATTATTGTGAGTCGTCTGTCGACGACTAGCGATAATTTTTGTTTCAAGCTTTTCGCTTGTCACTCGGTTTTGCTTGGTAAAATCTATACTTACTTATCTAGTTTTCAATGTACAATGTTGAATCCTCAAAATGAGCATTCAAAACTGAATACAATATGTCTCCGTTATTCCTTATCGCTTAAAAGCGATATTCCGTATATTATCCTTAGAAAGGAGGTGATCCAGCCGCACCTTCCGATACGGCTACCTTGTTACGACTTCACCCCAATCATTTGTCCCACCTTCGACGGCTAGCTCCAAATGGTTACTCCACCGGCTTCGGGTGTTACAAACTCTCGTGGTGTGACGGGCGGTGTGTACAAGACCCGGGAACGTATTCACCGTAGCATGCTGATCTACGATTACTAGCGATTCCAGCTTCATGTAGTCGAGTTGCAGACTACAATCCGAACTGAGAACAACTTTATGGGATTTGCTTGACCTCGCGGTTTCGCTGCCCTTTGTATTGTCCATTGTAGCACGTGTGTAGCCCAAATCATAAGGGGCATGATGATTTGACGTCATCCCCACCTTCCTCCGGTTTGTCACCGGCAGTCAACTTAGAGTGCCCAACTTAATGATGGCAACTAAGCTCAAGGGTTGCGCTCGTTGCGGGACTTAACCCAACATCTCACGACACGAGCTGACGACAACCATGCACCACCTGTCATTTTGTCCTCCGAAGAGGAAAACTCTATCTCTAAAGTGGTCAAAAGATGTCAAGATTTGGTAAGGTTCTTCGCGTTGCTTCGAATTAAACCACATGCTCCACCGCTTGTGCGGGTCCCCGTCAATTCCTTTGAGTTTCAGTCTTGCGACCGTACTCCCCAGGCGGAGTGCTTAATGCGTTAGCTGCAGCACTAAGGGGCGGAAACCCCCTAACACTTAGCACTCATCGTTTACGGCGTGGACTACCAGGGTATCTAATCCTGTTTGATCCCCACGCTTTCGCACATCAGCGTCAGTTACAGACCAGAAAGCCGCCTTCGCCACTGGTGTTCCTCCATATCTCTGCGCATTTCACCGCTACACATGGAATTCCACTTTCCTCTTCTGCACTCAAGTTTTCCAGTTTCCAATGACCCTCCACGGTTGAGCCGTGGGCTTTCACATCAGACTTAAAAAACCGCCTACGCGCGCTTTACGCCCAATAATTCCGGATAACGCTTGCCACCTACGTATTACCGCGGCTGCTGGCACGTAGTTAGCCGTGGCTTTCTGGTTAGGTACCGTCAAGATGTGCACAGTTACTTACACATTTGTTCTTCCCTAACAACAGAGCTTTACGATCCGAAGACCTTCATCACTCACGCGGCGTTGCTCCGTCAGGCTTTCGCCCATTGCGGAAGATTCCCTACTGCTGCCTCCCGTAGGAGTCTGGACCGTGTCTCAGTTCCAGTGTGGCCGATCACCCTCTCAGGTCGGCTACGTATCGTTGCCTTGGTGAGCCGTTACCTCACCAACTAGCTAATACGGCGCGGGTCCATCTATAAGTGACAGCAAGACCGTCTTTCACTATCGAACCATGCGGTTCGATATGTTATCCGGCATTAGCCCCGGTTTCCCGGAGTTATTCCAGTCTTATAGGTAGGTTACCCACGTGTTACTCACCCGTCCGCCGCTAACGTCAAAGGAGCAAGCTCCTCGTCAGTTCGCTCGACTTGCATGTATTAGGCACGCCGCCAGCGTTCATCCTGAGCCAGGATCAAACTCTCCATAAAAGAAGTAAGCTTGATATAGCTCGTTGATTGGTTCAGCCAATCACTCTAGAAAGTACGTTACGTACTCAAAATTATTGGAATTAACGTTGACATATTGTCATTCAGTTTTCAATGTTCATGTAAAAATAAATGGAGCGGGTGATGGGAATCGAACCCACAACATCAGCTTGGAAGGCTGAGGTTTTGCCATTAAACTACACCCGCAAATAATTAATTTTGAGGTTGATGCGGCCGAGAGGATTTGAACCTCCACGGGAATACTCCCACTAGGCCCTCAACCTAGCGCGTCTGCCGTTCCGCCACGACCGCTCGGTAAAAATCGAATGATTTTTTCGACAAGATTTATTGTACTATGTGTTATTCGCATTGTCAACACTTTTTTAACATTAAATTAATGTTTGTAACGTGTTGTTAATCTTATTTTCACAACGTATTTAATCATACATCAAATTGTATTCAATGTCAATCACTTATTTCATAAAAACCATTTATTTATTCCTATGACTTGTGACGACCTAAATTATTATACGAATTCAATGTTAAGATGTCAATAAAGAATTTAAAAATATTAGGCCCCTATCATAAATCTTATTTTTTAAGTCTTTACTAGAAGACTTCAATGAATATATTCATAAAAAACTCCCCACTGAGAAATCATTTCGTGGGGAGTCTCTATATGATATTTTTAATCCTCATCTACTATCGCTATACTTCTAGTTGGCACTACTTGAGTTACTTGAAACCTTTTGTTTGATAAGCTACTTTAATACCTTAACTAATTTTAAACTCCCTCCACATTGTCCGCATCTCATTTTATTCGTATTAACACGACGTATTCTTAAAAACGTTTTATGACATTTTTTACACATATATTCGTAATTCGCGCGCGTTTCATAACTCTCAATAGAATTACAAAAACGTGGCGCGCCTACTTTTAGTGCCAACTGTCGGAAATCTCTGTCTCGGTGTTGATACCCTTTTCCTTCTAAATGAAGAAAATAATGGCACAGTTCATGTTTAATGATATTGTCTAGTTCTTTTAAACCAAAGTGTTCATATTGCTTTGGATTTATTTCAATATCATGTGTTTTTAAAAGATATCGCCCTCCTGTACTACGTAATCTATGATTAAAATAAATCCGATGACGAAAAGGCTTTCCAAATAAGGTTAATGCTAGATTTTCAGCATGTTGTTGCAATTCTTGATTAAGCATGCGGATCTATCATTGTTAATGCGACTTTTCCTTTTTCGCTATCGATGGAATCAATCCAAACATCAACAATATCCCCTACACTCACAACATCCATCGGGTGTTTTACAAAGCGTTTTGCTAACTTAGAAATATGCACTAAGCCATCTTGTTTCACACCAATATCTACAAACGCTCCAAAATCAACAACATTTCGTACTGTTCCACTCAATTTCATTCCTTTGTTTAAATCTTCAATAGATAATACATCAGATTTTAATTGTGGTGTTTCATATTCATCCCTTGGGTCACGATGGGGAGCCATTAATGATTTCACAATATCTTCAAGCGTCGGAACGCCGACCTTAAGTTGTTCAGCATATGTTTTTATATCTATATTTTTTAAGGTTGCTTTACAACGCTCTGTTCCGAGTTCTGATACTTCTATTTTCAAAATTTTAAGTAAGTCATATGTTGCGGGATAACTTTCAGGGTGAATAGCCGTATTATCAAGAGGTTCGTCCCCATCCACAATTCTTAAGAAGCCAATACTCTGTTCAAACGTTTTTGCACCTAGGCGTTTTACATTATTAATTTCTTTGTGATGCTTAATTACACCATTTTCTTCCCTATACTGAATGATGTTATTTGCGATGGGTTTAGATAAACCTGCGACATATTGCAATAATGTACTTGATGCTGTATTAACATTAACACCTACTTGGTTTACTGCTGTTTCAACGACAAAGTTCAATGCTTCTCCTAATTGTTTTTGATTAACGTCATGTTGGTATTGACCGACACCTATAGATTTAGGATCTATTTTTACAAGCTCACTTAAAGGGTCTTGCACGCGACGGCCTATAGAAACCGCACTTCGTTCTTCGACTTGAAAATCAGGAAATTCCTGTCGTGCAATGTCTGAAGCAGAATAGACGGAAGCGCCTGCCTCATTCACAATAATGTATTGAATATTCAATTCATGCTTTTGAATCATATTCGCCACAAACTGTTCTGTTTCACGACTCGCTGTTCCGTTCCCAATTGCCACCAATTCAATTTGGTACGTATTAACCATCTCTAAGAAAATACGTTCAGCTTCTTTCGTTTTAGAGATAGGCGGATGTGGATACATGACCGATTTCGCTACGAAAGAGCCAAGTGGATTAATGACTGCCAACTTACAACCGGTGCGAAACGCTGGATCCACACCTAAAATCTGTTTTTCTTTCAATGGTGGCTGTAACAGTAAATGCTTTAAATTTTCACTGAAAACATCAATTGCTTTTTCTTCGGCACGTGCTGTTAAATCTCCACGAATTTCACGTTCAATTGAAGGAAAAATTAACCGCTTCATTGCATCTTCAATGGCTAAGATAACAATTTGAGATAATTCATTTGTATCTTTAATTTCTATTTTCTTAATTTCTTCCGACAGTTTCGTTTTATCAACATCAATTTTAACATTCAAAATTTTTTCTTTTTCGCCGCGGTTCATTGCTAAAATACGATGATTGGCAATACGCTTTAATGGCTCAGCGTAATCATAATACATCGCATAAGTTGCTTTTTCATCTTCGGCATTTTTCTTTTTAGATGTTACAATCTCTCCGTGTTTCAAGGTTTCTTTTAATATTCGTTGACGATATTTAGGGTTATCCGCAATACGCTCCGCAATAATATCTTGTGCGCCTAATAGGGCTTCATCGATTGTTTTTACTTCTTCATTAATAAACTTTTGCGCTTCTTGATTTAAAGACTTTGTTGAATTTTGCGTATCAATCCATTTGGCTAGTGGTTCTAAGCCTTTACGTTTGGCTTCCGTCGCACGTGTCTTTTTCTTTTGCTTAAAAGGTCTATAGAGGTCTTCAACTCGTTGTAATTTAGTTTGCTTTAAAATATCGGCTTTTAATTCATCTGTTAACAATCCTTGTTGCTCTATATTATGTATCACTTCTTCTTTACGTTTTTGCAGTTGCAACATGTACGCATATTCGTCTTCAATTTTTTTAATTTCAACTTCATCTAATCCCCCGGTCGCTTCTTTACGATAGCGTGCAATAAAGGGAACTGTATTTTTTTCTTCGAGTAATTGTAATACCGCTTCTATTTGCTTTATTGAAAATTGGTATTCGTTATGTATTGCTTGAATTAATGTATTTGCCAAAAGGTTCACCACTTTCTTAAATCTTACTTTGTTTATTTTATCATTATTCATGGATAAAAATCATGCCGTTATTCAAGCACAATAAAAGAGGCATAGACTTTATCGTCTAGCCTCTCACCATTTATGATTAACCAATCACATTTTGATTGATAAATTATTTCTTTGCCGCTTCTTGAAGTTTTTTAATGGCTGTTCGTTGTAAACGCGAAACGTGCATCTGACTTAACCCTATACGTTCACCCGTTTCTTTTTGGCTTAAACCGTCGATAAAGGTACATTGTATAATTTCACGTTCTCTATCAGATAGAATTGGAATAATACGCTCTAAAATCATGCGCTTTTCCGTCAAATCATAGTTATCATCTTGACTTCCCATAATATCAAGCAATGTGACTGTAGAACCATCTTTATCAGCTTCAATGGAGTGATCCACACTTAAAGCGTTATAGCTCTGACCCATTTCCATTGCTTCAAGCACTTCTTCATCTGTTACTTCTAATCGCGCAGCAATTTCAGCAATTGAAGGGGACCGTTCGAGTTCATTTGTAAGTTCATCACTGACTTTTTTAATTCTTGGACCAATTTCCTTAATGCGTCTAGGAACGTGTACACTCCAAGTTTTATCACGTAAATATCTTTTAATCTCCCCGATGACAGTTGGAACTAAGAAAGCTTCAAACTTACGATCAAATGACAAATCAAAACGGTTTATCGCACCTATAAGTCCGACCATGCCGACTTGCACTAGGTCTTCGTGATGAGATTGGCCTTTTGAATATTTATAGGCCAATGATTCGATTAGCTTTTCATAATGTTTTACGAGTTTTTCTTGCGCTTCTTTATCTTGATGTTCTTGGTGTCGTTTAATCCAGTCGTTGATTTGTTCAGGTGAAACAGAATTAACTGATTTCGACTCTTTCGTCATTATTTCGCACCTGCTCTTTTTTGATATACTTGATCATGCTAATCGTTACCCCTGTCTCTTTGTCAACAGTGACTTCATCCATTAACGACTCAATTAAGAATAAACCTAGTCCACCTTCACGTAAAAAGTCGATGTTTTCATTATCTTGATAAGGTCCGAGTTGTTGTTTTGTTTCTTGATAATTAAAACTCTCACCTTGATCTGAAACGATAATCTTAATGTACGTATCGCTTTTTTCAAAACCGACATTGATATAACCGGTTTCTTTTTTATCTTTATACGCATGTTTAACCGCATTTGTCACAGCTTCACTTACTGCAATTTTAGCGTCTTCAATATCATCATAAGAAGCACCTACTTGAGTGAATACTCCCGATAAAGTAAGACGAATCAAACTTACATATTCTGCAGACGCTGGAAGCCTCATTTCGATAAAATCATTTCTGTTTGGCATGATTATTCGACCTCCGTCCCTTCGTTCACGTGCATCAAGTCACTTAAACCTGTAATTTCAAATAATCGTTTAATTCTATTATTAACACCAAGAATATACAATTCTTTATTATTTTGATTTAAAGATTTCAATGTACCCACAAAGAGACCGAGCCCTGTTGAATCCATATATGATAGATTTTCTAAATTTACATGTATATCATGTGTTCCAGCTTGTCTAATAGGAACTAACACTTTTTCTAATTCGGGAACAGTTGCGACATCGAGTTCGCCGCTTACGGTAACGTCATAATGTTTGTCATGTTCTTGTGATTCGATATTAAGGTTCATTATTGTTTACACTCCTACAAATATACTCTACTACGGACTTTTACCCATTTCTATGTTGCATTAATCTAAATTTATAGAAATTAATTGACTCTCTTAATAATTAATATTGTTAAATCGTCTCGTTTCCCTTCTTTATGTATACGAATCAGTTGTTCATATAGCAATTGGACAATATCTTGAGGATGTAATTGTTTATAGCCTTTAATAAATTCTAAAAGCTTTTCTTGATTAATAAACTCCCCATTTTCTCGACGTATTTCTGTCACACCATCTGTAAATATGATAATTAAATCATTGATATTAATTTTAATCTCTTTTTGGTCATATCGAATGTGCGAGCTCACGCCTAAAATACGCCCACGAACATCAATTTCCTCGAATTCATCTTTATCTGCTCGAAAAATATATCCTGGCTCATGCCCTGCTGAACTACAATATAAGATATGGTTCATTTCTTCGTATAAGCCATAAAACATCGTTACAAACATATTTTGATTGACGTTTTTTTCAACCACACGATTAAGACGCTTTAAACCGTCATTCGGAAGTTGTGAATGCCCGTAGGAATCCATACCAAACTTAATCATACTCATTGCGAGTGCTGCAGGAATTCCTTTCCCGATAACATCGGCGACAGCAAAACTCATCGTGCCATCTTTATGGTCAATCAAGTTAAAGTAATCTCCACTCACGCGTTGAGCTGCCACTGAAATCACGCCAATTTGAATACTGTCAAATTGCGGAATTTCAGTTTTTAACATGGTTTGTTGGAGTCTGGAAGCCACATCCAATTCTTTATCATGAACTTCCATTCGATCGATTAAATCTTTATAATCAGAATAATTAAAACCAAAACTAGAAATCACTTTTTCTAAAACATCCAGACTTTCCATCAACTCTGACTGAGAAAGTTGATGCGTCTCTGCATATTTTTTATGCATGCGGACAATATCTTCAGGCGTTACCCCTTTACCTGTAATATGATCTGCATAGTTTGAAGCAGATTGAAGTGTTTGGGCTTTGTCTTCGTTATTGATAAATGTTTCTACTAACTCAAAGTAGCGTACTTCATTTTGCTGCGTCAAATGGACGTTCCCCCCTTTTTTATCACAAGGTAAAAGGCTTTAGGAAATTTAAAATCCTAAAGCCTATTTGTGTTGATTCATGTGCAATCCTAAGCTAATTCCAAGTGCCGCATTGACCTCTTTCATCTTTTTATCAGAAAGAAAGGTGAGCTTTTCTTTAAGCCTCTTTTTATCGACTGTTCTAATTTGTTCTAACAAAATAACAGAATCTTTGTCGAGTTTATATTTTTTCTTATCAATTTCGACATGCGTTGGAATTTTCGCTTTATTGATGCGACCTGTAATCGCTGCAACAATCACGGTCGGACTGTATTTATTACCAGTATCATTTTGAATAATAACGACAGGTCTGACTCCCCCTTGCTCTGACCCTTGTACTGGTGATAAATCCGCTAAATAAACATCGCCACGCTTCATTTAGTCATCCTTGTGGTTAGAAAGTAAGTGTGATTCGTTGCAATCACATGCTTCACATTCGACAAAGTATGCTTCTGTTGCTAGGGAGAGATTTAAATCTGCCATCTGAACATACCCCTCTTTCAAAGATTGCTCTAAACTTTTCACTCTTGTTTGATTGAATGCTGACATAAGTAGGACCTCCATATCAATACAACAGATAAAATTTTCATCGATTCTATTACATGATAACAAAAATCCTATATCTTAACCATACTATTTTAATAATTCGTTGGATATTTCACTCAATTGTTGATATTTGTAAACTCTAGCCACGCGTCGACTAATATTGCATAAAACTTCATAATTAATCGTATTTTGTTGTTGCGCTAAGGCTTCGACAGATTGAGGTGTGTTTGCCTTTGCTTCTATCAATGTTACTACGTCACCAATACGTGCTTGATTTGGGACACGTATCGCTACTTGGTCCATGCTCACACGCCCGACGATTTCACATTGATATTCATTTAATTTTACATAACCCCCTTGCATATTACGTAAAAAGCCATCTGCATAGCCTACAGGTAATAATGCGATGGTCATCGGTTCATTCGCAGTAAATGTTTCTCCGTATCCTATAGATTCACCGGCTTCTAGATGTTTAACTTGTGTAATTCCCGTCGTCCATTCTACTGAAGGCGAAAGCTGTGCAGTCGCTTTTTCTTCAATAAATTCAGAAGGAAAATACCCAAATAATGAAATCCCAGGTCGAAAAGCATTACAAATCGATGGATCAAAACGTAGTGCCCCAGCTGAATTTTGAATATGAATATATTTAGGGCGGTATGTACTTTCTACGAGCGTTTTAAATCGTTCATATTGTTTTTTTGAAGTGTCATTATCTTCATCAGCTGAAGAAAAATGAGAAAAAACACCTTCAAATTCGAGGTTCGGATGCTGTTCAATCATTTCTATAACTTCATGATATGTTGCTTCGTCTTTAATACCTAAACGATTCATCCCCGTGTCTAATTTGATGTGTACCCATGCTATTTTTTCTGCGTCGTCATCAATGTTTGAAATGGCTGCTTCAAGCCATTCTTTTGAGGGAACACCTATCGCCACACGATGTTGAATTGCTTTATTGATTGCATGAGGGGGAACGCTCGATAAAATAAGTATTTTTTCTTTGATACCATGCATTCGAAGTTCGATGGCTTCATCAAGTGTGGCCACGCAAAAAAATTCAGCACCTAATTGCCTTAAATGTGTTGCAATCTGAATGCTTCCGAGCCCATAAGCATTCGCTTTCACGACTGGCATGATTAACTTATTCGGTTGTAAGCGTGATAATGCGTGGTAATTATTTGTAATCGCCTCTAAATCGATTGTAAGTTCGGTTGCACGATAATATTTTTCTGACATAACTGTCACCTTCCTAAAATAATCAAGATAGCTCTCCAATGACTTTTTAATCATTTTATTCTATCTTTATACGGTCTTTCTTTCAAATTACATCATACCATTTTTGAACGACGGATTAATACTCAATCACGACCTGACTTGTCGCATAATGTTCCGTATGAGAAATGGAGACGTGAATTTTATAATCTTTAAACTCAATCACAGGTTTTCCTTGTGCATCATTGTCACAATGAATATCTTTAAATGCGAGCTCTCTCCCGAGTCCAGTCCCTAAAGCCTTACTCAACGCCTCTTTACAAGCAAACCTTCCCGCTAAAAATTCAAGTTTACGTTGTTCACTTTTGAATGTATGAAATTTTTCGAGTTCTTTGACTGAGAGAATACGTTCAGGAAAACGCGCTTGTCGCTCTAATACATGCTTGATACGAGCAATCTCTACTAAATCTATTCCAATACCATAAATCATATTTTGGCCTCATTTTCATCATTAGGATTTTCATTTTCTTCAGACGCATCATACGTTTCCATCATACCATGTTGTTTGACAAAAACGTTTAATTTTTGCGCTTGAGTTTTATGAATTAATTCGATAGACACATTACCTCCTGCTGTGGAAAGTTCGATGTTTGCAAGATGAAAGCGCCGCATCAACCAGCCTTCTTCAATTTCTATATTTTGAACACGGTATAAAGGTACACGATATTGCTTAATAAAGCATATTCCATTTTGAATAAAGACGCCGTACGTATCATACTGGTATTTAAAATGAGCATATCGATATTTAGGTATAAGAAATACAAATACTAAAGGTATCAGAACAATTAAAACGACACTGATGATTCCTAAAGTCATTTGATTAGGCCATTCAAAAAAATAGGCAGCAACCATTTCACCTATAAATATGAGGATGAGGATGAGTGAATATATGATTCCTTTTATACGTAAAACTTTGAGTCCATCTTGATGCATCCTATTCATAACGTCTCCTCCTTCAAATACCATTCACGATAAGAGGATACATTTTTAATATCCTCAAAACGAAGACCTATCGCTTCATAAGTCATTCCTTTAGCCACAAAAAAATAAAAATGACTGAGTTCTCCCCGCAACATAAGGGGATGAGCCGACTCACGATAACCAATGACTTTTTCTCGGCTTAAATAGGTTGTTTGAAAACCAAAGAGGGTTAACTGCTTCACACCGATTTGCTCGCCTTTTATCGCTGCTCCCGCATGTTTTATGGCAAGAAAACTATGCATCACTAAGTATGCAATCACTAAAAGAACGGGCAGCCAAACCCATGCACTATAAAAATAATGCACACAAGCTGCAACGATAAGCAAGGCCACACTTATGATCCAAAATCGTCGATGAAAACCGCGCCAAGGTAATCCTGTCTTAATTTGGTGAAACATGATATGAGGCACAAGGTCTGTGATAATCAGCTGAGCTTCATTTTTCTTTATAAATGGTAAAATCATCACTTTCCCATTCGTATAATCCTCATTTTTAAGATTTTGATCGCTCGTAATGATGAATGAAAATGAGGTATAGCCAAATAATGTACGTAAAAAGGAACGATTTTCCACCACGGCTTGCACTCTCGTTATAGGCACTGTAATATGTCGAATATTTAATAAACCATATTGTATATGTAAATAATCCCCTTTTCGACGTAACTTATAGCCGTAATATTTAATAATTGTGAGTAGCACACCAAAGATGTAACAGAACAATAAAATCACGATAAACGACAGAAAAGTAGCCATAACTTGATTTTTGATAATCTGGTCGACGCTCCCAAACAACCATGACCAATTAATAATATTTTGAAGCGCGCTAACAATCGGCGCAAGTGTTACGAAGGCTACAAGTATTGCACCACTTGTCATCGACATTAACAATAAATTTTTAGGAGACAAATCGTATAACATTTCTTGTACTGATTCTGTATCTTTTGTTGGAGCGCCCGCTTCGTCTTCATTCTCATTATTTCCATTCGTAAGTGTCGTTTTTATTTTTTCTACAGCTTCCCGAATATATTCACTTTGTTCGCGCGTAATGGTGTTTAATTCAATGCCATCACTTGGCGTACGGATTTGTAAATTGACACCCCCAAATAAACGGTTAACCATCGACTGCGTCGTGTCCATCGATTGGATGCGACGAATATGCAATTCTTTCCTTTCTAAGTTAAAAACACCGGAAGTCATAATAAAATATTGACCTTCAATCCAGTACCGTGTTTTATAGACCCGTAGAAGATTTGCTATAAAACTGATGAGAAAGATCGCTGTAAAAATTCCTGGAGAGAGATAACTCCATGGATTAGACCAATCGAATTGGCGCATTTGGAAAAACACAAAAATAATAACTAAAATGATATTTTGTTTAATTGCTTCAATTAAGCCTGAAATATAGGAAATCGGATGTAATTTCTGAGGGTTATACATCTGCTTCACCTCTTTCTAAGCGTGCCAAACAATACCTTTCAATTTTTTCAGACTGCTGATGATTTAAGTATGGTAATACTATTTCGTGTCCGGCTGTCACAACTTTTATTTGTGATAAATGATGATATCGAGATAAAGGATTGAAATGCGATTCTAAGAACTGAATACGTTCAATTTTTACCGCTTCATATTTTCGAAACCATATTCCTCGCTGTATCACGATTGTATCGTTAACAATTTGGTAAGCGTAAAACGAATATATCAGATAAGGACGTATTAAACGTAAGATAATATCTATAACAAGTAAACCATACAATGCAAATCGCCACCCTTTGGCAACGTCAAAAAAATGCATTCCATATAACACTAAGCCTATAAAACATCCATCGATACAAAGTTGTATTATCTGATTTTGAATTAAATATGTTTTGTATTGTTTAGGCCCTTTTTCCATCCGATTAAGCATGCCTTTAGTTTCTCCTTTTGTTTTAACATTTTATAACGATTATAGCATATTGCCTCGTAGATATAACATTCCTAGTGTATCGTATCTTTCAATAATAAAATATGTAAAAAATCAATCAACTCTATGCACGTATCTCGACGATGATATGAGTTAATCCCCATTATTAAATGTTTCTATGATAGAAAAAAAGGACAATACCTATACACTACAAATCGTTAAATTTGTAGGATAGCATTGTCCTAAAAATATGCATTATAAATTATTTTTGATGATCAGCGAAAGTGCGCCCTTTTTTCACTTTATTTTCGCGCTTGTCTTTAAAGCCATTGCCTTTTTTATTAAAGTTAGGTTTATTACCACGACGTGATTTTGAATGACGTTTACCGCCGCCTTTACGATTACCTTTAGGTTGACGATTTTTTCGTGCAAGTGGTTTTTCAAAAGTCAATTGAACTTCAACTTCATCATTAGATTCTACTAATTCTTGAAGAAGTGCTGTCACTAAGTCCGTTTGATCGTACTCTTCAAGTAACTGTTTGGCGATACTTTCAACACGTGGTTCTTTTGTCACAGCCATCCAGTTTTCAACTTTAGATTTAATTTCTTCTTCACGTGCACGTAAGACTTCTTTGCGATGTGGAGGACGTAATGCACGCATTTGGCGATGGTTGGCTTGTTCAATTTGACGAATATAATCCATTTCAATTGGATTCACAAATGTCACGGCCATTCCTTGTTTACCTGCACGACCTGTACGTCCAATACGGTGCGTATAACTTTCAGTATCTTGAGGGATGTCAAAGTTATATACATGACTTACACCAGAAATATCAAGACCACGTGCTGCAACATCTGTTGCTACTAAAATGTCAATTTGGTCATTTTTGAATTTTTTAAGTACTTCTAAACGTTTGGCTTGTGTAATGTCTCCGTGAAGGCCTTCTGCTTTATAACCTTTTGATAGTAAAGCACTTGTCAATTCATCGACACGACGTTTTGTACGACCGAACACAATCGCTAATTCTGGTTGATGAACGTCAAGGAAATTCGTGAATGTATCGAACTTTTCTAATTCTTTAACGATCGTATAATATTCATCAATTTGTGGATCTGAAAGTTCATTGTTCATCGTTTTAATAATTTCTGGTGACTTCATGAATTTTTGAACTAATTCTTGAATCGCTTTTGGCATTGTTGCTGAGAAAAGCATTGTTTGTCGATTATCAGATGGCAATTTATCCATAATGTAGCGCATATCATCGATAAAGCCCATATTCATCATTTCATCAGCTTCATCTAAAATTAATGTATCGATGTCTTGTGTTTTCAATGTACGACGGTTTAAGTGATCGATAACTCGGCCAGGTGTACCCACGACAATTTGAGGACCTTTTTTCAATGATTTGATTTGACGGTCGATCGGCATACCCCCAAATACAGTGACAACTTGAACTTTTTGACCACGGCTGAATTCTCTTAATTGTTCTGCAACTTGCATCGCAAGTTCACGTGTTGGTGCTAAGATGAGGGCACGTACACCTTCTTTACCAACTACTTTTTCAATTAATGGGATACCAAATGCACCTGTTTTTCCTGTTCCAGTTTGTGCTTGGCCCAAAATATCTAAATTTTTAAGAGCTGATGGGATGCTATCCTTTTGTATCGGTGTAGGTTCCGTAAATCCCATCGCCTCTAATGTTTCAGCTGTTCTTTCTGAAACACCTAAGCTTGTAAAATTTTGCAAAGTCATTCTCCTTTTTTTGGATCTTATTTCTCATAATTTATCTCAATAATGATTTTTCCAACTTCTCCATATTACCACCTGTATGCTAATTGCGCAATAAAGCAAATACGTATAATCACATATTCTTATTAAAATACTAAGTTTTTATAAGCAGTTTAAACCACGTGTAAAGCTATAAACTTACAACGATAACATTAAAAATTAGCTATAAAAAATAGCTATTTGAGACATAAATAATATTATTAATTCACAAGCGTAAGTTATAAAATTTTTTGACCAACTCAATTTCATCGAACTAAGTTGTATCAAAATAGCCATCAAAATTTATGCTCAGATAAATTTTGATGGCTTTCTAACTTTAGGTTTGGCATTATAAATCCATGCCCAAAGAAATATTGAGCTATCAATCACTTAATGCTCTTTGCTTTTTTGGATACAAATGAGTTATGTTTGTTCAATTAACGCATCAACAACTTCTTCTAACTTCATCCCACGCGATCCTTTCACAAGCACCTTATCACTAGCTGATAATATAGATGCAATATAACGCGTCATTTTTGTTTTATCATTAAAATGTATTGCTTCTTCCACATGACGTTTTCCTTTTTCATGGATGTCCAGGGCAGCTTCTCCATAAGTATACAACATTTGTATTTTTTTATTTTCTAGGTATTGTCCTACACTCATATGTAATATTTTAGATTGCTCTCCCAATTCTAAAACATCACCTAAAATCAATATTTTGCGCCCTTCCATTTGACTTAATGTATCAATGGCTGCTTTCATACTTGTCGGACTCGCATTGTAGGCATCGTTAATAATGGTCGCACCATTGTGTGCTTGAAATTTTTGCATGCGCATACCTGTCAATTGCAGATGATTCAGTTGAGATTGTATTGTCTTTTCATCAACATCTAATAATTGCGCAATCGTAATTGCAATCGCTGCATTACGCATATTATGTTCACCTATCACTGGCAAGCGGAATTGATTTTTACTATTGATTTCAAACGTAATGCCCTCATCATCATGAGACAATATGTGACAACTAACATCATTTGAAGTATTTAATCCAATACTAATACATTGTTCCTTTGCCAAAGTTTGAACATGCGGTGTAAGAAGGGGTTCATCACCGTCATATAGCAATTTCCCCTTTTCCTTTAATCCTGATACAATTTCGAATTTTGCTTTTGCAATGCCTTCTCTCGAACCTAAATCTTGCATATGTGATTCTCCAATATTTGTAATCACAGCATAATCAGGTTCAGCAATGTTGGAGAGTAGTTCGATTTCATGAAAACCTGACATCCCCATTTCTAAAATTGAGATTTCAGTATCATGATCCAATTGAAGAATCGTTAGAGGTAAGCCGATCTCATTATTATAATTACCAAGGGTCTTTTTCACACGATAATTGGTAGATAAGACATTTTCAATCATATCTTTCGTAGTTGTTTTCCCATTAGACCCCGTTACCGCAATCACAGTTGGATTCACTTCTTTAATATAGGCCTTTGCAAGTTGTTGAAGGGCAACCAAGGTGTCTTCAACAACGATGACTGGCCCATTATTAGGAACTTCAATTTGACTGTCTCGTTGAAAAAAGGCCGCACCTGCGCCATCTCTCAAAGCCTGTTCTGTAAATTGATGCCCATCCACGTTTTCACCGACAAAAGGCACGAATAATTGCCCTTTTTCTATGTGGCGTGAATCAATAGAAACACCTTTAATAGGATGGCCTAAATAAGAAGTGTCAATTTCACAATCAATCCACTGCTTGATTTGGTTTAATGTAATTTCAATCATGCGGACACCTACTCATCAATTTTATATTTGTTTTTCTGCTTTTCTTGATGACGTTCTTTGGCGAGTGTAATTAATTTAGTAATCAACTCAGCATACGGAAGCCCCATATTTTCCCAAAGTTTTGGATACATACTATATGCTGTAAATCCAGGCATCGCATTCGTTTCATTAATATAAATTTGGTCATCTTCTGTCACAAAGAAGTCTGCACGCAATAATCCTGAACAGTCTGTAGCTTTAAAGGCTTCCACTGCCATATTTCTCAATGTCATTTGAACTTCTTCATCTAAGTCAGCAGGAATAGACAGTTGTACTTTTCCATCTTTATATTTCGATTTATAATCATAAAAAGCCACATCTTTAATTACTTCGCCTGGCCATGTTGTTTCAGGATAATCATTCCCTAAGACCGCGACTTCAATTTCTCTTGCATTAACGCCTTGTTCAATGACAAGTTTACGGTCATATAAAAAGGCCTCTTCTATCCCCTGAATCAATTCCTCTTCATTTTCACATTTACTGATTCCAACACTAGAACCTAAATTCGCCGGCTTTACAAAAACAGGGAATTCAAGTTTATCATGAACAAGTTTCAATATATTGTGTTGATATTTCTCATACTCACTACGTAAAAAGCTTACGTATGGGAGCTGAGGTAAACCGCGCTGTGCAAATAATTGTTTCATGACTAATTTATCCATAGAACTAGATGCCGCCAACACACCATTACCCACATAAGGAATATCTAGGACTTCAAATAAGCCTTGAATTGTGCCATCTTCACCATTTGGTCCGTGTAGCAATGGAAATACGGCGTCATAGCGACCGCCTTGGCTACTTTGTGTTAACATCGTTGAAATTTCACCTTCGTGAGATTGATCTAAATGCAACACATGAATGTCATTGATTTGATCTGAAATATTTTCTTTTTTTCTCCATACTCCATCATTAGTGATATATATAATGTCAATATGATACTGCTCTTTGTCAATGGCATTTAACACATTTTGAGCAGTTAAAATTGATACATCATGTTCGGCACTTTTACCGCCGTATATAATACATAACGCTTCTTTTGACATAAGTCCGCCTCCAAATCTTATTCTAAACTCCATATTACCATGAGAGCATTACGAAATGCATGTATTTTCAAAGGAATAGCAACTCATATTCGCAAAATAGTGCGAAGTTCTGTACAATCATAATAGATATAATATGATATTTTTTCGTAAAGGAGATTACTATGGCTTCATCTCGTCAACATACCCATAAATCTTTACGACACCGCTTAGATTGGAAACTCATCACATTGATACTTATCCTTTGTGTCATTAGTGTGATGACGATACACTCTGCGATGGGCGGCGGTCAATATAGTATGGATTTTGGGATTAGACAAATTTTTTATTACATATTAGGTGCTGTTCTTGCGTTTCTTATTATGATTGTCTCACCAAAAAAAATCCGAAAATATACCTTTGCTATCTATTTTATTTTCATTGTCCTTTTGATTGGATTAATTTTATTACCCGAAACAGCAATCACTCCAATTATTAATGGTGCCAAAAGTTGGTACCGCTTCGGGCCAATTAGTATTCAGCCTTCTGAATTCATGAAAATTGTGCTTATTTTAGCCATTTCAAAGGTAGTTGCTCAACATAATAGATTTACATTTAATAAATCTATAGAAACCGATTTTATGTTAATCCTAAAAATCATTGGCGTCACAATTCTTCCTGTCCTTCTCATTTTATTACAAAATGACTTGGGCACAACGCTCGTTATTATGGCGATTATCGCGGGGATTATTATCGTCAGCGGCGTTTCTTGGAAGATTTTAACTCCGTTATTTGGGGCGTTTATCTTTTTAGCTGCAAGCGTGATATTATCTATTTTATTTAAACCGAGTCTCATTGAAAATTTAGCAGGGATTAAAACGTATCAACTCGGACGTATTAATTCATGGCTCGACCCCTACACTTATAGTTCTGGGGATGGCTTTCACTTAACTGAATCTATGAAAGCAATAGGATCAGGTCAACTCATTGGTAAAGGGTTTAATCAAGGTGAAGTGTATATCCCTGAAAACCATACAGACTTTATTTTTTCAGTAATCGGAGAAGAATTTGGATTTATTGGGGCTGTCGTCCTTATCGTTATTTATTTACTATTGTTAATGCATCTACTTAAGCGCGCTTCTCAAACAGAGGACTTATTTAACAAATCATTTATTATAGGTTATGTGAGCTTATTGTTATTCCATATTGTTCAAAATATCGGTATGACGATTCAATTATTGCCAATTACAGGGATTCCGTTACCTTTCATTAGTTATGGCGGAAGTTCTTTATGGAGCTTAATGGCAGGTATTGGTATTCTTTTAAGTATGCGTTACCACGCTCCTAAAAAGTATGATGAGCTTAGTACCCATGAATCTTCTACGAAATATAAATAATTCAAATTTAACTTCTTATAATCAAAATAAGAGAAGATAGCATATGGAACACGCTATCCTCTCTATTTTGTTAGACTACCATTTAAAAACCACACACTTCGTTTGTACTTAGTGTGTGGTTTTCAATTTAATATATTAACTCATGTGTTTACAAATAGCGTAAAATTAAAATGCTATTTCAGTTTCTCTGTTGCAGGTTTTGCATTGGGTAGTGATCGCATAATGTCCAATCGTGATTTTGTTTTTTTAACTTTAACCCCAATTGATGATAACATATGGACCACGTTTTGAATGCGTTCATTCTGTTTTGCCATATTATCACCCCGCATATGTCTAACTTCTCTCTAATCATACCCTACTTTACTACTTGTGACTACATAAAATTTAATTTTTTTCATTTTTATTTATGAATATGCTTAAGTCGTAAAGCGTTTAATACGACAGATACAGAACTGAATGCCATCGCAGCACCTGCCACCCAAGGGGCTAAAAATCCTAAAGCTGCTATTGGAATCCCTACGATGTTATAACAAAATGCAAAAAATAAGTTTTGTTTGATATTTCGTATTGTTAATTCGCTCATTTTTAACACTTCTGGGATTTGTGAAATGTGATTATGCACTAAAGCAACGTCAGCAGATTCAATTGCAATATCAGTACCAGAACCCATTGCAATTCCGATATCACTTTGTGTTAGAGACGGGGCATCATTAATCCCGTCGCCCACCATCATCACTTTCTTGCCTTGTTGTTGGATATCTTGAACAATTTTTGCTTTTTGTTCAGGTTTAACCTCAGCATATAGATGTGAGATACCTAATTCGTCCGCAATAGCTTTGACTGTCTTCTCACTATCGCCACTTAATAGGACTACGTCGTATTTCTTTCTTAGTTGTTGAATCGTTTCTTTCACGCGTTCTTTAGGTTCATCACGCAAGGCTATCATCATCACAAGTGCTTGATTCACTTCGACACCAATGACTGTGGCCCCCTGTGATTCCCACATGTTTTGTTGCGCTTTCATCGATGCTGTAACTTGAGATGTTGAGGACAAATAAGCAATCGAGCCAATTTTTATATGATTATTTTGGATATGGCCTGATATGCCATTGCCAATGTGTGTTTCATAATCATCGACAGTCACGTAGGGCGTATCTTCAAAATAATTCACAAGTGCTTTAGAAAGTGGATGTTCAGATTGTGCTTCCAAACTTTTTATAAAGGTCTCGATTGGAGACACTTTTTCAAATTCGACTACGCCAATGACTTCAGGCGTACCTGTAGTGAGTGTGCCTGTTTTGTCAAAAACAATCGTGTCAATTTGACGGGTTTGTTCGAGGCTTTCAGCTGATTTAAATAATATCCCTGCTTCAGCTGCTCTTCCTGAACCTACCATTATTGATGTAGGTGTAGCTAAGCCTAATGCACATGGACATGCAATAACAATCACCGAAATAAAAATTTCTAATGCATGTGTAAAATCAAAGGGCATCAAAATAAAGAACCACAACAGAAAAGCAAAAAGGGCAATTAAAACGACAGTCGGCACAAAAATATTTGAAATTTTGTCCGCTAATCTTTGGATGTGTGGCTTTTTCGTTTGCGCTTCTTCAACCACTTTTATAATTTGATTTAATACAAGATCTTCACCAACATGAGTGACACGTGCTTTAATGAAGTTTGTTTCATTTAATGTGCTCCCAATCAGTGCATCTCCTGTTTGTTTTTCTACAGGAATACTTTCTCCCGTAATCATAGATTCATTAACGGTTGTAAAACCTTCAATTACTTCTGCATCAAGTGGAATATAGGCGCCACTTTTCACACAAATGACATCACCTACACGAACTTGTTCAATGGGCATTTTAACTTGCTCCCCGTTGCGTACAACAATGGCATCTTTTACTTGCAATGCTGCTAATTTTTTAATCGCATCACTCGCATGTCCTTTTGCTCGTTTCTCAAAGTACTTTCCAAGCAAAATAAGCGTAATTAATACAGCACTTGTTTCAAAATAAAGTGGAATATGCCCTTCATGGCCACTATGAATCACCATTAAATAGATACTATAAAAGTAGGCAGCTGATGTTCCCATTGCCACAAGTACATCCATGTTCGCACTTTTATTTTTTAACGCTTGCCATGCACCAATATAAAATTGGGCGCCTAGTATAAATTGAATGGGTGTTGCAAGAATGAGTTGAAACCATGGATTCATCAACAGTTTCGGTACAGGTACAAAATTTAAAAATGAGAAATGGGCAAACATAGTATAAAGTAACGGTAAAGCAAGTAACGCAGAAATAAGGAATTTATATTTTTGTTTTTTTAATTCTTTTTGACTTTGTTGCTCAGTTGACGCATTGTCTTGTATTTCATGGGCTTCAAACCCAATTTGAGATACTTTTTGAAATATAGTTTCCTGATTGATTTGACTAGGGTCATATTTAACCGTTGCCTTTTCCATGACTAAATTCACAGTCGCTTCCTCTATAGCTTCTTCCCTGTTCAAAATACGTTCAATTCGTGTTGCACAAGCCGCACAATGCATGCCAGAAATTTGGTATGTCTCTTCTTTCATCAAGACGACCTCCCATACCCATAAGGGGTATAATAAAATTTAAAAATGAGAGGGCCAAGCACACTTATTTATATAAACGTGCGCCCTCCCCCGCTCTGTACTCTAATTATCATAAAACTTCACTCAGTGACAAGTTGTCCTATTTTACTTCGTAACCTGCATCATAAATACATTGTTTGACATCATGTAATGCGCCATCATCCATTAATTCTACAATGACATGATCTTCATCAGGTGTCGCCACAACAGAAAGTACCTCTTTATTTTCTTTAACCGCTGATTCCACCGCTTCTTTACAATGGTTGCATGTCATTCCTTCAACATTAATAGTATGTTTAGCCATTTTACATTTCTCCTTTTTCTGTACGAATCACCGTAATACCGGCATCGTAAATTTCTTTTTCTAACGTATTTAAATTGGAAGGTGTCTCATATTGAATTGTAATCGATTGTTGCTCTGTATCGATACTTATATCCTTAACACCTATCATTTGATGTAAACGTTGCGCCACACTCTCTTTACGTTCTGTTGAATGAATTCCCTCTACGTAAACTATACTCTTTTGCATGATGGCCTCCCACTAATCTTTCATTAATTTTTGGAAAGTCACTAACAACTCTTCCATAGCTTCAGTTTCTTTACCCGCTTCAATTTTTCGAGTAATACACCCTTTCATATGATAGTCTAACAATTTTGTTGCTACACTGTTGAGGGCTGAGCGCGTAGCTCTTATTTGTGTTAATACATCATCACAATAAACATTTTCATCAATCATACGATTAATCGCTCTCACTTGACCTTCAATTCGATTTAAACGTGAAGTCAAATTTTTTTTAATTTCTGTTGAATGATGTGCATGTTCTTCCATGGCTACACCTCCATTGAATGATTGCACTTTCATAATATACCTATACAGGGTATAAGTCAAGGCGTTAATTTTTTCTAAAATGCATAAATAAATGATATAATTGCATAAATTCGTATTTATAAGGAGGGTTCTAAAATGGTGGAATTAAGCAACGCCACAGTCATTGATGGCGATGTTTGGATTAATTACGTATTATTAGGATTATTTATATTAAATATTTCCTTCGTTTTTACCATTATCTTTATGGAACGTCGTAGTGCCGGTTCAATTTGGGCGTGGATTTTAGTTTTATCTTTATTCCCAATTATAGGGTTTATTTTATATTTATTATTCGGACGCCAAATTCAAAGAAAATCTATATTTAAAATATCTGAAAAGGATCAAAAAGGATTAAATCAATTAGTAAACCAACAGTTAGTTGCACTTAAGAAGGATAATTTTGATCCAGATAACCCTCATATTAAACAATATAAACGTATGATTCGTGCTTTATTGTATAATAATGCGGCTTTCTATACGAATCAAAATAATATTGAGGTGTTGCTCGAGGGTAACGAAAAGTTTAATCGTTTAAAAGAAGATATCAAGAATGCTAAAAAATATATACACATTCAATATTACATTTTTCGAAAAGATACTCTCGGTAAAAGTATTATTGACTTACTTGAAGAAAAGCTCGATGAAGGTTTGGAAGTCAAAATGTTATATGATGATATCGGCTCTAAAAGTTTGTCATTACGAGATTTAAAAGATTTCAAACGTAAAGGAGGTCTTGCGGAAGCCTTTTTTCCTTCTAAATTGCCATTGATTAATTTTCGTATGAATAATCGAAATCACCGAAAAATTGTCGTCATCGATGGCAAAATTGGTTATGTTGGAGGATTTAACGTCGGCAATGAATATCTAGGATTATCTAAAAAGTTTGGCCCATGGCGAGATACCCATTTAAGAATAGAAGGCGCCGCCGTTCATGCGCTTCAACTACGCTTTATTTTAGATTGGAATTCACAATCTTCTAGACATGATATTGAAAATCAGCCTAAATACTTTCCTAAGGTTGAAATAGGGAACACAGAAAATGTCGGCGTTCAAATTGCTTCAAGTGGTCCAGATGAATTTTGGGAGCAAATTAAGTATGGCTATTTAAAAATGATTAATATGGCTAAAAAAGATATTTATATCCAGACTCCTTATTTTGTTCCTGATCAATCTTTTATTGATGCCTTACAAATTGCCGCGCTCGGTGGCGTTAATGTCCATTTGATGATTCCTTGTAAACCTGATCATCCCTTCGTTTATTGGGCAACATATAAAAATGCCGCAACATTGCTAGATGTGGGCGCAAAAGTGTATCTTTATGAAGATGGCTTTTTACATGCAAAAACTTTAACTATTGATGATGAGATTACGAGTGTCGGCACCACAAATATGGACAATCGTAGTTTTGCCCTCAATTTCGAAGTGAACGCATTCGTTTATGATAAAAATATTGCTAAACAAGTCCGTGAGAGCTTTGAAGAAGATTTAAAAGTATGTACTGAATTAACAAAAGAACGGTATGCAGAGCGCAGTTTATGGATAAAATTTAAAGAATCGATTAGCCAGTTGCTCTCGCCAATATTGTAAGAGGGTGTGAAATTTTGAAAGAACAGCTCGTTAAAGCTAAAAATTATATGGAACATTTTCATCAAGCCGATGTCACAGGTCATGACATTGCGCATATTCGTCGTGTCGTCGCGATGGCAAAATTGATCGCTCAAGACTATCCAGAAGCCAATATTTTTGTCATTGAGATGGCCGCCTTACTTCACGATACCATCGATGATAAACTTACAGAATCAAATGCAAGGACAGAACTTTTATCCTTCTTAACCAACATTCAAGTCTCATCTCAAGACCAACAACATATCTTATATATTATTGACCATATGAGCTTTCGAAAATCACAAACACTATCCACAATTGAAGGACAAATCGTCCAAGATGCCGATCGCCTTGATGCATTAGGTGCTATTGGCATAGCAAGAACATTTCAATTTGCCGGTCACTTTAATGAACCTATGTGGACCGGTAATGTGTCAGAGAGTGCGTTGAATCATATAGACATTACGACGTTACCCCCTTCTGCAATTAAACATTTTTATGAAAAATTGTTAAAATTAAAAGATTTGATGAACACACCAAAAGCAAAGGCCATAGCCCAAGAACGCCACACGTTTTTAAAACAATTTTTGTCCCAATTTTTTAAAGAGTGGGTAGAATAAAAAATAAAGAACCGACTTTCAATTTTGAAGAAAGTCGGTTCTTTATTTTAATTATTTTTTCTTTTTCTTAGAAACTACTTGAGTATTTTTACCTGATTTGTTGCTGGCTTTCTTTTCTTGTTCAAACTTTTTAATCATTGGTTCAACTTCAGCTTTGGCTTTTTTACCATAAACGACGTTGGCAACGTAGGTTTGAACCACTAAGAATGCGGCAGATACTGACCAGTACAAACCTAATGCGGCTGCTGAACTAAATGAAATCCACACAATCATAATTGGTGAGATAATCATCATCATGACAGCCATTTGCTTTTGCTCAGGTGGCATGTGCATACTTGAGACATAGGCTTGAATAAAATATAAAATACCCGCGATAATCGTAATCCAAATATCTGGCTTATCGAGTTGGAACCACAAAAAGTCTGAGTACTCTGTGATACCCCCACCTGTCGGATATTTTAAGACAAAGAATAAAGCCATGATAATCGGCATTTGCAAAATAAGCGGTAAACACCCTAACATACTTGCAACTGGATTCATATCATATTTTTTGTAAACTTGCATCATCTCTTGGTTCGCAGCCATTTTATCTTCTTGCGTACGCGCACGTTTTACTTTTTCTTGTGCTTCTGTAATTTCAGGTTTTGCAATCTTCATTTTTTCACGCATCATGTGCATGTTTTTGTAATTTGATAACATGAACGGTAATAATACAATACGTACTACTAACACGATGATGATAATTGCTAGGCCATAATTATTATTTAAATGGTCACCTAACCAATGAATTAAATGATCCATTGGAGAAACAAACGTGTTGTAGAAAAAGCCTGTACGGTTTTCAGGCTTACTATAATCACACCCAGCTAATAACAGGACGACCCCAAGTAGTGTCGCCAGTAGCGCTTTGTTCTTCATTTTTCCACCTCTAAAGATATATTCACATAAATGTTATTTTATCACACATCTTCTTAGTGTGGAAACATAAACCAGAATAAAAGCGAATTTAATTGAAATACTTTAAATATCGTGACACAGTTTTTTCAATATTTGAACTGTGTGTAATAGATGAAATTGTCGCAACACCATCTGCCCCATTCTTTTTCAAAGAAGCGACGTTTTCTTCTGTGATTCCACCTATGGCTACGATAGGAATCATTTCATCATATTCGCGTAGGCGACGTATCATTTCCACCCCACCTGGCTGCTTGGCGTCCGTCTTAGAAGACGTATGATACACTGGTCCTACTCCAATGTAATCGACATGTGTTAAATCGGACTGATCATACTCTTTAAAATTACTAATACTTAACCCTATAATTTTATCTTTGCTTTGATCAATAAACGTCTCAATTTTAGCATCATCTTGTCCAACATGAATCCCATCCGCTCCAATTTTTATAGCGAGTGCAACATCATCATTGACAATAAAAGGGACATGATACTGTCGACATAAGGCCATGAGCGAACGTGCTTTTCTTTCTTTAGCTTCTCCACTTAACGATGAAGGCCCTTTTTCTCGAAATTGGAACATTGTAATCCCTGCTGCTAATGCTTTTTCTAATATCTCTTCAAGAGACCCTTTTTTCACATCTTGTGTCCCTGCAATAAAATATACTTGTAGTTGTTTACGTTGGAATTTCATGTTTTCATCTCTTCTCTATTTTTAATTCTTGATGCACCGTCGCTTCGTCAATTTGATGTAAGGCATCTATAAATGCAACGAGAAAAGTTCCCGGAAGCATTGCGCTTTCACTTAATTCTGCATGTTCTGCTGCAATGTTGTACGTGGAAACCGCTTCAATTAAAACATCTATATTAGGCACTTGTTGACGTAATAAAAACGATGCAACTACCGCTCCAAGCAAGCATCCTGCTCCTGTTATTTTAGTAAGGAGCTGTGAACCATTGTCTAGTACGACAACCTTTCCCTCTTGAACAATCACATCTTGTTCACCTGTGAGCACAATCGCGGTTTGAAAATGATCATAAGCTTGTTTCGCTATTGATACAATGTCAATGTCTGTTGAACTATCTGTTCCTTTCATTGTCGCTGTTTCATCAATTAATGCTAAAATTTCAGACCCGTTTCCTTTTATCACATCTACTTTCACTTGTGATAAAAACTGACGACAGAAATCTTTTCTGAACTGTGACGCCCCTACAGCTACAGGGTCAAATACAATTGGCACCCCTTGGTCGTTCGCTTGTTTCGCTATTTCAAGCATGTCGGCACCCGTTTGTCTCGTTAAAGTTCCAATATTAATTAATAACGCTTGGGTGGCTTTAAAAAAGTCTTTAGCTTCTTCTGGGGCTTCACTCATTGCAGGACTTGCACCTAAACTGAGTAAACCGTTCGCTGTAAAGTTTTTTACAACGTCATTGGTATAACATACAACGAGGGGTTGTGTATGACGCACTTGCGTTAATTGACCCATTTTAATCCCAACCTTTCTCTTGTTGATAGGCGAAATGATTGACCGGGCCTCGGCCTTGTCCTATTTCAGGAGTTTCTTTTATCGCTAGTGAAATAAATTTTTTTGCTTTCGCCACTGCGTCAAAAACAGATTTACCTTTCGCAAGTTCCGCTGTGATGACTGCTGAAAAAGTACATCCTGTCCCATGGGTGTGTAACGTATTAAAACGTGGACTTGAGAAGGTATGCATGTCTTCTTTAGTAAATAAATAATCGCATGCCTCGCCTTCAAGATGTCCTCCTTTAAGGATAACACCTTTCGTTCCAATTTCATTTAAGAAAAAGTGTCCCGCTTTCTTGATGTCGGCTTCTGTTTGAATCGTCATCTTTGTAATTTCTTCAGCCTCTGGAATATTGGGTGTGGCAATATCGGCTAGTGGCAATAGAACATCCTTCAATGATTGTCGTACACTCTCTTCCATTAATGAGTCTCCACTTTTAGCCACCATTACAGGATCAATCACATAGGGAATCGTTTGTTTTTTTACATATCGTGCAACAATGTCCATCATCTCTGGTGTCGGAATCATTCCCGTTTTTAGTGCCTGAGGTAGTTCATCGGAATAGACACTTTCAAGTTGTTCTTCTAACCAAGAAGGTTCTAAATGATGAATATGTTGTACGCCCAGTGAATTTTGAGCCACGATACTCGTAATCGTAGTCATACCATAGACGCCACAGGCATGAAACGATTTTAAATCAGCCATCACGCCTGCCCCTCCAGAAGGGTCTGTACCTGCAATCGTTAAAGCAATATTTAGGGATTTCATGTTATCTTCCTCCAAATTCCCAAGTTTCTTGATGATAAGACATATTAAAAAATTGTTTTTCATGAACTGTACTTTCTAAAAAATTACGTTTTAATCGGTTTTTTTCCTCTTCAGTCGCATTGTCCGCACATTTATTGAGCCACTGGTCAATATGTTGCATCAATTCATCCATTCCTTTTGCATAAAATTCAAACCATGGTTTTAAAGGATGGTCGTTTGCAAAATCTTCTTCACGTAAAGCTTTCAACGCTACTTGTTGATACACGTATGGACAAGGCGCCATCGCAGCAATCGTATAAGCGACATTGTCATAATGATAAGCATTGAAATACATATGTTTTATATAATGATCTGCAGAAGGATACCACTCACCTTCTTTAATAATTTCATTATAAGGGACTTTTACGTAATCTGCGAGAATATGGTGTGCCTCTACTTCACCTGAAGCAGAGAACTCGATTTGTTCAGTTAAAAATTGGATTTCTTTTTTTGAAGTAACTTTAGGTATTAAAAGCGAATAGATTTTAGCAAACTCAAATAAATACCGTGCATCTGCACGTAAATAATGTTGAATCGCCGCTTTTGAAATATCCCCTCTTATCATTCCTTGAATAAAATCATCGTGATAAATCGCTTCAATTATTGGAGAGGCTTCTTGTTTTACACTTTCAGAAAATAACATAAAAAAACTCCTTTCAAAATGAAAAAAGACTACAATAAAGTAGCCCAGTCATGATAAAAGGTTTCAATGTCTACGCTACTTTCCTACGCGAGTATTAACTCAATCAGGTTCAAAGGGTCTGAATTCGATTCATCTCAGCCAAAAGGCTCCCCTAGTAGTCTTTTATGTGATTAATTTTAAATTAACAAATCTTAACTTGAATAGCAATAAAAAAAGCATTGACGTTCACTCAGAAATTGCTTTAATTTCTGAGTGAACATCAATGCCTGGAGTGATAATAAAATCTCTCTTACCACCAACCGTTAGCTTGACGGAATTGAATCGCACGTTCTACTGAACCATATCGCGTGTTAGCATAGTTAAGCATACCTTGAGTTTGAGTGGCAACGCTACCTGTACCCCATGCTTCTTTTGTTTGACCTAAACCTCTGTAGCCGTTAGGGCTTACAATATTTGGATTTCCGCCAGATTCAGGAAGTACGATTGCATTCCACATTGCAGCAGATCCGCCTGCATTAATAAATTGTTCATAGACTGATCCACTACCTGCAGTTGTTGGAGCTTGATAATTTGATGTTGCTTTTGTTGTTGGTGGTGCTTGATAGTTAGATGTAGTCTTTGTTGTTACAGTAGTATTTGCATTTGAAACACTTTGCGTTACTGGCGCTTCATAAGTTGTATAAGTATTATTTGAAGTAGATGCCGCCGGTGTTACTGTTGTATATGATTGATTGTAAGATGTAGGTTCAACTGAATATGCAAAATGATTATAAGATGTATAAGCTTGATTGTTATTAGAAGTTGGAACGATAAAATCAGAAGAAGCTGCATAACCATGAGCTGCCGCTGCTGCTTTAGTCACGTATAACTTATCTCCAGCATAAATAACATCTGATTCTAAGTTATTCCATTTTTTTAATTGGTCAACTGTTACATCGTATTTTTCAGAAATTTTATTTAAAGTGTCACCCCATTGAATGATGTGTACACCTTCTTGAAGTTGTGATTGAGTTTGAGGTGCTGCTTCTGCATTTGTTGCAAATTGACTAGCCGCTAATAAACCAACTGTAGTTGATGCTAAAAGTAATTTTTTCATTTAATAATCCTCCAGTATTCGGAATCGATATCTTTTATATTCACAAATAATATAGCACCAGTCTTTTTCAGTCCCGTAACAACAACATTAAATAAACGGGCATTTTTGTTACAAAAATATTACAAACGTCATTTAAAGGTGATTTAAAATGTAAGTTTTTTGGAAAATGGATGAAAAAACGCTCTTTTTACAATTGATTTTTTTATATCCCTCTTAAAAAACTATGTATTGAGCAGTAAGACAGGCTCGTCTTTTGACAATCTGTCTTACTACTTTGAAATATGGAGCAATTGTAAATACTGCAATTTTAATGGGAGTAAATGTAAAATAAAAGATGAAATAAATGAGAAATATTGAAGACCATAATGATATTTGTTTGGAATTGTTCGTTGAAACGATTTTGGGATAAACACAGGTGGATATTCTAATTGGGTATGGATTGGCTATTACTGGGTTTCTTAAAAAACGTCTATAATGGAAAGTTTTCTAACTGGAAGACCACGAGTTCTGTAGCATAGCGTCTCTCGCCTTGATATTCAAACCGTCGCGTTTGAATCTGTCCTGTAATCGCCACGTGGTCTTCCTCTTTACAAGTTTCATGTATATACGTGGCCGTTGCTCCAAATGCTTTACAACTAAGAAAATCATAAATCGGTTTGTCATTTTTGCTGTGATAGTTCCTTTTTACTTTAATTGAAAATGTAATAAACGGCGTCTCAGATGCGTCAAAATAATGGGGTGGCTTTGAAATCGTCCCTGTCACTTGAAATTGATTTATTAATGGCACCTCCCTTCTGGGTGACTTTATATTACATGCTGAGCTAAATAAATGACAAGTCACGAAAAAGCATAAAAGAGAGGGTTGAGTTCTTCATTTTTTTAGGTCTTTTAAGAAATTTTTTACGAATTACGGTATAATGGGAGTTAATTAAACATTTTTCGTAAACTTGAGAAAGTTTTTTAGGGGGATCGTCTAGTGAAAACATTTAAAGCGGTACGATTTCAAATCGTTTCTGAAAATGGGACTGTAACAGAGTATGAACTAAAAGATGGTGTCATAATTAATAAAGAAAATAGCGGGACGGGTTGGCTTTTGGAAATCGTCATTTCTGATATTCATTTAGAAGAAATGCAATCTTTCATGGAAAACGAAACTTTACTAGATATTCGCGTCGTTATTACAAGACCATCAAATGATCCTGCGCTTTTTGATGCAACTATTAAGCATATTACCCCACTGAAAGAAACTATTTCAATCGTTTTCGAATGTCACATTTATACTTTAAGACAAGTCTATGCCGAGAATTTATTAGAACAATTAGTTGGAGAAGGCCTTCAAGGAGAAGAGCTGATTAAAACATTTAATCGCATGATGCAATCTAAACCGCGTTTAAAAGACGAACGAAATGAAGAATAAAAAAAGTTGAGCAAACGATGCTCAACTTTTTTTATTGTGGATCTTGCAAAGCAAAAGTAAGTTCACATTGACATGCCACTTGACCATCAACTGTTGCTTTTGCATTCCCTTTACCTATTGGACCTTTTATTTTTGTAATTTCGACCTCTAATTTTAAAGTGTCTCCTGGTACCACTTGTTTTTTAAAACGACACTTATCAATACCAGCAAATAACGCCAGTTTGCCTTTATTTTCTTCACTATTGAGCATGGCAACGGCACCAGTTTGCGCTAAAGCTTCTGTGATTAAGACACCCGGCATCACCGCATAATCTGGAAAATGCCCTTGGAAGAAAGGCTCATTGCCTGAGACTTGTTTGATTCCGACACAACGTTGTCCAGGTTCATACTCAACCACTTTATCAATAAGCAAAAATGGTTGACGGTGTGGAATAATTTGTTTGATTTCATTGTAGTTGAAAATAGTTTCCATTATGAACTGCCTCCAATTATTTCTTTAAAATGTTCCCAAAATTTAGGATTTAACGCATTTAATAGATTGTCATGATTAATTAAAAAACCTGTCATTAAACCAATAATAAAGCATAGACCCGCTACGATTATAAATAATGTTAACTGAACACTTACGGATTGTTGCAACCAATGCCATAGTTTTAAAGGCTTATTTTTTTGCATGAATACGTTTAATATCTGCGCCTAAATCTTTGAGTTTACCATGGAAGTTAACATATCCACGGTCTAAATGTTGCAACTCAGTCACTGTAGTCTCTCCCTCAGCAACTAATCCTGCTAAAATTAATGCAGCTGCTGCACGTAAATCAGTGGCCTTCACTTGTGCACCTTGAAGCTCGCTTTTCCCTTCGATTTTAGCACTACGTCCTTCTACTGAAATTTTCGCGTTCATACGTTTAAACTCACCTACATGCATAAAACGGTTTTCGAACACAGTCTCTGTGATGACTTTATGTCCTTCCGCAGTTAATAATAATGCCATCATTTGTGATTGCATATCAGTCGGAAAACCAGGATGAGGTAAAGTTTTAATATCAACAGGGTTGAGTTTTTCAGGGGCCGTCACTCGAATACCTTCTTCTTTATATTCAAGTTCTACTCCCATTTCTTCTAATTTATAGACAAGACTCGTCATATGTTCTTGGATAGCCCCTTTTACGAGGACGTCCCCTCTCGTTATCGCTGCTGCAATCATGAATGTACCTGCTTCAATTCTGTCTGGAATAATGGAATGTTGGACACCTGTTAAAGTTTCCACACCATTAATAATAATCGTGTCTGTACCTGCGCCTTTAACATCGCCGCCCATTTCGTTAATATAGTTTGCTAAATCAACAATTTCTGGTTCTCTCGCAACATTTTCAATGACAGTACGTCCTTTTGCCAATGAAGCTGCCATTACAATATTTTGTGTAGCACCTACACTTGGGAAATCTAAATGGATATCATTACCGATTAATCCTTGAGGACTTTCGGCATAAATATATCCCGCTTCTTGGTGTATTTCAGCACCAAGTGCCTCAAATCCTTTTAAATGTTGTTCGATCGGTCTAGAACCAATTGCACATCCCCCTGGTAAAGCGACTTTTGCTTTTCCAAGACGTGCTAAAAGAGGGCCCATCACTAAAATACTCGCACGCATTTTACTCACATACTCGTAGGGTGCTTCCTCTTTGAGCTCTTTTGACGCATCAACGGTCACTGCTTGTTTTTTTTCATTATATTTAACTTTAGCATTCAGTACGGTGATGACATTGTTTATCGTTTCAACATCGCTTAAAGCGGGCACATTTAAGAGCTCACTTTTACCTTTACTTGCGAGTAATGACGCTGTAAGAATAGGTAAAACCGCATTTTTTGCTCCTTCAACTTGTACTTCCCCTTTGAGGGTATTGCCGCCTTTTACAATAATTTTATCCATGTTATTTACATCCTCCACTATTTACACACTTGCATAATTAATTATAAACTTCTTGCAATACGCTTAAACTTATATAAAGCAATTATTTTAATAAGTATTGTATTTGAGTTGAAAATTGTAATAAATCAACAATAAAGTTACTCACACTCGTTCCCAGTAAAATTGCTACAAATATCATGGCAATTTGAACTTGTCGTGCATAGCCTTTTTTAAAAAATTGATCTAAGCGCACAGCATTTAAACACCAGTACGCAATACAAATACAGAGCACATGCATGATAAGATGTACAATTGCGAATTGTCCTATATATTCCATTGCATTTTATTGCTCCTTTTTAGATTATCTGACTCAATTTTACATGATTTGCGTATGAATTCCTAATCTAATCTGCCTAATAGACATTGAAATTTTATCTAAATTTAAAGATACACATAGATAATATCATACGACTTTTTGTCAGTTTTGTATATACAATTGATGCAATTTCAAATAATAAATAACTTAGAACTTTCTCACAAAAAAACAATAACCTACTGATTAACGTCAGTAGGTTATTGTTTATAGTTTATTTAAATTTTGCGACTTCGATGCGGTTTTCTGCACGTTTTAACGCGCGTTCTGCACGTTTATAATCCGTATCACTTTTATCACCATCTAGATAAAACGTCGCACGTTGTTTGGCAGATTTTGCACGCTCTAAGTCAATATCATCCGCAGATTCTGCAGACTGGACTAAAATATTAACTTTTTCTTGGCGTATTTCCGCAAATCCTTCAGTTACAGCTATATAATCAGATTGACCATTGCGGTTAACTTTAATATGTCCTATACGTAATGGGGCAACCGTCGGAATGTGACCATGCATCACACCCATTTCGCCTGCTGTTGTTTGTAAGACAACTATTTCTACATTGTCTTGTTTATAAACAGAACCATTAGGAGTGACGATATCTAAGGTTAATGTATTCATTATCCATACCTCCTAATTGTATTAAACTTCAACACCCATGTCTTTAGCTTTGGCAATAACGTCGTCAATACCACCTACAAGACGGAAAGCATCTTCAGGAATATGGTCATATTTACCATCTAAAATTGCTTTAAAGTCTTGAACCGTATTTTTAACTGGTACGTAAGAACCTTTTTGTCCTGTAAACTGTTCAGCAACATGGAAGTTTTGAGATAAGAAGAATTGAATACGACGCGCACGTTCAACTGTTTTCTTATCTTCGTCTGAAAGCTCATCCATACCTAAAATTGCAATAATATCTTGTAATTCACGGTATTTTTGTAATGTAGATTGAACTTGACGTGCCACTTCGTAATGTTCTTGTCCAACGACAGTTGGCTCTAAGGCACGTGATGTTGACGCTAAAGGATCCACTGCAGGATAAATACCCATTTCACTTAATTTACGTTCCAAGTTTGTCGTCGCATCTAAGTGCGCGAAAGCTGTTGCTGGTGCTGGGTCAGTATAGTCATCGGCAGGTACGAATACTGCTTGAATTGACGTAACAGAACCTTTATTTGTTGAAGTAATACGCTCTTGTAGTTGTCCCATTTCAGTAGCTAATGTTGGTTGGTAACCTACTGCTGAAGGCATACGACCTAACAATGCAGATACTTCTGAACCTGCTTGAGTGAAGCGGAAAATGTTATCAATGAATAATAACACGTCTTGTCCTTGTTCATCACGGAAGTATTCTGCCATTGTTAAACCAGAAAGTGCTACACGCATACGCGCACCTGGTGGCTCATTCATCTGACCGAATACCATCGCTGTTTTCGCAATAACACCACTGTCTTTCATTTCGTAGTACAAGTCGTTTCCTTCACGTGTACGTTCACCAACACCGGCGAATACAGAAATACCACCGTGTTCTTGAGCGATGTTATTAATGAGCTCTTGAATTAAAACGGTTTTACCTACACCCGCACCACCGAATAATCCAATTTTACCACCTTTAATGTAAGGGGCTAATAAGTCTACAACTTTGATACCCGTTTCTAAAATTTCAACCTCAGTTGATAATTCATCAAATTGAGGGGCTTGACGGTGAATTGGATCACGACGGACAGAAGCGTCGATTTCTGGCTCAAGGTCAATTTTATCTCCTAATACATTAAACACACGGCCTAATGTTGCATCTCCAACTGGTACACTGATAGGTGCTCCAGTATCTTTCACTTCAGCACCACGTTGTACACCATCTGTTGAGTCCATTGCGATAGAACGAACAACATCATCACCTAAATGTAAGGCTACTTCTAAAGTGAGTTGTTCCGTTTTACCATCTCTAGGTACATCAATTACAAGTGCGTTGTTAATGTTTGGAATTTCATTATGGTCAAAACGCACGTCAATGACTGGCCCCATGACCTGTGTTACACGGCCTAATCCCATGTTAGTTCCTCCTTATAAAAAATGTTATTCAAGTGCTGCTGCACCGCCAACAATTTCAGTAATTTGTTGTGTGATTGCTGCTTGTCGTGCACGGTTATATTGTAAAGATAAATCATCAATCAAATCAGTTGCATTATCAGAAGCATTCTTCATGGCATTCATACGTGAAGCGTGCTCACTTGCTTTGGCATCTAAAATTGTGCCATAAATCAAACTTTCAATATATTGTGGCAATAATACTTTTAAGATTGATTCTTTGTCAGGCTCAAATTCATAAGATGACATTGCACCATGTCCTAAAGATTGATCTTCAGGTGATAATGGCAGTAACTTTTTACTTTTTGGTGTGTTTTCAATCACACTGACATAATGGCTATAGTAGACATTTAATTCGTCAATTTTTTCTTCGTTAAATAAATCAACGGCACGTGTCGCAATAGATTGTATCGCTTTGAATGAAGGTTGGTCTGGAATATCAGTCAAAGCGTTTTCTATTTTATAGCCACGATTTTCTAAAAATGAAATCCCTATTTTACCTAAAACAATAAGACGATATTCATCCTGACTTTGATGACGCTTTTCAATATCACGAATCATTTTTTTGAGAACATTTGCGCTATAGGCACCTGCTAATCCGCTATCACTCGTAATGACCATGTATCCCACACGCTTGACTTCACGCTCGTTTAACATCGGATGATTACTAGACGAACTTGATCCTGCGATAGCTGTAATAGCATCTTCCATCTTTTCCATATAAGGACGGAATTTCTTCGTATTTTTTTCAGCCTTACGAAGTTTAGAATTGGATACCATGTTCATCGCACTCGTAATTTGTTTCATCTTTTTCGTTGATTTAATACGTGAATCAATTTCTTTTAAAGAAGCCACTATCTCACCACCTTATCTCATGTATTTTGCTTTATTCTGATTTTTTGAAGCTTTGTTTGAATGCATTAATTGCTTTTTCAAATTTTTCGTCAGCAGGTAAGCCACCTGTTTCACGGATTTCAGTGAAAATGTCATTTGCATTTCCTTTCGTCCATTCAATGATTTCAGCTTCAAAACGTGTAATGTCTTCTACTGGAATATCATCAAGATATCCACGTGTTAATGCATAAATGATGAGCACTTGATGTTCAACAGGTAATGGTTTGTTTTGATCTTGTTTTAAGACCTCAACTGTACGTTTACCACGTTCAAGTTTTTTGGCAGTCGCTTCATCTAGGTCTGAACCAAATTGTGCGAACGATTCTAATTCACGGTATGAAGCAAGGTCTAAACGTAATGTCCCTGCAACTTTCTTCATCGCTTTAATTTGCGCAGAGCCCCCTACACGTGATACTGAAAGACCGGCATTAATGGCAGGTCGAACACCTGAGAAGAACAAATCAGATTGCAAGAAGATTTGACCGTCAGTAATAGAAATAACGTTTGTAGGAACATATGCTGAGATATCTCCAGCTTGTGTTTCAACGAATGGTAAAGCTGTAATTGAGCCTCCACCTAAATCATCATTCAACTTAGCCGCACGTTCTAATAAACGACTATGTAAGTAGAATACATCACCTGGATAAGCTTCACGGCCTGGTGGACGACGTAATAATAATGATAACTCACGGTAAGCTGCTGCTTGTTTCGTTAAATCATCATACACAACAAGCACATGTTTTCCGTTAAACATGAATTCTTCAGCCATTGAAACACCTGCATATGGTGCAATGTATAACATTGGTGAAGGTTGTGCGGCTGATGCTGATACAACTATTGTATAATCTAATGCGCCCGCTTGACGTAATTTTTCAACAGAAGCACGTACCGTTGATTCTTTTTGACCAATCGCTACATAAACACAAATCATATCTTGGTCTTTTTGGTTTAAAATTGTATCAATAGCAACCGTTGTTTTACCTGTTTGGCGGTCACCAATAATTAACTCACGTTGTCCACGTCCAATAGGAACTAATGCGTCAATGGCTTTGATACCTGTTTGTAATGGTTCGTCAACTGATTTACGAGCCATAACACCCGTTGCTTTTTTCTCAATTGGGCGTGTTTTTGTTGTATTTAATGGACCTTGACCATCGATAGGTTGACCTAATGGGTTAACCACACGACCGATAAGTTCTTCACCAACAGGAACTTCCATAATACGTCCTGTACGTTTTACTTCAGCACCTTCTGTAATTTCATCGTAAGGGCCTAAAATAACAACACCTACGTTAGTTTCTTCTAAGTTTTGTGCTAATCCTAGAACACCATTGTGGAATTCTAATAATTCGCCAGCCATAACGTCGTTCAGTCCATGTACTAATGCAATACCGTCACCAATTTGGATAACTGTCCCTACATCAGTTACAGACATTTCTGACTCATAGTTCTCAATTTGAGAGCGAAGTAATGCACTAATTTCCTCAGCTTTTATGGCCATCTATGTCACTCCTCTTTCATCTCGTATTTAATGTGCTCTACTGAATTTTTTTGCGAGTTGCTCTAAGTCGTTTTGTACAGTTCCATCATATACTTTTGTACCAATTTTAACTTTGACGCCACCGATAAGCGCTTCGTCGACTGAAGTATGTAGATTAAGGTCTTTTAACCCTGTACGTTGAACTAAAGCATGTTTTAAATGTGCTAATTCTGGTTCGGATAAAGGACGCGCAGAAACAACGTACGCATCGTCAAAACCGTGGAAATGATTATATAAACCTTCAAATGCCTTGTACACGTCTCCTAACAAAGCTAAGTTACGATGTCCAGTCATTACTTTTAATGTATTCAACAAGTACGGATGTACACCTTTGAATACATTTGAGACTAAATTTTGTCTATCGTCTAATGTAAGCTTTGGTTCAAGGTCAATGACTTGTAATCGAGAACCTTCACTTTGGATACTTGTGTTAATTTCAGTGAAATCTTGATAAATATCTGTAAGGACTTCAGCTTTAACTGCAACATCAAAAAGTGCTTGGGCATATTTTTGTGCAACTTGTGCCATTATTTATCCCCTACCTCTTTAATGTACTTTTCAATAAGGTCTTTTTGGTCTTGTTCAGAAATTTCTTTACGTAACACTTTTGATGCAATTAATACAGAAAGTTCAGAGACTTGATTATTAATTTCAGCTAATGCACGTTCTTTTTCACTCTTGATTTCACTTTGCGCCGTTTCTAACATACCGTTCGCACGTTGATTCGCTTCATGGATAATTTCTTCTTGTTGGCGTTGTGCTTGTACTTTGGCTTCCTCAAGCATTTTGTGTACTTGATCTTGTGTTTCTTTTAAAGTTTTTCGATTTTCTTCTTCTAGACGTTGTGCATTCATTTTTGCACGTTCTGCATCATCAATATCTTGATTGATTGAACGCTCACGATCGTCCATAACCTTTTTAAGTGGTCCCCATGCAAACTTTTTAAGTAGGAAAAGTAAGATGACAAACGTTAAAATTGTAACAATGATGTCACCAATATTTACGCCACCCGCACTAGCTGCAAAGGTAAACATGTTGGTTGTCAATTTGCTGTACACTCCTTTCAATCATTTCATCACGAAACTATAAAATGAATGGGAGTGGGAGTAATTGTTTCTCAAATCCCACCCCGGCACGGATGATTTTTAGTGTTGACGTTGATCACCACTATACTTAATCATCAGTTTCCATTTTTTATCATTATAAATTTGGGGCGAGCACGTTAACCATGTCTCCGCCCGGACTCAATAAAATTCTTACTTTTGTGCTTATTGGAAAATGTCGTGATAAGTTATCAATACGAATCGTTTATTGGAATAAAACGATGAAAGTGATAACTACGCCGATGATTGGAAGTGCCTCAACTAAACCGATACCGATGAACATGATTGACATTAACTGTGTACGTGCTTCTGGTTGACGAGCGACACCTTCTACTGTTCTAGATACGATTAAACCGTTACCTACACCTGCACCAAGTGCTGATAAACCAATTGCGATTGCTGCTGCGATTAAATTCATTATATAAATCCTCCTAATTTTTTAAATGTGATTTTTTTATTTTTAATGGTCGTCTGCCACTTTATGTGACATGTAAACCATTGATAACATAATAAAGATATATGCTTGGATAGAACCTACAAATATTGAGAAACCTTGCCATACAATTAAACCTGGAATACCAATAATCCAACCAAATGCACTAAACGTCACGCCCGCAAGTAAGCCAAGTAAAATTTCACCGGCAAAAATATTACCATACAGACGCAAACCTAAAGTTAACGTAGAGGCAAATTCCTCAAATACATTAATGACTACTAATGCAGGATAAGGTTGAACATAGTTGTGAAGATACGCTTTTGTACCTCGCATTTTCACTCCATAGTAATGAGTAAGAATTACCATCATTGTTGCTAGTGTGAGTGTGACATGCGGATCTGCAGTTGGTGACTTCCACCATAAGTAGTGATTTGCTACCAATTGTAAAGGTAAACCTAACATATTAGCCACAAAAATAAACAAAATTAATGTCACTGCTAAGAAGTGAAAATGACCTCCTTTAGACCAAGCCATGTTACTTTCAATGATGCCCCGCACAAAATCAAATACCCATTCGATAAAGTTTTGGGCACCTTTAGGTCTTTTCTGAAGATTTCGTGTACATAAGACTGCTAGCACAAACACGATAATTGCTGTGATAATCAACATCATTACCGTAGATAAGTTAAAGTTAATATCCAATCCTAGAAAATGCCAAGTTACTATTGGACTTTTATGATCCATTTTAAAATTTCACCTCTTTTCAATTAGAGTTACGTGTGTCCGGCTTGAGTAACGGACGAAAAACTATAAAAACATAAGAAACCATTAGCCCTATCAATACACCTAAAATATGTATCTGTTCCTGGAAAAAGCCCCATATTAAACAAGCAAGTATCGCATTTAAAAAACGCCAACTTCCGCCCGTTGAAAGTGAACCTACATTTATCGACTGAGCGCGATATAAATAAAGTTCAAAAATAAGCGTGTTAAGCGTAGATGCTACCATACCTACAATCAATCCAAGAACAAAAGCATGATGTATCCAAATATAAAGCATAATGAGGCCCACCCAGAGGCAACAATAATATGTCAAAAACGGCTGTGTACACTTTAGTAAACGTACCATAATGAACCCCTTTTCCACTTTTAGGAACATTTATGAAAGCCGTTCCATGCATACAACTTTCATGATAATATAGGGGCAAAAGTGTGTCAATTATGCATTTAAGAGGACTTCATTTAAAGTCACAAATAGTCACAAAATTGACACATTTAGTTTGCCACTATGCTTCCGGTTTAAATGATTCCGGTTTTGTTTGTGTTAAACCAAAATAACGTCGAATATGGTTGCAAATTCTTTCAGATGCATGTCCATCGCCATAAGGGTTTTGCGCTATACTCATACTTTGATATAATTCTTTGTCTGTTAATAGCTCTTTCGTGAGACGATAAACGTCTTCTTCTTCGGTTCCTGCAAGTTTTAATGTACCCGCTTCTACACCTTCAGGACGTTCTGTCGTGTCTCGTAACACTAAAACAGGTTTTCCTAATGAAGGCGCTTCTTCTTGAACCCCTCCAGAATCAGTTAAAATCAAATATGATTGATGTGCAAAATTATGAAAATCCACAACTTCAAGTGGTTCAATCAATTCAATGCGATCATGATCACTCAAATATTGACGTGCAATGTCTCTTACTTTAGGGTTTTTGTGCATTGGATACACAATAACAGCATCTTCGATCTCTTCCACAATACGTCTCGCTGCTTTAAAAATATTTTCCATCGGTTGCCCAATATTTTCACGTCTGTGTGAAGTTAAAAGAATGATGCGTTTATCTTGATGACGTTGAATAATTTCTGATTGATAATCTTGGTCGATTGTCGTGTGCATTGCATCAATTGCGGTATTACCCGTTACGACTACTGATTGTGGGTCTTTATTTTCGTTTAATAAATTCTTTTCCGCTTGTTCTGTTGGTGCAAAGTGTAAATCTGCCATGATACCAGTCATTTGACGATTCATCTCTTCAGGAAATGGAGAATATTTATTCCAAGTTCTCAGTCCAGCTTCAACATGACCAATACTGATCTCGTTATAAAATGCTGCTAAACTCCCTGCAAAAGTTGTTGTTGTATCACCGTGTACTAAAATCATATCGGGTTGTACTTCTTTAATAATATCTTCAAGTCCTGTTAAAACACGTGATGTGACTTGGGATAATGTTTGTCCAGGTTTCATTACATTTAAGTCATAATCTGGTTGTATATTAAAGGTTTCTAATACAGAATCTAGCATTTCTCGGTGTTGCGCCGTCACGACAACGACAGGCTCTAATTGCTCTTCTTTTTTTAACTGAAGAACAAGTGGCGCCATTTTAATCGCTTCAGGACGCGTACCAAATATCGTCATAATTCGTTTCATCAAATAAGCGCTCCTTAATTAAGACAATTATTTTGTACCAAATAAACGGTCACCAGCATCCCCTAAGCCTGGGATGATATAGGCGTTTTCATCAAGTTTTTCATCAAGTGCAGCAATAAAAATATCTACATCTTCGTGTGCTTCTTGAAGTTTCTGAACGCCTTCAGGTGCGGCAATTAAACACATAAAACGAATGTGCTTTGCGCCACGTTTTTTCAATGAAGTAATCGCTTCAATCGCTGATGCTCCAGTCGCTAACATAGGATCTACTACGATAATTTCACGTTCCTCGATATCTTGTGGTAACTTCACAAAATATTCTACGGCTTCTAAAGTTTCAGGATCTCTATATAATCCAACATGGCCGATACGCGCAGCAGGCACTAGATTTAAAATACCTTGTGTCATGCCTAACCCTGCACGAAGAATTGGAACAAAAGCTAATTTTTTACCAGATAAACGTTTGGCTTTCGCTTTTGTAACTGGTGTTTCAATTTCGACTTCTTGCAATTCTAAGTTACGTGTCACCTCGTAGGCCATCAACATTCCTACTTCATCAACAAGCTCACGAAAAGCTTTCGTCCCCGTATTGACGTCACGAATATAACTTAACTTATGTTGAATTAATGGATGATCAAATACATGTACTTTACCCATTGTTTTTTTGCCTCCAATATCATTAGTTATATAATGGGAATTTTTGAGTTAACGTTTGAACACGCTTTTCTGCTTTTTCAATAACGTCACTATCTTGATGATGTTTGAGCACATCGCTAATAATATTTGCGACTTCTTCAAACGCATCCTCATCAAAACCGCGTGTTGTTGCAGCAGGTGTGCCCAAGCGAATGCCACTCGTTACAAAAGGTTTTTCTTGGTCAAATGGAATCGTATTCTTATTACATGTAATACCCACACGATCCAATGCTTCTTCAGCATCTTTACCCGTGATACCAATAGAACCTTTAACATCTACCGCTACAAGATGATTGTCTGTACCGCCAGAGACAATACGAAAACCGTTTTTTTGTAATGTTTCTGCAAGTACTTTTGCATTTTTAATCACTTGTGCTTGGTACGTTTTGAAATCAGGCTGTAACGCTTCTCCAAACGCCACAGCTTTTGCAGCGATCACGTGCTCTAATGGCCCCCCTTGAATGCCTGGGAAAATTGTTTTGTCTATGTCTTTTTTATATTTCTCTTTACACAAAATCATACCTCCACGAGGACCACGTAGTGTTTTGTGCGTTGTTGTCGTAACAAAATCTGCAACCTCTACTGGATTTTGGTGTAATCCTGCCGCAACTAATCCGGCGATGTGCGCCATATCTACCATAAGTTTAGCGCCAACTTCATCCGCAATTTCTTTGAATTTTTTGAAATCAATTTCACGAGAATATGCAGATGCGCCCGCGACAATGAGCTTCGGTTTATTTTCTTTTGCTAAGCGACGAATCTCTTCATAATCAATGCGTTCTTCCTCTTTAGTCACTTGATATTCCACAAAGTTATAAAACTGACCACTAAAGTTGACTGGAGATCCATGCGTTAAGTGACCTCCATGGCTTAAGTTCATGCCTAAAACAGTGTCGCCATGATTTAAAGCAACTAAATATACAGCCATATTCGCTTGCGAGCCAGAATGGGGTTGCACATTGACATGTTCTGCATTAAAGAGTTTTTTCGCACGATCAATCGCAAGTTGTTCTGTCGTATCGACATTGACGCAACCTCCGTAGTATCGACGATTAGGATATCCTTCAGCGTACTTATTTGTCATGACTGAGCCCTGTGCTTCCATTACTGCTTCTGATACAAAGTTTTCAGAAGCAATCAATTCGATGTGCTTATTTTGACGGTGATATTCTTTTTGAATCGCATCAGCTACTGCTTTGTCTTGCTTAGAAATAAATGACATAAACGTAATCCCTCTTTCCCTTTTAAAGTTGATATTTCGCACGTTCACCACCAATTTTTTTAGGTCGTGTCGTTGCCACCGTTACGATAGCTTCTCCTATTTTATCGACAGATGTGCGGACAGGCACAGCGACGTGTTTAAGATGCATACCGATTAACGTTTGGCCAATATCAATCCCTTTGTTTGCTGTGATATGTTCTACAACAATTGGATCTTTTAGGTGGCGATAGGCATAAGTTGACAATGAACCTCCCGCGTGAACATCTGGAACGACCGTTACTTCCTCCATTTGATACGGATCAAAGTCTTTGCGTTCAATCGTCAATGCGCGATTGATATGTTCACATCCTTGATATGCAAATGAAACACCCGTTTCTGTTGAAATCTCATCGAGTGCTTCAAAAATGTCTTTTGCTATATCTAAAGAACCTGTCGTACCTATTTTGTCGCCCAACACCTCTGATGTAGAACAACCAATAACACAGATTTCTCCGTCAACAAAAAATGATTGAGACTTGAGTTCTTCTAATAACTGTTTTAAACCTTTCATTTCCAAAACCTCCTAGGATTATGTATCAATACAAAACAAATTATCCAAAGAACATAGAAACGTGCTATATGCCATTTATTATAACTTATTTTCTTTGGAACTTATACTGATTATATAACTGAATTTAATCTATTCGGTCTTTAAGCTTGAAAATATCGGTTTCAAGGTGTTGAAATAATTGTAAATACATTTCATATGAACTTCCAAACGGGTCGGGAATATCAGAAGCACTATCTAAATAATCTTTAAGCGTATATACATGTGATTGTTGCCCAAAATAGTGGTCAATCCAACGCTTATGTTCTGATGTCATGGTTAATATTAAATCCGCTTTCATATCTTCTTTCTGAAATTGCTTGGCTAAAGAAGGTTCAGGATAGTCATGTATTTTTAATACTTCCTCAGTATGCGCAGATGGCGAGGCACCCTCACTTGCCATAAGTCCTCGTGATTCAATTTGATGCGTTGGCAACAGGCGCTTTGCAATACTTTCTGCCATTGGACTTCTGCAAGTATTTCCAGTGCACACAAAAATAATCCTCATAAACGCTCATCCTTTATAATTTGGTGATTGACTGCTTTTAACATTCGATTGCGTAAGGCTTCAGTTTCTTCGTTTACGGGGTATCCATAAATATAAGCGCGCTGTATATTTGAAAGAGTATCTAATTGATGTAATGCCGCGTATAAATTACGATTTGCGTGTTGGATGTCCCACTCATCATGACTTAAAATCATCGTTGTGGCTTCTTTTGGGATATACTTAGACTTACTTTCTGGGACAATAAAAGCAATTTCTTGCCAATTTTCATGTGCATTCTCACGAATAGGGCCCTCAATATTTTCAATCATCACGAGTGGTGTATCCGGTGCATAATGTTTATATTTCATACCTGGTGCTATAGGCTTTTCGGTCATATCTATGACGGACTCATCTATTGAATTAGGGAGTATTTCATTCAACATTTGACGCGTAATCGTGCCTGGTCTCGCAATTCGGTATGGGAATGACGTACAATCGATCACTGTACTTTCAAGCCCAGCATCACTTGGTGTCGAATGGATAATCCCATCCACCCGTCCATTTAAATCTTCGAATGCGTGTTCAAACGTTGTAGGTGATGGACGTCCGCTCAAGTTCGCACTTGGTGCTGCGATAGGAATATTAGCTATTTTCAAAATATATCGGGCAACTGGATGACTTGGCATGCGTACAGCCACCGAATTTAACCCTCCCGTTACACGTTCACATAAAAATCCTTTTTTAAGAGGTAAAATAAAAGTAATAGGTCCTGGCCAAAAAGCTTCCATTAATTTTAATGTTGTTTCTGAAACGGAGGTCACAAAATCATTTAATTGATCTGTATCATAGATATGAATAATTAATGGATTGTCTGAAGGGCGCCCTTTAGCTTCGTAGATCCCTTTTACCGCTTCTTCATTTAATGCGCTAGCACCTAAGCCGTATACTGTCTCTGTTGGCATTACGATTAATTTGCCTTCTTGATACATACGAACAATTTCTTCAAATTGAGGATAATCTTTGAGTTGATAAGTAAATTCACGTACGTCCCAAATTTTTGTGTTTATCACGAGAAAACACCTCTTTCTTACTTTTATTTTACTTCATAATAAAAAGTTATGCACTCTATATTAGAGACATAACTTTGAATTCAACTATTGGGCGCTCCATTTAAAACTTATAATACGGTCATTCCCATTAATATCTTTAATGACCTTTGGAACAAGTTGTGGATAAAGGCTCGTTATTAAACTTTTTAATGCGGCACCTTGTTGATATCCTATTTCAAAAACAACAGGCGCCCCTTCTTTCATTACTTTTGGCAGTTGTATGAGTATAGAACGATAAATTTTCAGTCCCTCATCTTCAGCAAATAGCGCTAAATGTGGTTCATAATTTAAGGTACTTGTACTCATCACATTTTGTTCAATGCAGTCGATATATGGCGGATTGGAAATTAATCCCTCCAACTTCAACTTTTTTTCTATAAAAGGGTGTAACGTATCACCACATAAAAATTGTATGGCGGCATCGTGTTGTTGCGCATTTCGTTGAGCTACCTCTAGGGCTTGAGGGGAAATATCAGAAGCATAAACAGACAACTGTGGATGTGCTTTCTTTATCGAAATAGCAATGATACCACTACCTGTCCCAATATCTGCAATCGTCCCTTCTCGAGGTAACTGATCCATAAAGTGAGCGACGACTTCCTCAGTTTCTGGTCTTGGAATCAAGACATCAGGGGTAACCTTGAAATCTCGGCCCATAAAGGAGGCAAATCCTACGACATATTGCTCAGGTTCTCCTTTTAACAATCGTTCTAAACCGTTTTGTAATAAATGAAATTCTTGCTCTGAGATGACTTGTTGTTTATTCATCAAATATGTAGTCCGACTCCATCCGAGCAAGTCCATGACTAACCAATCGACTTGAGCAGTCTCTAATCTTTTATCTTGCAGTTGCTGTTGCGCTTGGCTAATCCACTGATTATATTTCACCGTTATTAAGCTCTTTTAATTTTTCAGTTTGTTCGTGCATTGTAAGCGCATCAATGATTTCATCAAGTTTACCTTCCATAATTTGATCCAATTTTTGTAAGGTTAAACCGATGCGATGGTCTGTGACACGGCTTTGCGGATAATTATAAGTACGAATACGTTCTGAACGGTCGCCCGTCCCCACAGCTGACTTACGTTGTGCAGCATATTTTTGTTGTTCTTCTTGGATTTTCATATCATATAAACGTGCTTTCAATACTTTCATCGCTTTTTCACGGTTTTGAATTTGGGATTTTTCAGATGATGTCGCAATAACCCCTGTAGGTAAATGGGTAATACGTACAGCAGAGTCCGTTGTATTAACGTGTTGACCTCCTGCCCCACTTGAGCGATATGTGTCTATTTTTAAATCCTCGTTGCGAATTTCAATTTCAACATCTTCGACTTCAGGTAAAACAGCCACAGTTGCTGTTGACGTATGAATACGTCCACCAGATTCTGTTTCAGGAACACGTTGTACACGATGCGCACCATTTTCGAATTTTAATTTACTGTAGGCCCCGTCACCTGAAACTGAAAAACTAATTTCTTTATATCCTCCGTGATCACTTTCAGTGGCTTCCACAATCTCTGTTTTAAATCGATTCGCTTCTGCATATTTTGTATACATTCTAAATAAATCACCCGCAAATATCGCTGCTTCATCCCCTCCAGCAGCTGCACGCACTTCAACGATAACGTCTTTGTCATCATTTGGGTCTTTTGGAATTAATAATAGTTTCAATTCCTCTTCAAAACTTGGAATTTGCGCTTTTAATTCAGAGGCTTCTTCTTTTAACATTTCAATTTCATCTTCATCTGAGGTATCATTAAGCATTAAATCTATATCCTCTAAATCTTCTTTAACTTGTTTATATTGACGATAAACTTCAACAGTTTTTTGAAGTTCTGATTGTTCTTTAGAATATTTACGTAATTTATCTGAATCACTCACCACTTCTGGATCACTAAGTAATTCGTTGAGTTGTTCATAGCGTTCTTCAACAATATCTAATTGATCAAACATATTTTATTCCTCCTCTTTTTCATTACTCGGTAAAATGACATGGTGTGCACGACATCGAGGTTCATAACTTTCATTAGCCCCTACCATTATAATTGGATCATCATATTTCGCAGGTCGTCCATCGATTAATCGTTGTGTTCGACTTGAAGATGCGCCACAAACTGCACAAACGGCTTGAAGTTTAGTAATATGTTCACTTACCGCTAGCATCTCTGGAACAGGATCAAATGGCTCCCCTTTGAAATCCATATCTAACCCCGCAGTAATCACACGATAACCTTTTTTTGCCAAATCTTGCGCAATATCGACGACAGTACGATCAAAAAATTGAATTTCATCAATACCTATAATATCTACATCCGACAAGTCATGTTGCTCTATTTCTTTCGCTTCAGTAATATTAATGGCCTCTATCGCATTCCCATTATGCGAAACTATTTTTTCTTTATGGTATCGATCGTCAATCGTCGGTTTAAACACGATGACCTTTTGTTTCGCATACACACCTCGACGCAAGCGTCTAATCAGCTCTTCTGACTTTCCACTAAACATACTGCCGGTAATGCATTCAATCCATCCTGAATGATACGCTTCGTACATGTTATTGCCACCCTTTTCAAAACATAATCGCTTAATTATATCATATAATGATGTTCCTATTTGAAGATTTCATGAAAAAGGAGTTCGAACATTTTTATGTCTCACTCCCTTATATCTTCTATGTATGCATTTATGATTGTTAACGTACTTATAATCAAAAAAGTGCTTTTGTCTACAAAAAAGGAGCAGAGACCAATGTCCCGCTCCCTTGTATTTCGTTAATACGATAATTAGTTGTTTGATTTGAGACCGAATTTCTTGTTGAAACGTTCCACACGACCATCTGCAGCAGCAAATTTTTGACGTCCTGTGTAGAATGGGTGTGAATCTGAAGAGATATCTAAACGAATAACTGGATACTCGTTACCATCTTCCCATTCCATTGTTTCGTTAGAAAACTTCGTAGAACCACTTAAGAATTTAAAATCTGTTGTAGTATCTAAGAAGATTACTTTACGGTATTCTGGATGAATGCCTTGTTTCATTATTTTCAGCTCCTTTGCCCTGAACCATCCGGAACAGAGTTATTTGTGAGTTTTCACCAATACTTAAACATTATAAAGGTTGCATTTTTAAAATGCAACCCTACTTTAACATTTATTCATTTTAAATAATCGGCTTACCTGTACGGGTGCTTTCTAGCGCACTTTTCTTTAACTCTTCAAAGAATTGTTTGTTGGTTTTTGTTTTTTTCAAACGACGAATAAATCGTTCTGCAAAATCAGGTGAATTAGAAAACATATTTCGAAGTTGCCATAAACTTTCTAATTCTTCTTTAGGCACTAACAATTCTTCTTTACGTGTAGAACTACGTGAAATATCAATCGCCGGGAAAATTCTACGTTCAGATAAACGTCTGTCTAAATGTAACTCCATATTTCCCGTTCCTTTAAATTCTTCATAAATCATGTCGTCCATACGAGAACCTGTATCTACTAGCGCAGTGGCTAAAATCGTCAAACTGCCTCCTGCTTCAATGTTTCTTGCAGCTCCAAAAAACGTTTTAGGTCCATGTAAAGATGCTGGGTCAAGACCTCCTGATAATGTTCTACCGCTTGGAGGTACGACAAGGTTGTATGCGCGCGCCAAACGTGTAATAGAGTCCATCAATACGATAACATCTTCTCCAATTTCAACTAAGCGCTTTGCACGTTCTAACAGTAATTCTGCAACCTTAACATGATGTCTAGGATGTTCATCAAACGTAGAGTGCACAACCTCAGCTTCCTCTACAGAACGCTCGATATCTGTTACTTCCTCCGGTCTTTCGCCGACGAGTAAAATAAACAGTTTTGCATTTGGTTTATTTTTCACAATTGCGTTTGCGATTTCTTTTAATAAAGAGGTCTTACCTGCTTTAGGTGGTGCAACGATTAAACCACGTTGTCCTAATCCGATAGGTGTCACTAAATCCATAATGCGTGTGGAGTATTTTTCGGGGTCTGTTTCTAATTGAATACGTTCATCTGGATATAGAGGCGTTAGTGCTTGGAAGTGGGGACGTTTTTTGACTTCTTCAGCATTGTGATCATTCACAAAATCGACTTGTAAAAGTCCATAATACTTTTCACTTTCTTTAGGTTGTCTAACTTTACCTGTGACTTTATCGCCTAATTTAATTTCAAATCGTCTTATCTGAGAGGCAGAAATATATATATCTTTTTCACCTTTAGAATAATTAACCGTTCTTAAAAAGCCGTAACCATCTTGTTGAATATCATCTAAGATACCTTCCATATAGTAGTTTCCGTCTTTTTCCATTTGTGCTTCCATTATGGCAAGGACAAGTTCTTTCTTATTCAACTTGCTATAGTTTGTCAGCTTTAGAGACTTTGCTTTTTCAGTCAAAGCTTTCGTGGTGTAGTTTTTGTATAATTCATGAAAAGATTCATACTGCGGTGACGTTCTTTCCTTGGTCGCCATATTTAACACTCATTTCATAATAAATTCTTTCATCGTAGCGATAATTGATACGATAACATCAATACTATAGCAAATTTTATGAATAAATACAAAACATGATTTAAAAAGAAACTAAAAAGATCCACGTCATTAAGTTTTATTGATAAATTTCTCAAAAAACTTAATAACGTGGTGCATCATCAGTTATGCTTTAAAATAACCTGCGATGGCTTTAACTTCTAAAAATTCTTCGATACCGTAGTCGCCCCATTCACGACCAAGTCCAGATTGTTTGTAACCGCCAAATGGTAAATCAGGTGTACGGCCTGCTTCGTTAATTTCAACAGTTCCAGCTTCTATGGAACGTGCCACTTTATGAAGTTGTTCTTTATCTTGACCAAAGACATAACCTGCTAATCCGTACTTAGTATCATTTGCGATGCGAATCGCTTCATCTAAATCTTTGTACGTAATGACAGACATCACAGGGCCAAAAATTTCTTCTTGCGCAATTGTCATTTGATTATCCACGTTCGCAAAAATCGTTGGTTTCACGAAATATCCTTTATCTAAACCTTCTGGATGCCCTTCGCCACCATAATACAATTCCGCGCCTTCTTGAATACCTTTTTTAATATAATCTTGAACTTGTCGATATTGTTTTTCGCTCACAATAGGACCCATTTCTGTTTCTTTTTGTTGTGGGTCTCCGACTTTTACAGCTTCCATATAGGATTTAGCTTTTTCAAGAAAGGCCTCTTTCATACTTTCAGGGACAAGTGTACGTGTTCCTGCAGTACAGACTTGACCTGTATTATTCACAACTTTACCCACAGCTGCTTTAGCCGCTTCGTCTACATCCGCATCATCTAGAATGATATAAGGTGATTTACCCCCTAGTTCAAGTGAAACCTTTTTAAAGTCTTTGCTTGCCTTTTCCATAATTTTTGAACCTGTTGGACCAGAACCCGTAAATGACATCATTCTCACATCTGGATGTTCACTCAATGGATTGCCGACACCTTCGCCATCACCATTTACTAAATTGAACACCCCTTTAGGCACGCTTGCTGCTTCAAAAATTTCTGCTAAGATAAGTGCAGCAAAAGGTGTCTCTTCTGACGGTTTTAAAACAACAGGTGAACCTGCCGCAAATGCAGCTGCTAATTTTAATGATGTTTGGTTTGTTGGAAAGTTCCAAGGTGTGATAAGGCCAGCCACACCGATAGCTTCTTTCACTACTAAACTATCTCCACGTTGTTCCTCAAATTCAAAACGATCTAGAGCATCATGTGCTTCTTGGAAGTGATTAAGACCCATTTGATAATGGATGTTTTCTGATTTCGTCACAGGTGTCCCTAACTCTAAAGTCATCGCTTCAATTAAGTCATCTTTTCGTTTTTTATATTCATCGACGATGCGACCTAACATCGCTTGTCGTTCTTTTACAGGTGTATTTCTAAATTCAAGATAAACGTCATTTGCAGCTTTAACTGCTTGATCGACATCCTCTTTATTCCCTTTGGCAATATGACCAAAAACTTCTTCAGTCGCTGGGTTTATGACTTCTAACGTTTCACCACTTGCACTGTCTACCCATTCGCCATTAATATATTGCTTGATTTGGTCTCTCATTTATAGACACTCCTTTATCAAACTTGTTTACATGTTAATCTATTTCCTAAAAAGGATGTATTTAAACTATAACGCGCACTTAGACGTGATGCATTGATTTTGCTTATACCCTCACTTCAGCTCTATTAATTTTTAATGCAAAATAAAAAAGCAATATGTAATTAGAACAGTATCGTCTAATTCATATTACTTTTATAAGTTCAATTAACGTTTTTAAACTTTTTCAGGCAATGTGACGTGGTCGTGCGCCCACTTTTCAAGCGGTTTAAGCGCTATCGCTAAATCAATACCTTTTTGAGTTAATTCATAGCAAACAGAGGGTGGGTTTTCGGAAATGATATGCTTTGTAATAAGTCCCCATTCTGCAAGCTCTGTCACTTTTAACGAAAGTGCACGGTTAGTAATGGGGTGCAAATCACGTTTCATTTCTGAAAAGTGTGCTCGATGTTCTGGACATGTGGATAAATAATGTAAAATTAAACCATTCCAGCTCCGTCCTAGAATTTTAAACGTTTTTTCTAAATATGGACAAACTTCCATGACTCTCACCTCTTAATCAAGATATTTGAATGTCCAATATTTTATAGATTAAGCATCAACAGTTTCAGTCCATATATCTGCGCCTAGACGTTTTAAGTTATTTACGATATCAGTGTATCCTCTATAAATATGTTTGACATTATAAATCGTTGTTTCACCTTCAGCAATTAAACCGGCTATGATTAAACAAGCCCCCGCGCGTAAATCACTCGCATAGACTTCGGCACCTGATAGCTTTGATGGTTTAATGGTCGCTGTACCACGATCTGCATCAATGGCCCCATGCATTTTTTGTAATTCAGGAACGTGTTTAAAGCGTTCTGGATAGATTGTTTCTTTCACAAAACTAGGTCCTTCAGCTAAAAAGAGCAGTGGGGTTATCGGTTGTTGTAAATCTGTTGCAAACCCGGGATAAACAAGTGTTTTAATGTCTACACTATGGTATGGGTGGCTCGCTTGAACAACCATATAATCGTCCCCAACATCAATTGTAACCCCTAGCTCTTTTAGTTTAACTGTTAACGGTTCGACGTGCTTAGGAATAATATTATCAATGACGATACGTTCACCACTCGCCGCAGCAATACACATATAGGTTCCTGCTTCAATTCGGTCAGGAATAATCTGATGTCTACTTCCATGCAGATGAGGCACACCCATGATTTTTATTGAACTAGTACCAGCACCACTAATTTTGGCACCCATACTATTCAAAAAGTTAGCGACATCGACAACTTCAGGTTCTTTAGCTGCATTTTCAATCACTGTTTGACCTTCTGCGCGCGATGCGGCCAACATAATATTGATAGTGGCACCTACACTGACGATATCAAGATAAATATTCGCTCCAACTAAACGCTCAGCTTCAATTTTCATTGAGGTCGTGCTTGACTCATCTACGACTGCTCCCAAAGCTTTAAAGCCTTTAATATGCTGATCAATAGGTCTAGGACCTAATGGACATCCTCCTGGGAGTCCAATGACACATTTTTTAAATCGGCCAAGCATTGCACCCATCATATAATAGGATGCACGCAAGGATTCAACTTTATTATTAGGTAAAGCAGCATTTTGGATTTCAGTAGGATCAACATGCAAAGTTGTGCCTTCCAACTTAGTTTGAATATTTAAATCCCCAAGTAAACTCACTAATGTTTCCACATCTGAAATTTTAGGCAAACCATCCAATGTTACAGGTTCTTCAGCCATTAATGTTGCAGGAATAATCGCAACTGAACTATTTTTTGCACCACTAATTTCTACCTTGCCTTTTAAAGTTTGGCCACCTTTAATTTTAATAACTTCTTGCGCCATGTGATTGAACTCCTTTTCCCTTGCTCAATTTCTCCATAAAATATCATAATATAGGCATTATAATGTAAAATTTTTCAAAATGCAAAATCGTGAGCATGATAAAAAAATCGTTTTATCCCTTAAAAAATCACACTAAATGCCCCGTTGAAAATAAAGGGTCCCTTTTCAACTTATTAAAAAAGGATGAGACCGCTCAGTGTCTCATCCCCACATTCCAAACATTTCATCACAAACGTCGCGTGATTAACCTTTAATATTTTCCGCTTTGTTTGAAGTACCAAATTCTTTAATTTTACCGATGACTGTTTCTTTAATTGCTTCACGTGCAGGTCCTAAATATTTACGTGGATCGTAAACTTCTTTATCTGCATCTAACACTTCACGCACACGTTTAGCAGAAGCAATTTGGTTTTCTGTGTTTACATTGATTTTAGCAGTGCCAAATGAAATGGCTTTTTTAATGTCGTCAGTTGGAATACCTGTACCTCCATGTAATACAAGTGGTAAACCAGTAGATGCACCAATTTCTTCCATTTCTTTGAAACCTAAGTTTGGTAAACCTTTGTATGGTCCGTGTACAGAACCTAATGCAGGTGCTAAAGTATCAATACCTGTATCTTTCACTAAGTTTTGACACTCGATTGGATCCGCATAGATCACACCGTCAGCTACCACATCATCCTCTTGTCCACCGACTGTACCAAGTTCAGCTTCAACAGAAACACCACGTGCATGTGCGTATTCAACCACTTTTGAAGTCACTTTGACGTTATCTTCATATGGCTCATGTGAAGCATCAATCATGACTGATGTAAAACCAGCGTCAATTGCTTCTTTACATTTTTCGAAACTTGAACCATGATCTAAATGAATCGCTACTGGAATTGTGATTTCATAGTCATGCATTAAACCTTCTACCATTTTAACAACAGTATAAAAACCACCCATATAGCGTGCGGCACCTTCTGATACCCCTAAAATAACAGGTGCATTCTCTTCTTGAGATGCTTGTAGAATCGCTTGTGTGAATTCTAAGTTATTAAGGTTATATTGGCCTACCGCATAACCATTTTCTTTTGCGTCGATTAACATTTCTTTCATTGAAACTAAAGGCATGAAAGTTCCTCCTTGGTGCATATCGCACATTAAATTTATAACCACATTATAGCAAAATTGAACGTAAAATGCATAAATAATCCTGTCAAAATGTGATTATTTCATCATTTCGTCAATGAAAGCGTAATCATTTTTGTATGAATATGCGAATATTGATAATTGAAGTATAATTCCTTAAAATAAAACACAATGATTTTAATAACGGAGGCACACATTATGTCCAAAATGTTAGCAACACAGTTGACTGGAATTTTCCAACGTATCGATAAACAAGAACTTGATATCCAAATGGCTGCACAATGTCTGATTCAAGCGATGGGTGGCGAAGGACATATATATGTCAAAGGATATGACGATCTACAATGGTTTGAACCTTATATTTTAAACAGTGAAGAAAAATTAAAATCAAGTCGTTCGCTTAGCGCAGTAGATACATTTGAGCAACTAGACAGCACAGATCGCATTTTACTTTTTGCACCTTTTATGACAGAGGCATTAGAAAAAGATTTACAACAACTCATAGACTTAGATAAAGAGGTCGTTTTAATTACAAATCCTTCAAAATCTTATACGGTACCCGAACACTTGATACATTTTATCAATTTATCCACCCCTAGAGCTATCGTCATGACTGAAGATTATGATAAAGTGGTCGTTCCACACAATATTGCGATGAATTACATTTACTATGATATTTATACACAAATGATTGAAATGATAAGAGACTTAGACTTATAAAATTGATAAAGCGACGGGGCATTCTTAACCTTTGAATGCTCCGTCGCTTTTTTGGTGTGCCAATTATTTATTTTGTTGTTGTATTGCAGCTTCGATGAATGATTTAAAAATCGGTTGAGGACGATTTGGACGTGATAAAAATTCAGGATGGAATTGACATGCAATAAAGAAAGGATGATCTTCAATTTCCACCATTTCCACTAAACGTCCATCAGGGCTTGTTCCTGAGAAAATCATGCCCGCCTCTTCTAATTTTTCTCTGTATTCATTATTAAACTCATAACGATGACGGTGACGCTCTTGAATATTTTGGGCGTCATAAATACGCTCTGCTAACGTATTTGGTTTAATTGTACATGGATACAATCCTAATCGAAGTGTCCCACCTAAATCTTCAATATCTTTTTGCTCAGGTAACAAATCAATAACTGGATATGGTGTGTTTGGATCTAATTCAGCAGAATGTGCATCAGTTAAACCAACCACGTGACGGGCATATTCAACTGTCGCCAATTGCATCCCTAGACAAATGCCAAAGAATGGGACTTTGTTTTCACGCGCATACTTAATCGCAGATATTTTCCCTTCACTTGCACGGAATCCAAATCCGCCTGGTACTAAAATACCATCAACGTCATGGAAATAGCTTTCCGCATTTTCATCAGTCACTTCACTTGAATCAATCCAGCGAATTTCAATATCTTTCATATGAGGGTATCCTGCATGTTTTAAAGATTCTGCTACAGAAAGATAGGCATCTTGTAAAGCAACATACTTTCCTACAAGCGCTATTGTTACTTTACCTTCCAAATTATTCACGACATTGATTAAATGATTCCACTCATCAAGTTGCGTTTCATATTGCGCTTCTAATCCGAGGCGTTCAATCACAATATCGTCCATATCTTGGCGACTTAATTGTAAAGGAATTTCATATAATGATTCTGCATCACGACATTCGATGACGCTTTTCTTATCAATATCACAAAATAGCGCAATTTTATCTTTTAAATCTTGCCCCATTTCATATTCTGTACGTACCACAATTAGGTCTGGTTGAATGCCAAGGCCACGTAATTCTTTCACACTATGTTGTGTCGGTTTCGTTTTCATTTCACCTGCTGCTTTAATGTATGGTAAAAGTGTACAGTGAACATACATCACATTTTCGCGACCTAAATCACTTCTGATTTGACGAATAGCTTCAATAAAAGGTAACGATTCAATATCCCCTGTCGTACCGCCGATTTCTGTAATTACGACATCTGCATTCGTACTTTCACCAGCAAGCAGTAATCTTGATTTAATTTCATTTGTAATGTGAGGGATGACTTGTACTGTTCCACCTAAATAATCTCCGCGACGTTCTTTTTTCAAAACGTGGGAATAGACTTTCCCTGCAGTCACATTTGAGTATTTGTTTAAATTAATATCTATAAAACGTTCATAATGGCCTAAATCAAGATCCGTTTCCGCGCCATCATCAGTGACAAAAACTTCACCATGTTGATACGGACTCATCGTACCTGGATCCACATTTAAATACGGGTCAAATTTTTGAATGGTTACAGATAATCCACGGTCTTTTAATAGTCGACCGAGTGATGCTGCCGTAATCCCTTTGCCTAGTGATGAAACAACACCACCTGTTACGAAAATAAACTTGGTCATTCTTATTCCTCCTCATTTCATATCAGAAGCTTTTGCTAAGGGGTAAATCCAATACAAACAGTAAAATGTAAGATACATTTATTATAAAAATAAAAAAGTTCCCTCTCACAATCATTTCATGTAAGGGGGAACGAGTTTACGTCATTTATTTTTGAACGCTTGCTTTGCGTGTGAACATCTCTTTGACGTATGCGTTTTTTCATTGTCCTATTTAAAGGAGCCCGAATAAAATTTTATCATGTTGTCATGAAAAGTCAATAAACTTTATATGAAATTCATATGAAAATCTAGCTTTAAATCGCAAGAACTTCACATGTGAATCTAACCAGTGTAATAGGTGAATATAACCTTTTAAGTTAAGCCACTAATGCTACTTTCATACAAGTCCTTATATTTTATTCTTTTTCCTCTAGTAAATCGTCTTCTTCGTCTTCATATTCTTCATCTAAGTCTTCTTCGTCTTCCTCAACCACTAAATCAGACTCTTCGATTTCATCTTCGACGTGCTCATCTTCAGGGTCATTTAAAGTTTCTTGATCATCAGTAGTGCTTGGAATGTTGTCATCCCCTTCACTATCGTCTTCACCAAGTAATTTTAAATTTTTGTCTTCTTCGTCTTCTTCATCAAGAATTTCAAATTTTTGAATAGTTGGTGCTATTTTTTCTTCAATGTCATCCACTGAATACCAGTCACGTAGACCCCAAACATTGTCACCAACACTTAAAAAGCGTCCATCAGTATTTAAATCCGTATAAAATTGAACGATACGATCTTCAATTTGATTGTCTTCATAATGTCCAATTTGCTTAAATTCATCGATAATATCATAAAGATTCATCGTTTCATTTTTTTCAGTTAAAAGTGTATAAGCCATATCAATAAATGCTTTTTCATCAACCATTTCTTGTGTGTAATCTTGTAATTTCATCGGCACATCTTCCTTTCAAAGATTCACGTTACTTTTAGAATTGGATCATTCGCAGCTTTCGTCCAAATTCCAAAGCGCGTCTTATTACCATAACAAACATTGATTATAAATGACTCTTAGGAATTACGCAATGTTTAGCGAAAGGTTTTTTGAAATGACCTTAAAGATTTAGTAATTAATATATTTTTCAAACATTGTATAATCTTCTGTCATGATCGTTTCGACAAAATTACTTTTTTGGAACAGTGGTTTGAGCTCGTTTCGAGAACCGAATAGCATCACTTCAAGCACTTCAATTTTTTCATAGTTTTGACGCACATACGTCGATAATTGACGTAATGCATTTTGAGCGATGCCTAATTCACGGTATTCATCTTCCACTAATACCGCTCTAATGATAAGGCGTGTTTGAAATTGTTCGATCGCAAGAAAACCAACTTTTTCTTGATTTAATGTTAAATTAATAATATCAACAGGTCCTAAATCTGATTGATCACTTCTTTTTAATTTCAAAGACGAAACATACTTAGAGCTTAAATCTAAATAATACAAACGCTCTTTACCGATAGGTCCTTCTTCTTTAGTCGCCGTATGCATGAATCCCGCGCGTTCATAAACATTCCACGCCGCTTCATTTTCTGCATCAACGACAAGATATAAATGACTAAAATCTGGAAACACTGTTTGAACATACTCTGGTAAATTCATCATAATTTTCGTGCCATACCCATGACCTTGATACGCTTCGTTAATGGATAAAGAACGAATATAGACGACTTCTTCTGGTGTGTCATACCCTTCATGTTGATAGTGTTGGTGAAGGACAAAAAAACCTATAATTTCTTCCTTTTCATTGAACACGACATTGGCTACACGATTCGGGTCTTCCAAAGCATCATCAAGTACTTCTTTAGGGAGTGAAGAATAAATACGTTGACGTTCACTCAATTTAAATTGATATAACGCATCTCGGTATTGCTCTTCAAACAAATGTATAGTAATATCATCAAAACGCTTATTTTTAATCATTTACAGATTCATTCCTTTAGTTATTATGTTTTATCGCACTCTAACTATACACTATTTTCAGATTTTTCAAACTTGAAAGGGGATATTATGAAAAAATCAAAAGCAACATTGACGAAGAAAAAAAAGAACCGAAATTTCGTCTATATCGTTTCTTTTTCGATTATTTTATTATTTACACTTCTTGCCGCCTTTTTCCCTAAAGGGTTCGGTATTTACGCACAAAATACATATGATGCCCTTGCGCTCAATTTTGGGTGGCTATTTTTAATTATTGTTTTTGTATTAGATATCTTTCTTATCTTTTTAGCTCTATCTCGATACGGTCGCTTTAAGTTAGGGCATGATGATGAAGCGCCAGAATTCTCATTTATTTCCTGGATTGGAATGCTCTTTTCAGCTGGCCTTGGTGTCGGTATTGTATTCTGGGGTGTAGCAGAACCTTTAACCCATTACCTCCACTCGCCATTCCCTTCAGAAGTGAAAGGTCAAACCGCTGAATCGGCGCGTTTAGCCATGGGCTATACTTTCTTTCATTGGGGCATCTCTCAATGGTCAATATTTGCTATGAGTGGACTCATCGTCGCTTACTTTCAATTTCGTAAACAACGGGATGGCCTTATTTCTACAGCGATGGAACCCGTATTTGGCGAAACATACAAACGTCCATTTCGAAATATTATAGACATTCTCGCGATCATCGCGACGGTTATGGGAATCGCTACTTCTATCGGTTTAGGTATTTTACAAATTGCTGGAGGTTTGAATCATGTGTTTAGTGTCCCTAACACAAATATGACATTAATAATCATCACACTCATCATGACGTTTATCTTTTTAGGTTCTGCCTTATCAGGACTTAATCGCGGAGTAAAATGGTTAAGTAATTTAAATATTATCATTGGTGCCATTTTATTAGTGTTTATCTTCATTGTTGGTGATTTGCGCTTCATCGTTGAAACATTCACTGTTTCCATTGGAGACTATATCTCTCATTTTGTTCAATATAGTTTAAGAATGGATCCTTATACGGGAGATAATTCATGGATTCAAAAATGGACCATCTTCTACTGGGCCTGGGTTATTTCTTGGTCTCCATTTATCGGTGGATTTGTTGCCCGTGTTTCTCGGGGACGAACGATTAGAGAATTTGTCGTGGGTGTGCTCATTATTCCCCCTATGATTTCATTTTTATGGATTGCAGGATTTGGTGGAACAGCTATTCATTATGCACTTCATCATAACGAAGGGATAGAAAAAGTGGTCGATCAAGATTATACTGTGGCGCTATTTGAGCTATTAAGCAAGTTTCCACTTTACGAAGTCACTAGCGCACTCGCTATCATATTAATTTTTACATTTATTGTGACAAGTGCGGATTCAACCACACACATTGTTTCTGGTATGGCTACCGGAGGCGTAGAAAATCCTAAACGTAAACATAAAATGGTATGGGGGATTCTTATCGGGGCCATCTCTGTCGCTCTGACGGTTGCCGGGGGCTTGACGAGTTTACAAACAGCTTCTGTCGTTACTGGGCTGCCGTTCTCTATCATTTTGCTATTGATGATTTTTGCGTTAATGAATGCCTTACGACGTGAACATACGAAACATTTCCAAATGTCGCACATTGATGATGAAAAAGATTTTTCACGTACAATTGAAGAACGCGAAAGAGATAACGAAATGTAAAAACAGTGCGTGCGGATGTACCGCATGCACTGTTTTTTTGATTTATTCTTCAACAAAGCAATTTAACAACCAATTGACACCATATCGATCTGTCACTTGACCGTGAATCGCATTGAAAAATGTACGATTTAACGGCATATGTGGATTCCCTTTAACACTTAAAGCTTCATAAATGCGTTGTTGCGTCTCTTTATTATTAAAAGTTAATAAAATTTGTGCCCCAGTGTTTGAGGTGTCTTTTCCATAATCATCTGATAAATGAAGCACGACATCCTCCTGTATTTTCAACTCAGCATGCAGTAATTTTCCCTGGTGCTCATTAAGCGGTATGACCTCCCCACCAAAAGTTGATTTGTAAAAATCAAGGGCCTCTTGCACATGATTCACCACGATATATGGACTCAATTTCATAAAATAATCCCCCTATTTTTAATTTCATTCAAATTTTAACTTGTATTTTTGTGATTATCATATAGTATATATTGTTGATAAACAATAATTTTGAGGTGACAATATCATGCGAATCGGAATCGATGCGGGTGGAACTTTAATTAAAATCGTAACTGAACATGAAGGTCAAAGAGAATATCAAACATTTCTTACGACTGAAATTGAACAAGTCGCGCAAAGTCTTAATGATAAAAAATGTTCAGATATTAGTATTACGGGTGGTAATGCGAAAGTGCTTAATGATTTATTGCACTGTGAAGCAAAACATTTTATTGAATTTGATGCGGCAGATAAAGGTGTAGACATCTTACTTAAGGAGCAAGGCATCGAACTCGATCGTTATATATTTACTAACGTTGGGACTGGCACGTCAATCCACTTAGCTGATCATCAGGGTCAGGAACGTGTCGGAGGTATTGGTACAGGTGGTGGCATGATTCAAGGTTTAGGATATTTGCTTACAGAAATCAAAGATTATCAAAAATTAACCGATTTAGCGCAACAAGGGAACCGTGATATTATCGATTTAAAAGTTAAACATATTTATAAAAATGATACCCCTCCCATTTCCGGAGAGCTTACAGCTTCTAACTTTGGACATGTTCTACTAAATTTAGATAAAACGTTTACTGATGCAGATAAATTAGCTTCATTAATTGGTGTCGTTGGTGAAAGTGTTACAACAGTTTCAATTCATGTCGCAAGAGAACACGGCGCTAAAGATGTTGTCTATATTGGGTCTTCTTTCCACAATAACCCTTTACTTCAACAAGTCGTCACTGATTATACAATTCTACGTGGTTTTACGCCTCATTATTTAAACAATGGGGCATTCTCAGGTGCACTTGGTACATTATATTTATAAAGTTTGACCGATAATATTAGCCAAAAATGTCTACAAGTGTATCGCCTTGTAGACATTTTTGCCTCTTTTTGTTCCTTTTTACCGATATATATGGGATTAAAATAGCCACCAAAATTTATCAGCGTAAATTTTGGTGGCTTTGTGTACGTAAATAGTGATTGATTGAATTACGTTAAAATGTTAACTCATTCGCCAGTTTTTGTGCACTCACAATGGTACCCACTACACCAGGTTTTAAATCGATGGCCACGTAACGATTATCGTCACGCAATTCATCGAGCCATTCTGCAAAGACTTCTCCTTCAACATCGATTAATTCAAAGGATTCGAAGTCTTCGTGGGCCACACGTTTTGCGCGTTGGCTTAAGCTCCATACAGGCATAAAATGGGATTGTTCAAAATGGTCATTTTCATCACTCACTACCATGAACTCTTTCATCCCTTTTTGCGTTAAGCCATAAACCGTATCTGAATTTGAAACATCTTCGACAAACTCTCGAATACGTAATCGATCAATATCGGTCATTATGTCGTTAAATGCAGATAAGATACTAATTTCATGACCTTCAGCGTCCGTCGTCACATTAACAACCGCTTCATCTTCCTCATCAAACATATCGTCAAGTTCATAAGTTGTGAAACGATCAATATCCATCGTGATCAGTTTATCAAATGCGACATTCAAGTTTTCCAAATATTCTTTAGCAAAGCCTTCTCTCGTCCAAAAACAAAATAATTGTTTTCCATTGTGCTCATGCTTCACAATTTTTTTATCTTTAACAGCAATAAAAAATTGCTCATTAGTCAGAATATCTTTGTAAAATCGTTCATTTTTATATGACATACCTTTCTCCCTCTCTTAATGAGCTCTCTTTAAGTTGAATATAAACTACGGCATTCAATTCGTCAAACATCGTTTATAAAAGAGCTGTCATTATGATGAAAGATTTGCTTCTTTCTTAAATGCTTCTTCTAAGCGCTCTATCTCTTCCGGATGATCGGCGTGCCATATCCCTGCAAATCTCGAAGGTACAGGTTGTTGAAAATATTCCCCATCATAAAATGATAATGGATAAAGCACTCCTTTTTTGACATATTTTTCAATTGTTTGAAAGAATGCCTCTTGATCTTCTCCAGAAATATAACTGTAAAATTTATGATATTTTCCGGTGAGCACAGGATCTAAAACTAATAAACTTGTCGATCCGTTATGTCTAAAGTTTAAATCAATCGCATAAATATTTTGTTGTGCATCGACGAGTAAATCAAATCCAGCGACGCCAATGAAGCCTTTGTCGACGCCTATTTTCATAATTTCATAGCCCGCTTGAATCACGGACTCTGGAACGTCAATCGCATTCACATTGCCATTGTAAAAACCGTAATCGTTTGTCAGTTGTTTAGCAGCCCCTAAGTAAATGATGCCTTTCTTTGGATGAAGGGCGTACTGGACACAATAATTGTCGACTGTCTCGATACATTGTTCGATAATCAAAGTTTGTGTGGCCGCTTTCGCATTTTCGATACGTGCAATCGCTTGTTCCAAATCGCTTTGATTATAGCAAATCATAACACCATAACCACCTGCTGTTGGAAGTTCATCTCCTGGTTTAATCACAAGAGGGAGGTCCCAGTGTTTTAACGCTTCGTGAAAATCTTCTATTTTGACGACTTGTCGTTTTGGCAAGTATTTTCCATCTGTCCACTCTGGAATGCGTGATTTGGTATTTAAATCAATAAACACCTGTTTATTCATCGCATAATGTTCTGGCGCAATTAAATCTTCTCCGTGAACATATTGTGTGTAAATACGCTTTTGTTCTTGTTGTGTTAAATTTTGTAATAAAGCTTCATAGCTTGCTTTATCTTTAAAAGTATAGATATTCTCAGGTAGCGTCTGATTGACATGTGAAAATAACGTGCGTAATTTTTCAGTGACACTTGCTTCATGAACAATCACTGGCATATCGGCAATAAGTAATTCTCTTCCAGTTAAAAAATTAGACTGATGTTCATTGGGTTCTAACCATGGATTTGAAATGTATGAAGGTCGTGCTGTATAAACCACATCTTTCGCGTATAAGTCTCCCAGTTTTAAAATTGAGTCATCCAACATTTACAATTTCTCCCTTAATAATTGATGTTCCTTTTGAATGGTATTAAATAAATCTTTGTCTTGAATCAGTGTCGCGCCCATCAATGCAATGATTTTTGCCCCTTTAATTAAAGCTTTATCCCCCATAGGGCTTGCAGCGGCTTCTCTGAAACGATGCGTGTGCCCGACTAAACTTCGTGGTCCAATTTTAATATGTGGGTGAATCGTCGGTACAACATGGCTTACATTTCCTGTATCTGTCGAGCCATAACCAAAATCATCATGACTGACTTCTTCACCTAATTCAGTAGCATAACGTTCAAACAGCGCATCAAGTTGCGGTGATTTGATGAATTCATTTACCCCGTTTTGAATTGGCGCAAACTCATAGTCACATCCGGTTTGTATTGCAGCCCCTTTTGCGATTTGATGCACGCGCTCTGTCAGTTGATCTAAAGATTTTCGTGTTGTCGCTCGTGTGTAAAAGCGAGCATGTGTAAAATCAGGAATAATATTGGCTGCTTTCCCTCCATCTAATATGACACCGTGCACCCGGTCTGATTTATGGATATGTTGTCGTAACTGTGCGACACCATTAAAGAAACTAAGCATAGCATCTAAAGCATTTCTAGCATCTTCTGCATTTTCTGAAGCATGTGCGCTGCGCCCATAAAATTTAATGTCTAAAACATCAACAGCTAAAGTTGGAATTGTAGGATATGTTTCGTTACCGGGATGTATCATGAGTGCGACATCCACATCATCAATAATCCCTTCTTTCACATAAGACGCTTTGGCACTCCCATTTTCTCCACCTTCTTCAGCTGGACATCCTAAAACAACCACGGAACCTCCTAGCTCATCTATAACTTGTTTTAATGCGATGCCGGCAAGTACACTCGACGTACCGATAATATTATGACCACACGCATGTCCTAATCCAGGTAAGGCATCGTATTCCGCTAAATAACTGATGGTGGGTCCAACTTGTCCACTATCATAGCGCGCAATAAACCCAGTAGAATGACCAGCAATATCTTTTTCTATCTCAAAACCATGGTCGTGTAACTGGTCTATTAAAAGTCTCGACGCAAATAATTCTTCATTTCCTACTTCAGGTCTTTCATGAATTTGATGACTCATATCCAAATAATGTAACCGATGATTATCTATATAATCTAATATGCGTTGTCTCACTGATACCATTAAAAAGTCTCCCTTCAAAACAAAAAAAGCATCCAACGATAAAACACTTCCACTTATCAATAGTAGCGTCTCAAACGTTGATTGCCATTTGTGTCATTTATCTTTCAATGGTCTTAACCATTGTTGGATTTAGCACCTTTATCGAAGTTCGATGAGGTTGCAGGGTTTCACAGGGCCAATTCCCTCCACCACTCTTGATAAATTCGTATTTAATTATTACTCATTTTATCGGAAATTCGATCATTTGTCATGGTATTTTCATTATTTTCACAATTTTTCGGAAGTAGTGCTATTTTATCTTAGATTTGGCCTGAAAGAAATCATTTTATTTTAAAGCATAACGCTTTTTTAAAGTGAAAGATTTGTAACTCATTACGGCTTTTAGAAGTTATGTTAAAATGATATCAACGAATGAAGGAGGATGAATTCGATGCCAAAAATGAACGTAGAAAGTTTTAATTTAGATCATACAAAAGTTGTTGCACCTTATGTACGTCTAGCAGGTAAAATGCAAGGTGAAAACGGAGATGACATTTACAAATACGACATTCGCTTTAAGCAACCCAATAAAGAACATATGGATATGCCAGGACTTCACAGTTTAGAACACTTAATGGCAGAAAATATTCGTAATCACTCTGATAAAATTGTGGACTTAAGCCCTATGGGTTGTCAAACAGGCTTTTATGTATCACTCATCAACCACAAAGATTATGATGACGTATTAAATATTATTGAAAAAACGATTCAAGATGTTTTAAATGCAACTGAAGTACCCGCCTGTAATGAAGTTCAATGCGGTTGGGCGGCAAGCCATTCCTTAGAAGGCGCTCAAACGATCGCAAGAGAATTTTTAGACAAACGCAACCAATGGCATGACGTGTTTGGTGAAGGCTAAAATGAATTAAGTCGTAAGAAAAATAGCCATCAAAATTTATCTACGGGTAAATTTTGATGGCTTTCTATTTATAGATGAGCGCTATTCCTAGTTTTTTGTTATAAATGACGAATCCATTTCATCAGTAAAAATTGTAATGGAAGTCGTGCATATAAAAGTGGTTTTGGTACATTCATCCCTTCAATGTCATCAATACGACGGGCCATATAAATATTGGCTGGAAAAACTGCCCATAAAAAAGCGATAATCGCATGTTTAAAAAGATAACCTGGTTTGCGTAATAACAGCCCAAACCCGATGATTAATTCACAAACACCTGTAATGAGTACCGCTTCTTTTCTTAACGGCAAATAATGAGGAACAATTTTTCTAAATTTACCTTCATGTACAAAATGTAATAGTCCAACTATTATAAAAGGAATGCCCATCAAATAACGTTGTACTGTTTTCATCTTTATCTACTCCGTAATCATTTTATAAATTAATTGGGGTGCTTCTGCGGAATCTGAGATTGTAATGTTTTCATATAATTTTTGTTTCACTGCGGCGACATCTTCTTGGTTGGCATAAATGGTTAATAAAGATTCGCCTTCGCTCACTTTGTCACCTATTTTTTTGTGCAATACAAGTCCTACAGCCAAATCAATGTCATCTTCTTTTGTTTGGCGACCTGCCCCCAACATCATTGAGGCAATCCCAATTTCATTGGCTACCATTTCAGAGACAACCCCTGACTGTTTGGCTGGCAATTCAAATGTATATTTCGCAGTTGGAAGTTTTGAAGGGTCATCGACAACTGAAGCATCGCCACCTTGATTACTTAAAAACGTTTTGAATTTTTCAACTGCCGCACCATTATCAATCACGGATTGCAATTGTGCGCGTGCATCTTCTAACGTTTCCGCTTTTTGCGCCAATACCACCATTTGAGCCCCAAGTGTTAACACAAGCTCTGTTAAGTCTTCTGGACCTTGTCCTTTAAGTGTATCAATCGCTTCTTTGAGTTCGAGTGCATTTCCAATCGCACGTCCTAATGGCTGGTTCATATCAGAAATAATCGCCATCGTTTGACGTCCTACTTGATTACCAATTTTTACCATTGCATGTGCGAGCGCTTCAGCATCTTCTACTGTTTGCATAAACGCCCCTTTACCTGTTTTTACGTCTAAAACAATCGCATCAGCACCTGCTGCAATTTTTTTACTCATGATTGAAGACGCAATTAAAGGAATGGAATTGACTGTACCTGTGACATCTCTAAGGGCATAGATTTTTTTATCAGCAGGCGTTAAATTCCCAGTTTGACCAATCACTGCGATTTTAGCTTCATTTACTAATTGAATAAATTCGTCTTCAGAAATTTCTACATGAAATCCTTCTACTGATTCTAATTTATCAATTGTACCTCCCGTGTGACCTAAACCACGGCCACTCATTTTAGCAACAGGAATACCAAGCGCTGCCACAAGTGGCGCTAACACGAGTGTCGTTGTATCTCCTACGCCTCCTGTAGAATGCTTATCGACTTTAATGCCTTCAATATTAGACAAATCAATTTTATCTCCAGATTCAACCATTGCCATTGTTAAAGCTGCACGCTCTTCATCAGTCATATCTTGGAAATAGATTGCCATCGCTAAGCTAGACATTTGATAATCAGGAATTTCGCCTTTTGTGTACCCATCAATAATAAATTTAATTTCTTCTGATGATAAGGCATGACCGTCACGCTTTTTTGAAATCATATCCACCATTCTCATGGTAAATCCCCTCTTCTCTTTTTTAATCTATAATTATACATCCATATCTATTATACACGATACATTCATTTCAATAAATGAATCCCCTATGTTAAAACATAGGATTAAAATACGTTGTCACCAGTTAGACAAACATAGAATCCATCGACATTTATACAGCAATCTGTTATCTTTAAAAAGATAAAATATAATAAAAGGAGTTGCTTTCGATGACACAAGGCACACCACATATTCAACCGAATGGTAAAAAAATCGCAAAAACCGTTTTAATGCCTGGGGACCCATTACGCGCCAAGTTTATTGCAGAAAATTTTTTAGAAAATGTTGAACAGTTTAACGACGTTCGTAATATGTTTGGTTACACAGGAACTTATAAAGGGAAAGAAGTTTCTGTCATGGGCTCAGGTATGGGTATTCCAAGTATCGGTATCTACTCTTATGAACTATATAATTTCTTTGATGTTGATACAATTATCCGTATTGGTTCTTGCGGGGCCATGCAAGAAAATGTGAATCTGTATGATATTATTATTGGTCAAGGAGCTTCTACAAATTCTAGTTATGTTGATCAATTCCAATTCCCTGGCAACTTCGCCCCTCTTGCAGACTTTGATTTAGTTGTTAAAGCTAAAGAAGCGGCTGACAAAATTGGTGCGACAACTCATGTTGGTAATATTTTATCGTCAGATACCTTCTACAATGCGAACGAAAACTTTAATGAAAAATGGATTGAAATGGGCATTTTAGGTGTTGAAATGGAATCTGCAGGTCTTTATTTAAATGCGATTAAAGCAGGTAAAAAAGCACTTGGTATATTCACTGTAAGTGACCACCTATTAAGAGATGAAGCAACAACAGCGGAAGAACGTCAAAATTCATTTACTCAAATGATGGAAGTTGCCTTAGAAATCGCTGAATAACATCGTTTGATTACGGTGATAAATCACTGGCCTATTTATATAAAAAACAAACCTTTCTGTAGCTTGAAAGGTTTGTTTTTCTTTTTGAAATCGATATAGGACTTCCTGGCATAAAAGTTTTTTTAATACATGTCCTTTTAACACACTTCAATAATAACGGCAATTTAATTTGATCGTTGGGCTAATCCTTTGATATCGACATATTGTTCTCCGATAAAGTATTGTTGTTCTTCATGTGTTGCTTTAGCCCAAGTGGTTTTCCACATTTTATCTCGATGCTCTGCAAACCATTGATATCCAAAATTTCGAATAGGCTTAGGAATGAACCAAATAAGCATCGATAGCCATTTGTATCCCTTCAGCTGATAAATTAGTCTTATAATTGCTGTCGATTGATACGTTAACTGCGTCCCTTCCTGTAAAATAACGCTATTATAACTCAGTACTTCTGGGTTGACTTTCTGAAGTTGCTCGCCAGAGGCACTTTTCAAAGGCACGAATTGATAATTGCGTGGTAGTCCATGACGGATTAACCAAATGACATAATTGTAACAGTAAATACATCGGTCATCATAATATACTATAGGCAATATTTTCACCTCTTCATTGTATGATTTACCTCTCATTGTACTTCTTTTCAGTCACTTTTCAAATTTCACGTCTTATATATCACTATGTTTAAGTCCTCATTAATAAGGGTTAAGTTAAACTTTCTTGAGCTTTATAATACGCTTGCTCTTCTTTAGTCAGTTTTATAATTTTAAAACCGGTAAAGCCATAAATAATCGAAATGATAGGAACGATAAAGTTTAATATGGCAAAAGGCGCATACTCTACGACAGATACACTTAATGTTGACGCAATAAATACACCACAAGTGTTCCACGGTACAAAGACTGAAGTTAAAGTTCCCCCATCTTCTAAAGCGCGCGATAAATTTTTAGGATGTAATCCCTTGTCAATAAATGTAGATACATACATTCTTGAAGGAACGATAATCGATATGTATTGTTCTGAACATGTCAGGTTTGTTCCGAAACAAGAAATGATAACAGAAGCAATTAACGTACCTGTATTTTTAGCCACTTTCAAAATAACTGAAATTAATGCTTTTAACATACCAGAATATTCAAGTAATCCACCGAACGTCATTGCGACTAATGTTAAAGAAATGGTATAAAACATAGATTCTAAACCGCCACGATTAAATAATTCATCAATCGTTTGATTTCCGGAGTCAATTTCATAACCGGTCTGCAAAGCTGTAACAGCTGCTGTAATAGAATCTCCTTGCACAAAAATTTGTACAAAAAAACCGAGCACAATACCAACCACAATTGCTGGTAATGCAGGTACTTTAAGAGCAACAATAACGATAACAATCAGTGGTACAATTAATAACCATGGTGAAATGATAAATGATTGATCAATCGCGTTCATTATTTTATCAATACGGCCTTGATTTAAATGATCGCTCCCGTACATTTGTCCTAATACAAAAAATGCAATTAAACTAATAATTAACCCTGGTATCGTCGTATAAAACATATGGCGAATATGCTCAAATAAATCCACATTTGTTAATCCAGCGGCCAAGTTCGTTGTATCTGATAGCGGACTCATTTTATCTCCAAAATAAGCGCCGGAAATTACTGCACCTGCCACCATCCCCGGAGAAAGTCCCATACTAATACCGATGCCCATAGAAGCTACCCCTACAGTTGCCATCGTTGACCAACTACTTCCAATTGCTAACGCTACAATACCACAAATGAGACAAACGACTGCTAAAAAATAAGCGGGTGAAATCAGTTTCAATCCGTAATAGATCATAGCTGCAACAATACCGCTTCCAATCCAAGCTCCAATAATCAGTCCGACAAGCATGATGATGACAACTGCAGGAAGTGCATGACGTATCCCCTTATACATCATTTCTTCAACTTCTTCCCATTGATAGCCATGACACATCGCAATGATAATGGCCACACAAGTTCCTATAAGTAGTGGAATGTGCGGGGCTTGTTCTAAGACGACAACGGTGTAAAGCATTGCGCCAATCATTGCTGCTAATGTTAGTAAGGCAAACCAGACATTAATTGGTCTTTTTTCTTGTTCCTTATTCATATTACTGCCACTCCCTTTGTTTTGTTCTCAGAAAATTGAAAACGCTTACAAAATATAATACTATAGCACATATCTCCATTCAAGTCGTTTTTCAATAAAAATTCAGAATATTTATAACAATACATTTTGGCCAGAGCGATTCATTTATTTCCTCAAAAATCAGAGTCAATTTAAACAAGACGATTTAGATTAGTTTTATATCTATCATTTTTAAAGGCTTCATATTTATATTTTATTTGGTTATCTTCGAGGTAGCTTTTTCTAAATGAGCGCAACGATTTTTCAAAGATTAAAAAAAGAGATACGAAAGTTAAAACATTTCGGTATCTCTCCCTTTTAAATGAGTGGAATGATTATATTTTTATTAATGTTTCACTTGAATAATACGGGCATATTTCAAAAATTGTGGTGAAAATTGTTCTTTAACCTCTTGAGGACTCAAATAGGTTACACCTACAATATGCCAATTAGGATTAAAACGATAAAATGAATCTTTACGCAAACTCCACTTTACCATACTGCCGTCGCGATTATAACGTGGCAACGTCATCTCGTAACCTTCTAGTACATTGATAAACATTTGAAAAATATCGAGGTCTAATCGTTCAAACTGGTCAATAACAAGATATTGACGTTCTGTTTTTGGCATCAACTCGGTGATAAATCCTTCACGGTAATACATCGCGCTTGCTTCATTTGGTAAATAACGCCCATACAACATTTCTTCCGAAAAATCAGGGTGCGCCGTTGTAATCACCGGTGTCGCATTGGCTTTTTCGACTAAGGATTCTGCTGCTTTTAACCCTTCTGATTTATCATTTGCTAATAATAGAATGAACGGTTTAATGTCATCGCCCGTACTTTCACCTGTTGAATGCCCTACTGTTTCGAACTGTCCTTTCATTCCGCCGTTTTGACTCATTTCCATAATCGCTTCAAATTGCGTAGGGGTTAAACTTGCAATAGCTTGTTTTGCATTTTCTTGTAAGAAATACAAATTTTTTAATTTAGGATGTTTATTTAAGGTCATTAGACTGACGGGTGGAATATCTTCAATATAGCGTATTTCGATCGCTGTACTATTTGTGCGGCCTGCTTCTGGTGGTCGTGTATGTATGTGATGGGCAACTTCTGCTCGACCAATGACAGACTGATTGCTATAACGATTGTAAATGAGTATCTGATCCCCTACCTCGAGTTGTGTATAATGATGATAGCCATTACGTTTAATTCCATTGACATTATGTGTATATATCGTATAAGTTTCACCGGGTTCAAATGAGATTGTTTCAGCCATATAAAAGTAACGCGGCACAGAAACATCTCCTGTCCCTAAACCTTTGATTAATTCAAATTCATCATAAGAAATTTTATTAAATAGGGATTCTTTCATATGATTCATTCGAAACTCTAAAGCTTCACTTCGTTTTAAATATTCGGTCGTGAGTGATTTAAACGTTTCTTTAAATTTAAATTGTACATGGATTTTATTTTGAGCGCCTGTGACGACATTGATAATTTCGCCCCAGCCTAGTAATCCCGCATCTGTTTGGACTTGATAAAAAACAACTTTATCTCCAATTTGAGCTTGTTTAAACGCACGATAACCTTGTGTTGGATTAAATTGTGCGCCTGATTCAAATACAGCGGTTTGACCTACTAGAGGTTCATTATGATTCCAGCGATTATAGCCACAGTTCAGCCAAAAATAGTTCGTTTCTGCTGTCATGATGATTTGGTTCTCCTTCATTTATTTAATACGTTCTAATAGTTTGAATGGATAGACAGTCGTCAGATTTATGTTTGAAATAATGTAATCACGCCTACTATCACAGGGAATAAGTTGACCATAATTCCCCCAAGCTTTAACATGCTACTAATTTCACGATTTGGAAATGTCCATATCGTAGCAATAATCCCGATTAAACCAATGATTACTGGAAAAACGGGGGATGGAAATAAAGGAACATTAAAAAATATGACAGCACCTGAAAGAATGCCGCATATTAGCGCAATATATAAACCACTTTTCAAATTCGAAACACCGCCCTTAGACATAGCTGATGATTAATGTAAATTCACCTTCAAATACATTGTCCAAATCTTCTGCCGTTAAAATAAAGTGATGGCCTTTCTCAATAGGATAAATTTCTCCATCAACAATAAGTTCCCCGCGTCCCTCTAAAACTGAGACTAAAACAAACTCTCTTGGTTTCATATAATTCAACGTACCGTCTATTTCCCATTTCACAACCGTGAAGAATTCATTTTGTACAAATGTGGTTCTTTTATGTGTTTCAATCACTTCGGTGGTAGGGATGACATTGGGACTTTCATTTCCGTACTGAATCACATCTTTACTTTTTTCAATGTGTAAAGGACGCAATTGTCCATTTTGGTCACGGCGGTCGTAATCATAAATACGATAAGTCGTATCTGACGATTGTTGCGTCTCTAAAATCATGATACCTTCGCCAATACCATGGACTGTCCCTGCAGGAACATAAAAGAAATCGCCCGCTTCGACAGGCACACGTTTAAAAAGCTCATCAAAACGACGTTCATCTAGTAATTTTGCTAACGTTTCTTTTGAATCTGCATTTGTCCCATATATAATTTCCGCCCCTGGTTTTGCATCCAAGATATACCAACATTCTGTTTTACCAGATTCGCCATTTTCAAATTCATAGGCGTACGTATCATCTGGATGCACTTGAACAGAGAGTTTTTGTGTTGCATCTAATATCTTTGTTAGTAATGGGAATTTCTTTGTCGGAAATTCCCCAAATAGTTTAGGGTACGTCGCCCAAACGTCGTCTAGCGTCATCCCTTGATATGGGCCATTTAAAATTTCATTCGCACCATGAGGATGTGCCGATATTCCCCATACTTCACCGATATGGTCACTAGGTAACACGTAACCATATTGTGCTAAGTTTGTACCTCCCCAAAGTCGTTCCTGAAAAACCGGCTTTAACATTAAAGGCATGGGGATGTCACCTCACATTCTTATCTATAATTTCTATGTATTCGCGTAAGTATTTGCTAAGTTATACAGTGATTGTAACACAATTAAAAAGCGCGTGCCTAGGACATCTCAACGAAATTAAGTCTTTCATCCACATTTCAAATTCCTAGTACACGCCTCTGTTTTTCTATGATTCTACAATATAATTATCGACAAGTGTTTGTCGCACCTCTTGTAAATGGATTGTCATTTTCTGAGCAGCATCTGTCTCATTTTGTCTTTGGATGGCATCATAAATTTCCATATGTTCATGAAACAATTTTTCCATTCGTTTTTGACGACTATATAAATAAATATGACGCGTTCCTTTCATTGTATGTTGAATCTTATCCGCAATGTTGTTGAGTAACTCGTATAAAAAAGGGTTGTCCGTGGCTTTAGCAATCGCTAAATGAAAATTTAAGTCCGCCACTTCACCAGACGTATTATTTTGAATTGCGTGTTCCATTTCATCTAATGCTTTTTTCATGGCGACTAAATCTTGATCAGTTCGTCTTTCAGAAGCCAAACTTGCCGTTTTTACTTCAACAGCTTCACGTAATTCTAAAATATCTTTTACACGTTTTTGCGTTAACGCTTGATCTTTAAAATCAAATAACTGTGGCTGCTTTTGTTTGACAAACGTCCCATAACCATGTTTGATTTCGATTAAACCTATCATACGTAAAGCATTTAATGCTTCTCGCATAGAGGCGTTACTCACACCGTATGTTTTGGCTAATGCTTGTATAGAAGGAAGACGTTCCCCTTCTTGTAATTGTCCCTTTTCAATTTGCTCTATTAAATCATTAGCGATTTGCTCGTAAATCTTTTGATTTGAAATTTTCATCCCCCATCTCACCTCATATTTATTTTAACAAATAAGTTTCTCAGTCGCCCATTAAATTCAATAATCGTTGAAACAAAATATCATTTTAAAAAGGTCTAAAACGAATGAAATGACCCTTTTCTAGTTAATATCTTTATTTTTGAAGTTTAATCACCAGAAAAATAACTTATTTTTACCTTATTGATTTCCAAAACCAATATATTTTGATAATGTGTTAAGTATTGAAAGGAGTGCTCGCAGGTGTTTAAATTCACAAAATTATTTTGGCACAATTCCAAATCTCAAAGAAAGACGTTATTATTAGCGAACTTTGTCAACTTTTTATTAATGGCCGTTATACTCATGTTGATTTTTATTCCATTTCAACAATTGATACAAATGGCTTCAATATCAATGATGATGGGACAAGGAAGCATTCAAAACATTATCTTGACGATGATAGGATTTATCGTCCTTACGCTCATCATTTTTGTTTTCCTCATCTACCCATTATTTACTGGATCTATTCGCACTTTTTATCACGCGATTCATGATCATACATCAGTTAAATTTACAGACATTTTCAAGTCATTTACGGGTGGTCGTTGGTTGAAGGCCGTTAAACTTGGTTTATTTGTAACACTTTGTCTTGTACTTATGTCAGCTATAAATACACTTGTTAGCATGGGACTTAAATCATTATTAAGCACGTTAATACTATCTTTAAGAGATCTTTCACTTAGTAATGGGACACTACAAACAATCATCTTGATTGGGTTTGTGATTATCTCAATCATTAGTAGTATTATCATTTGGTTTGTATGTATATTTGTTACGAATATGACTGTCGCTTATGTTGAAGAGCCAAAACGTCCTTTAAAAGAACTCATCAAACTAGGTTGGTCTGGTATTCGCAACAAACAAAAAACATTTTTACCATTCTTTATTGGCCTTCTCATTTTGAACTTTATCTTAATATTATTTGCCTTGCCAATATTGCAGTTACTATCAAATTTAGTGAGTCAACTTTCATTAGAAACGTTAAACATTATTAAACTTATCACTGTGATTGTATACTTCTTACTGCGTTTCTTTGTTTATTTCTTTATAATCGGTACCATTGTTCAATATTTTGTAAGACGTGGCCAAAAACAAGAAAAACAAGTGAAATAATAGATTAATATTGATAGTAAAAACCAGGACGGAATAATTCCGCCCTGGTTTTTACTTTAATATGAGCTTGTTATTTTATGTAAGCAAGTGTTTTTCTAAAAACTTTGCTGCACCGTCTTCATTATTATCATCTTCTGTTTCATATTCAGTTAATGCTTTAATATGGGGCTTAGCATTTTTCATGGCTACAGTCACTGCACCTACTTCAAACATCGTACGGTCATTATCACTATCTCCCATCACAAGTGTTTCAGAGAGGTCAATATCGAAATGTTGACACATTTCTTGTATCCCAGTGCCTTTATTAATGCCATATTTCATCGTTTCTACATTATTTTGTGTTGAATTAGACACTTCAATTTTTAATGTTTCACTTTGCTCATGCATGGCATTACGAAAAGCTTCAATTTTATTTAAATCGGGGTGAAACAAGTACATTTTTGAATAGCCTAAGTCATCCGGAATATCGTGTCGCCATGTCAGTTTTTCCTTTATCGCTTCATGACGAGACAACCATTCACTCTCGGCGACTTGATTTGGTTTTTCTCCTTTTACAAGTTCTAAAATCCAAGATTGATCTTTAGTGAGCGCAAAACGAGATTCTGTAAACGGAAAAACCTCATAATAAATACCTGACTTTTGAGCCTGTTCTACAATTGTTTCGACCGCTGTGACACTTAAATCATGCTCAAACAACACTTGCTCATGAATATGTCCTAAAGTTCCATTGGAAGAGATGATTCCATCAAATTCAAGATCCTTTGGAATAAGTAAATGAATTTCTTCATAAGCTCTTCCCGTCGCTAGAAACACTCGGTAACCTTTGTTTCGTAGTTTTGTAATCACTGACGCAGTGTTTTCTGATGCACGGTTATTTTCATGCAGTAATGTCCCATCCATATCTAAAAAAATTGCTTTCACGTTTTTCATAATCCTTTTCCTTTCCACAATACTTTCTTCTATATTGTTTCATGTTTATCTTCATGAATCAATGCTCATTACAAACGCACGATTTGGTATCGATGATGGTGATGATAGACTTTAACAGGCATATTAAATAACTTAGAAAGGTGGTGTCCATTGAGTACATCTTCTATTTCACCTTTGGCATGAATGGAGCCCTCTTTTAACAATAGCGCCTGGTTAACATCACTTGAAATTTCTTCAATAAAGTGCGTGACATAAATTAAAGCTGTTTCAGGATAGTGATAATACATGCGTTTTAATGTATCTATAAATTGTTCACGTCCTACAAAGTCTAAGCCATTTGTAGGTTCATCTAACACCAAAACTTTAGGTCGGTTAATAATCGCACGTGCTAACAAAACGCGTTGTTGCTCACCTGAAGATAACTTACCTAAGCATTGAGATTCAAATCCGGCTATATTTAACTGTTCAAGCACATCTTTTGCCCGATTGATTTCTTCTTGTGTCGGTGTATGATATAAACCTATCGTTTGACGAAAACCGCTTAATACCACATCCCTGACGGTCTCTTCAGGTTGAAATTTCCCAGAAAGCTCACATGAAATGTAGCCCATTTGTGCTCTCACATCTTGCGCCGAATAGCCTATTTCACCTGGGCGATGTCCAAACAATACCACTTCTCCGGTTGTAGCAAACTCATAAGCATTTACAATATTTAATAATGTTGTTTTGCCGGCACCATTTAAGCCATACACTAGCCAATGCTCGCCTTTATTGACTTGCCAATTGATATCTTTTAGTATTTCCCGTCCCTCTATCGTTTTTGAGACATTCTTCAATGAAATTAACATGGCCACCACACCTTTTTACATATTACACTCATCGTACCAAAATCGGCTATTTTTGCATACAAAAAAGACGGCAAATCGCCGTCTTTAAGCTTTATTTAAGAATTATTCTACAGTCACTGATTTAGCAAGGTTTCGTGGTTTATCCACATCTAAATCACGGTGTAATGCTGCATAATAAGAAATTAATTGTAATGTAACGACTGAAACGAGTGGCGTTAATAATTCATGTACATGAGGAATAACATACGTATCCCCTTCTTTTTCTAGTCCTTCCATTGAAATGATACATGGGTTGGCACCACGTGCAACAACTTCTTTTACGTTACCACGAATAGAAAGGTTAACCCCTTCTTGTGTCGCAAGGGCAATGACAGGTGTACCTTCTTCAATTAATGCGATTGTGCCGTGTTTTAATTCACCGCCTGCAAATCCTTCTGCTTGAATATATGAAATTTCTTTTAACTTAAGTGCACCTTCAAGGCTGACATTGAAGTCAATTGTACGACCAATGAAAAAGGCATTGCGTGTTGTTTCTAAGAAATCTGTCGCAATTTGTTCCATTTTTGGTGCATCGTCCACGATAGTTTCAATTGCAGCTGTCACTTTCGCTAATTCAGGCAATAAATCAATGTTCGTTTCACGGCCATGTTCTTTAGCCACAACTTGAGAAAGGATAGATAATACAGCAATTTGCGCCGTATACGCTTTCGTTGATGCAACGGCAATTTCAGGTCCTGCATGTAACAATAATGTGTGGTCCGCTTCACGAGATAAAGTAGAACCCGCTACGTTCGTAATTGTTAAAGACTTGTGTCCTAATTTTGTTGTTTCAACAAGTACTGCACGACTATCTGCAGTTTCTCCAGATTGAGAGATGTAGATAAATAATGGGTTTTTAGAAAGTAATGGCGTGTTATAAACAAACTCAGAAGCTACATGAACTTCCGTAGGCACGCCCGCCCATTTTTCGAGAAATTCTTTACCTACAAGACCCGCATGGTAACTTGTCCCTGCCGCAATAATATAAATACGGTCGGCTGAACTCACATCTTTCACAATTTCAGGATCAATTTTTAGATTCCCTGACTCATCTTCATACTCTTGAATGATACGACGCATAACAGCAGGTTGTTCGTGAATTTCTTTTAACATGTAGTGACTATAAATGCCTTTTTCAGCGTCAGATGCATCGATTTCAGCTGTATAGCTTTCACGTTCAATCACTTGTCCGTTCAAATCTTTAATCACAACGCTGTCACGTTTCACAAGTACGATTTCTTGGTCTTTTAATTCTTTATATTCACTTGTGACTTGAATCATCGCTAATGCATCAGAGGCAATAACATTAAAGTCATCCCCAATACCAACTAATAATGGAGATTTGTTTTTCGCTACGTAAATTGTGCTCTCATCTTCACAATCTAATAAACCGAGTGCATAAGAACCGTGTAATAAACTAATTACTTTAGTAAAAGCTTCTTCTGTAGATAAGCCTTCTTCTGAAAAATGTTCAACTAATTGTACAATAACTTCTGTATCTGTTTCTGATTTCAATTCCACATGAGGAATGTATTCTTGTTTTAATTCCTCATAGTTTTCAATTACACCATTATGAACTAACGTAAAACGTTCACTTGATGATTGATGTGGATGTGAGTTTTCATAACTAGGGACACCGTGTGTTGCCCAGCGTGTATGTCCAATACCTGTTGAACCGTCACCTGCTTTTTCAGCTTCTTTACGTAATTCAGCAATTCTACCTTGCGCTTTAGTAACAGTCACACCTTGTTCATCGCGTGTCGCAATACCTGCTGAGTCATAACCACGATATTCTAACTTTTCAAGTCCACGTAATAAAATTTCTTTTGCATTTTGTGTACCAATATAACCTACAATTCCGCACATAATTTTTTCCTCCACATTGAAATAACGGTGCTTTGAACACTCTTTTGATCAGGTCCCCATTCTGTTTTAATGGAGAGACTCACCTTTCGAGCAGTTAAGCATCGCTTTTCATCTCTATTTTTTATGTTGGCGATCTTATTAACTTTGTCCAACAAGTCACCTTGCTGATTTAATTAATAAGCTAACGAATGAGCCACATCCGGGATAGCATCCGCCGAAAAAGTTCGATCACTATCCTCCTCGTCTACAAGCGACATCAATAACCCTCATATATTTTCTGTTTTAAAATATAGAGTATGGTTGTATCACTCACTTGTGCTGGCGCTTTTATTGATGTACCCTCTATCCTCCTTTCAAAACAATATAACTTATTTTACACTTTCATCTTTACATATTGCAAATAATTATTCGTGCGTTCACACAAAATTTATTTGAAATTGTTACACATTTGTATCAAATGAATTGACTTCAATATTAAATCTTCGGGCATATGAATATCATTTTTGATGTAGATTGCTTTTATTAAACCTCCTCTCCCCGCGAAATTTTATTTTTGAATTAATCGCGTTCTCTCACTCAACGCATTCTTCTAAAAATATAATCCCTATAAAAACGACGTTAATTGTGATTTGTCATTCTCAAAGTGACAAACCCGAATTTAGTTTGCATTGCTGACGATAATGACAGCGCTTACGATGAAGAAGTAAGTTACTTACTTTATCGATTAAGGGGGTTGTCACTGAAAGCTATATTCAAGCTATGAAAGCGCGTGAACAATTGGTTTCTACTTTTATGGGAAATGCCCTTGCGATCCCTCACGGAACTGATGAGGCTAAAAATGAAGTCCTCACTTCGGGCTTATCTTTAATTCAAATTCCTGACGGTTTGGATTGGAATGGCGAAGAAGTGAAAGTTGTTATTGGCATCGCAGGTAAAGATGGCGAACATCTTGACCTCCTTTCTCAAATTGCGATTGCTTTTAGTGAAGAAGAAAACGTTGAAAAAATTATTCATGCAAAAGATGGTGCTACGATTCGACGTGTCTTTGAGGAGGCGGATGCATAATGAAAGCTTTACATTTTGGCGCAGGAAATATTGGCCGAGGTTTCATTGGTTTTATATTAGCAGACAATGGATATGAGGTGACATTTGCAGATGTCAATAGCGATATCGTACAAGCCTTAAAACAAGAACAATCCTATACCGTCACCCTTGCGAATGAAGCACAAACGAAAAACAATGTAACGCAGGTCACTGCTTTACATTCAACTGAAGATGCAAATGCATTAGAGGACGCTATTTTAGAAGCAGATCTAATTACAACTGCTGTTGGTGTGAATATTTTACCGATGATTGCTAAGTCACTGGCTCCCGTGTTAAAAAGACGTCAAACTGCCGTCAATGTCGTCGCTTGTGAAAATGCGATTAATGCGACAGATCAACTCCAAAGTGCATTAGAAGCAGAAGTTGGCCCATTTGAAACACACATCCATTTTTCTAATGCAGCTGTAGACCGCATTGTGCCAATTCAACATAATGAAAATATACTTGATGTGACAGTTGAACCATTTTATGAATGGGTTATCGAAGCGGACACTTGGTATGGTCAAAAATTACAAGGGGTTAAATACGTTGAAGCTTTAACGCCTTATATTGAACGAAAATTACTCACTGTGAATACTGGTCATGCTTATCTTGCTTATGCGGGTCAATATTTTCATCATTCAACGATTTTAGAAGCCATTAACGACACGTCGATTTTTAAAGGTTTAGAACGCGTACTTGAAGAAACAAGTAACTATATTACTACACAGTTTGATTTTGATAATGACACAATGAAAACATATAGAGAGACGATCATTGAACGCTATCAAAATCCTTATTTATCTGATGATATTACACGTGTAGGCCGTGGAGTTCTTCGTAAATTAGGCCCAAATGATCGCATTATGAAACCATTGAAAGCTTTACACGCTAAAAACGAACCGCATACAGCTTTAACACAACTAGCAGCGTATGCATTACATTATACAGATCAGAATGATGCTGAAACCATTGAGAAAAACAAGCGATTACAAGAAGAAGGCATGCAAACATTTTTGATGCAGCATGCCGAAGTGAATAAAACACTCGCTCAAGAAATTGAATCAGCCTATCATGCTTTATAATTAAATACGGATAAAGAAAAAGCAGTGAGCACTATACACGCTCACTGCTTTTATATTATAATCCCATTTTTTCTTCTACGACGTTTGCGATTGTTTGTGCAAAACGTTCTGCATCTTCATCAGTTTTTGCTTCAACCATCACACGCACTAATGGTTCAGTACCTGAAGGTCGTACTAAAATACGTCCTTCGCCATTCATCTCTTCTTCAACATCGCGCATGATCGCTTGGACATCTTGGTTGTCCTCCACACCATGTTTATCTGTTACACGTACATTGACTAATGACTGTGGATATTTTTGCATTTGGGCGGCTAGCTCACTTAATTTTTTACCTGAGCGTTTCACAACTGCAGCTAATTGAGTCCCTGTTAAAAGACCATCACCAGTAGTATTATAATCCATCATGACGATATGACCTGATTGCTCTCCACCTAGATTATAGTTTCCACGACGCATTTCTTCTACGACATAGCGATCTCCCACTTTTGTTTTGTTAGAAGCAATGCCTTCACGCTCTAATGCTTTATAAAAACCGAGATTACTCATAACTGTTGAAACAATCATATTGTCATTTAATTCACGATTTTTCGCCATTTCTTGACCAATGATAAACATGATTTGATCCCCGTCAACAATATGACCTTGTTCGTCAACTGCGATGAGACGATCTCCATCACCATCAAAAGCTAAACCAAAATCAGCTTTTGATTCGACAACTGTTTTTGCCAATGTTTCAGGATGCGTCGAACCCACACCATCATTAATATTGTAACCATCTGGATTACATCCAATTGTCACAGTATCCGCTTCTAAATCACCAAATAAGAATGGCGCTAAAGAAGCTGTAGAGCCATGTGCACCATCTAGTGCAATTTTGAGGCCTTCTAAGTTGACATCAACTGTCGATTTCAAATAGCTTAAATATTTTTGAGCCCCTTCAAAGTAATCAGAGGTATGGACAATTTGATTTCCAGTTGGACGTGGTAAGTCTGGATGCTCTTGATCCAACAGTTGTTCTATTTCATTCTCTTGATCATCTGAAAGCTTAAATCCGTCAGACCCAAAAAACTTAATGCCGTTATCCGCCACAGGATTGTGAGAGGCTGAAATCATCACACCTAATTCAGCTTCCATCTCTCTTGTTAAATATGCGACACCTGGTGTTGAAATGACGCCTAATCGCATTACTTCTGCACCAATCGATACAAGACCTGCAATTAACGCATGTTCTAACATTTCACCTGAAACACGCGTATCTTTTCCGACTAATACACGTGGGTGGTCTTTATGTTGATTATGTGCAAGGACGTAGCCACCATAACGCCCAAGTTTAAATGCAAGTTCTGGAGTTAATTCTTGGTTTGCAACGCCTCTTACACCGTCTGTACCAAAGTATTTACCCATAATTCATTTCTCCTTTATATCTCATCATTAATTTACTTTAATATTCGCTTCCACTGCTGATGGTTTTGAATAAGTTACGCCTTGTGGTAAGTCTAATTTAACTTCCCTCTTTGTCGTTTCTGAAACGTTATTGACATCCACCTGACCGGTAATTTCGTCAATATCTTCTAAATCATTTCGATTGCCATAAATATCAATGGTCTCATTATCTAGACTGACATCCGAAATAGAGGTGCCTTCTTGAGGATTGCCTTTACGTGTTACTTTAACTTTTACTTTTTTATGATAAGGTTCCACATCCACGCTCAAATCAACTGAAGCGGGTACAACTTGAACATCAAGTTTATTCATATTTTTATCAAACACTGCCACTTTCGCTTGCGCGGTCGTCTTTTCGGAAATACCTACATCATTTGTATAGCTTGCTTTTGCAAACGCAATCCGATCAAGTTGTTCTTTGCCTCCTACTACTTTTACAGTTCGTGGTGAGACAGATTCTTCCTTAATCATATAATTGGCATCGACAGCATAAGGGCTTGTATTCGGTTCAACTGTAACTGTTCTACTTTCTTTTTTCTCTATAGAAAGATTTGCCTCTTTAGGATAGACACGATAATTGATATCTTTATCTAATCCTCTCACTTGAAAGTCCACCGTTTGGTCCCCTGTCTTTGCATCAGATACATCGAGCGTCACCTTATAGTCTTCTACTTTTTGAGCTTGTAAAATTTTAGACTGAGGTCCACTCAACTCTACATCTACACTATCGGGCGCTCCTGAAACATATAAATTTTTATTGTTGTTAATGACTTCGACAGGCACGTTTTTGATAGTTTTATTGCCATCATTTGATATAGTATCTGTGCTAAAAGATTCGCCGAATACATTATTCACTGATAAAAAGAGCAACAGTGCGAGAATAAATGCAAAAAATCTCAGTCCCCATTTTGATTCAAACATTTAATTCACGCCCTTCTTAGAAAAATGTGATCCGAACCAATGTTCAGTGAGCAACTCTTCAAAAGCTTCAACAGAAATATCTTTACGTAATTTACCATCAAATGTCACGGAGATGGAGCCCGTTTCTTCAGAGACAACAACTGTAAATGCATCAGAAACTTCAGAAATACCCACAGCCGCACGATGTCTCGTTCCTAAACTTTTCGCAATTTTAGGACTATCTGATAAAGGCAAGTAACTTGCAGCCGTAGCAATTTTGTCACCTTGAATAATCATCGCCCCATCATGTAATGGCGTATTAGGAATAAAGACGTTTGTGAGTAGTTCTTGTGAAATATCAGAATGCATCGGAATGCCAGTCTCTATGTAATCTTGTAACCCTGTCTCTTTTTCAAAGACAATTAAAGCTCCAATACGACGTTTAGCCATATACTGGACTGCTTTTGACACCGATTCAACGAGTTTAGGTACTTCAACTGAAGATGTCATCGCATAACGTTTGAACAAACTCCCTCTTCCAAGTTGTTCTAACGCACGTCTAATCTCAGGTTGAAAAATAACAATAATGGCTAGAAAGCCCCATTGCATCACTAAGTCAAAAAGTCTTGAAGTCGTTGTTAACTGTAAATATTCACTAATCCCTTTACCTACCAGTATAAATAAAATCCCTTTTAACAATTGAATTGCTTTAGTTCCTTTAAATACGGTTATAAGGAGATAGATGACATACCATACAATTAATAAATCTAGAATGCCTGTAATGACCTCAAGCGTACTTAAATTTTGAAAGAGGTTAGAAATTTGCATAGCATCTCCTCCGGTAATCTATTCCCATAATCCATATTATAGCAAGCATTGCGGCCACTGTCATATATGAAAATAATGTTCTATTCATTTTCTTACATAAAAAAACACCTATTAAACGGTTAAACGTCTAATAGGTTGAATACGTTAAATTATTAGAGTAAACTCTCACCAAAGAATGAACCTAATAATGCAACAGCTTGCTCTGCAGTTTTATTTCCTATATCCAACAAAGGGTTTACCTCTACTAAATCCATAGAAGTAACCAACCCTGATTTTTGCAATTGTTCCAATGCAAAATGACTTTCACGATAAGTGAGTCCCCCGAGTACTTTTGTGCCTGTTCCTGGTGTTTCTTCAGGATCTAATGCATCAACATCTAACGACAAATGGATGCCATCTGTACGTTCTTTCAGATATTCTATCGTCTCTTGAATTACCTTTTTAATACCCATCTCATCGATTTCTGCCATCGTATACGTTTTAATTTGATGTTTCTTAATATAAGCGCGCTCCCCATAATCCAAATCGCGCATCCCAATTAAGACAATATTTTCTGGTTTTACTTTAGGTGCAAACCCTCCTAAATGAACAAGCGCCTCCTCACCTTCACCGGCAAGCACACGCAAAGGCATTCCATGAACGTTTCCTGAAGGAGATTCTTCAGGTAAATTTAAATCCCCATGTGCATCATACCAAATAATTCCTAGATTTTTATAATGCTGACTCACTCCAGAAATAGAACCAATCGCTAATGAATGATCACCGCCTAAAATAACCGGAAAATGTTGATTTTTAATACTATCTGAGACTTTATCCTTTAAATCATTTGAAAATGCTAAAATTTCATCATAGTTTTGTAAACCTTCTTGTTGGGCGTGAAATTTTTCTAAATCAATTTCTGGTGTTTGCACATTTCCGCTGTCAATGACGCGGTGCCCAATTCTTTTGAGCCTTTCCACTGCCCCTGCATAGCGAATCGCATCAGGTCCAAAATTAACCCCTAGCTTTTTTTGTCCAAATGTTATAGGTGCACCAATAATTTCAATAGTTTTATTCATATGTATAACCCCTTTGTGATTTTAGATTAAGACACGCTTTTCCCCTCACACGTGTGTTAAAGCCTTAAAATCATCATATAGCTTTCATTTTGTATTCGCAAGTGTGTGTCAAATAGCGGAAGTGTGCTTAAAATTATTGATATGACATTTTTTGAATGAATATCTATGTTTTCGTGTTCATTCATTTTAGTAACGTATAAAATATACAATGTTTATACATTAAATATTTTTTGAGAAATTGGCTGTATAAAAAGGGGGCAACGTCGGTTGGTGAAGATATAACATGCTAAGTGACAAAACTTTGTTACTTAGTACGCTTTTGTAGTATTCAAAACAATGGTGAGTAAATAACTCACCCACCGTTAAAAGTATAGAAGCAACAAAAAAGGGTTCTATAATAAATCGGACTGATGTATAAATAATTTCATGTTTGACAGAGAACCAAAAAAAGACCCTATCCGAAGATAGGATCAATGAGTGAGCCATAGAGGATTCGAACCTCTGACCCTCTGATTAAAAGTCAGATGCTCTACCAACTGAGCTAATGGCTCTTATGGCTGGGCTAGCTGGATTCGAACCAGCGAGTGACGGAGTCAAAGTCCGTTGCCTTACCGCTTGGCTATAGCCCAATAAGATGGTGGAGGGGGGCAGATTCGAACTGCCGAACCCGAAGGAGCGGATTTACAGTCCGCCGCGTTTAGCCACTTCGCTACCCCTCCGATATGTAATTCAAAAATGGTGGAGAATGACGGGTTCGAACCGCCGACCCTCTGCTTGTAAGGCAGATGCTCTCCCAGCTGAGCTAATTCTCCATAAAATGACCCCTACGGGACTCGAACCCGTGTTACCGCCGTGAAAGGGCGGTGTCTTAACCGCTTGACCAAGGGGCCATGGCTCCACAGGTAGGACTCGAACCTACGACCGATCGGTTAACAGCCGATAGCTCTACCACTGAGCTACTGTGGATTAATAAAATGCTTGGCAACGTCCTACTCTCGCGGAACGTAAGTCCGACTACCATCGGCGCTAAAGAGCTTAACTTCTGTGTTCGGCATGGGAACAGGTGTGACCTCTTTGCTATTGTCACCAAACAATTTTTACTTCGTGACAAACGTTCGCATACGTTTTCACTTCGTAAAATGAATGTTTATACATTCAAAACTAGATAGTAAGTATTGTTTCACAAGCATCACCTTATGAACTAAATTGATTAAGTCTTCGATCGATTAGTATTCGTCAGCTCCACGTATCGCTACGCTTCCACCTCGAACCTATTAACCTCATCATCTTTGAGGGATCTTATAACCGAAGTTGGGAAATCTCATCTTGAGGGGGGCTTCATGCTTAGATGCTTTCAGCACTTATCCCGTCCATACATAGCTACCCAGCTATGCCGTTGGCACGACAACTGGTACACCAGAGGTATCTCCATCCCGGTCCTCTCGTACTAAGGACAGCGCCTCTCAAATTTCCTACGCCCACGACGGATAGGGACCGAACTGTCTCACGACGTTCTGAACCCAGCTCGCGTACCGCTTTAATGGGCGAACAGCCCAACCCTTGGGACCGACTACAGCCCCAGGATGCGATGAGCCGACATCGAGGTGCCAAACCTCCCCGTCGATGTGAACTCTTGGGGGAGATAAGCCTGTTATCCCCGGGGTAGCTTTTATCCGTTGAGCGATGGCCCTTCCATGCGGAACCACCGGATCACTAAGTCCGTCTTTCGACCCTGCTCGACTTGTAGGTCTCGCAGTCAAGCTCCCTTATGCCTTTACACTCTATGAATGATTTCCAACCATTCTGAGGGAACCTTTGAGCGCCTCCGTTACACTTTAGGAGGCGACCGCCCCAGTCAAACTGCCCGCCTGACACTGTCTCCCAACTCGATAAGAGTTGCGGGTTAGAAATCCAATACAATTAGGGTAGTATCCCACCAATGCCTCCACGTAAGCTAGCGCTCACGTTTCTAAGGCTCCTACCTATCCTGTACAAACTGTACCGAATTTCAATATCAGGCTACAGTAAAGCTCCACGGGGTCTTTCCGTCCTGTCGCGGGTAACCGGCATCTTCACCGGTACTATGATTTCACCGAGTCTCTCGTTGAGACAGTGCCCAAATCGTTACGCCTTTCGTGCGGGTCGGAACTTACCCGACAAGGAATTTCGCTACCTTAGGACCGTTATAGTTACGGCCGCCGTTTACTGGGGCTTCGATTCGTAGCTTCGCTAATGCTAACCACTCCTCTTAACCTTCCAGCACCGGGCAGGCGTCAGCCCCTATACGTCACCTTACGGTTTAGCAGAGACCTGTGTTTTTGATAAACAGTCGCTTGGGCCTATTCACTGCGGCTCTTCGAAGCGTGAACCTCAAAGAGCACCCCTTCTCCCGAAGTTACGGGGTCATTTTGCCGAGTTCCTTAACGAGAGTTCGCTCGCTCACCTTAGAATTCTCATCTTGACTACCTGTGTCGGTTTGCGGTACGGGCACCAATCTTCTAGCTAGAGGCTTTTCTCGGCAGTGTGAAATCAACGACTCGAGGAAAACATGTTTCCTCTCCCCATCACAGCTTGACCTTAATGAGTGCCGGATTTGCCTAACACTCAGTCTTACTGCTTGGACGTGCACTCCAACAGCACGCTTCGCCTATCCTACTGCGTCCCCCCATCGCTTAAAACGAATCATGGTGGTACAGGAATATCAACCTGTTATCCATCGCCTACGCCTGTCGGCCTCAGCTTAGGACCCGACTAACCCAGAGCGGACGAGCCTTCCTCTGGAAACCTTAGTCAATCGGTGGACGGGATTCTCACCCGTCTTTCGCTACTCACACCGGCATTCTCACTTCTAAGCGCTCCACATGTCCTTGCGATCATGCTTCAACGCCCTTAGAACGCTCTCCTACCATTGTCCTAAAGGACAATCCACAGCTTCGGTAATATGTTTAGCCCCGGTACATTTTCGGCGCAGTGTCACTCGACTAGTGAGCTATTACGCACTCTTTAAATGATGGCTGCTTCTAAGCCAACATCCTAGTTGTCTGGGCAACGCCACATCCTTTTCCACTTAACATATATTTTGGGACCTTAGCTGGTGGTCTGGGCTGTTTCCCTTTCGAACACGGACCTTATCACCCATGTTCTGACTCCCAAGTTAAATTATTTGGCATTCGGAGTTTGTCTGAATTCGGTAACCCGAGAGGGGCCCCTCGTCCAAACAGTGCTCTACCTCCAATAATCATCACTTGAGGCTAGCCCTAAAGCTATTTCGGAGAGAACCAGCTATCTCCAAGTTCGATTGGAATTTCTCCGCTACCCTCAGTTCATCCGCTCACTTTTCAACGTAAGTCGGTTCGGTCCTCCATTCAGTGTTACCTGAACTTCAACCTGACCAAGGGTAGATCACCTGGTTTCGGGTCTACGACCAAATACTCATTCGCCCTATTCAGACTCGCTTTCGCTACGGCTCCACATTTTCTGCTTAACCTTGCATCAGATCGTAACTCGCCGGTTCATTCTACAAAAGGCACGCCATCACCCATTAACGGGCTCTGACTACTTGTAAGCACACGGTTTCAAGTTCTCTTTCACTCCCCTTCCGGGGTACTTTTCACCTTTCCCTCACGGTACTGGTTCACTATCGGTCACTAGAGAGTATTTAGCCTTGGGAGATGGTCCTCCCAGATTCCGACGGAATTTCACGTGCTCCGCCGTACTCAGGATCCACTCAGGAGGGAAGATGTTTTCGACTACAGGATTTTTACCTTCTCTGATTAACCTTTCCAGGTTATTCGTCTAACATGTTCCTTTGTAACTCCGTACAGAGTGTCCTACAACCCCAACAAGCAAGCTTGTTGGTTTGGGCTCTTCCCGTTTCGCTCGCCGCTACTCAGGGAATCGATTTTTCTTTCTCTTCCTCCGGGTACTAAGATGTTTCAGTTCTCCGGGTCTACCTTCTCACATGCTATGTATTCACATGCGGATAACACGACATAACTCGTGCTGGGTTCCCCCATTCGGAAATCTCTGGATCACAGCTTACTTACAGCTCCCCAAAGCATATCGTCGTTAGTAACGTCCTTCATCGGCTTCTAGTGCCAAGGCATCCACCGTGCGCCCTTAATAACTTAATCTTTTGATGTTTTGGCAATCGTTTACATTCGGCTTTCGAATTAAACAATAACCAACATCCACCAGTTATTAATTATTGTGAGTCGTCTGTCGACGACTAGCGATAATTTTTGTTTCAAGCTTTTCGCTTGTCACTCGGTTTTGCTTGGTAAAATCTATACTTACTTATCTAGTTTTCAATGTACAATGTTGAATCCTCAAATGAGCATTCAAAACTGAATACAATATGTCTCCGTTATTCCTTATCGCTTAAAAGCGATATTCCGTATATTATCCTTAGAAAGGAGGTGATCCAGCCGCACCTTCCGATACGGCTACCTTGTTACGACTTCACCCCAATCATTTGTCCCACCTTCGACGGCTAGCTCCAAATGGTTACTCCACCGGCTTCGGGTGTTACAAACTCTCGTGGTGTGACGGGCGGTGTGTACAAGACCCGGGAACGTATTCACCGTAGCATGCTGATCTACGATTACTAGCGATTCCAGCTTCATGTAGTCGAGTTGCAGACTACAATCCGAACTGAGAACAACTTTATGGGATTTGCTTGACCTCGCGGTTTCGCTGCCCTTTGTATTGTCCATTGTAGCACGTGTGTAGCCCAAATCATAAGGGGCATGATGATTTGACGTCATCCCCACCTTCCTCCGGTTTGTCACCGGCAGTCAACTTAGAGTGCCCAACTTAATGATGGCAACTAAGCTCAAGGGTTGCGCTCGTTGCGGGACTTAACCCAACATCTCACGACACGAGCTGACGACAACCATGCACCACCTGTCATTTTGTCCTCCGAAGAGGAAAACTCTATCTCTAGAGTGGTCAAAAGATGTCAAGATTTGGTAAGGTTCTTCGCGTTGCTTCGAATTAAACCACATGCTCCACCGCTTGTGCGGGTCCCCGTCAATTCCTTTGAGTTTCAGTCTTGCGACCGTACTCCCCAGGCGGAGTGCTTAATGCGTTAGCTGCAGCACTAAGGGGCGGAAACCCCCTAACACTTAGCACTCATCGTTTACGGCGTGGACTACCAGGGTATCTAATCCTGTTTGATCCCCACGCTTTCGCACATCAGCGTCAGTTACAGACCAGAAAGCCGCCTTCGCCACTGGTGTTCCTCCATATCTCTGCGCATTTCACCGCTACACATGGAATTCCACTTTCCTCTTCTGCACTCAAGTTTTCCAGTTTCCAATGACCCTCCACGGTTGAGCCGTGGGCTTTCACATCAGACTTAAAAAACCGCCTACGCGCGCTTTACGCCCAATAATTCGGATAACGCTTGCCACCTACGTATTACCGCGGCTGCTGGCACGTAGTTAGCCGTGGCTTTCTGGTTAGGTACCGTCAAGATGTGCACAGTTACTTACACATTTGTTCTTCCCTAACAACAGAGCTTTACGATCCGAAGACCTTCATCACTCACGCGGCGTTGCTCCGTCAGGCTTTCGCCCATTGCGGAAGATTCCCTACTGCTGCCTCCCGTAGGAGTCTGGACCGTGTCTCAGTTCCAGTGTGGCCGATCACCCTCTCAGGTCGGCTACGTATCGTCGCCTTGGTGAGCCGTTACCTCACCAACTAGCTAATACGGCGCGGGTCCATCTATAAGTGACAGCAAGACCGTCTTTCACTATCGAACCATGCGGTTCGATATGTTATCCGGCATTAGCCCCGGTTTCCCGGAGTTATTCCAGTCTTATAGGTAGGTTACCCACGTGTTACTCACCCGTCCGCCGCTAACGTCAAAGGAGCAAGCTCCTCGTCAGTTCGCTCGACTTGCATGTATTAGGCACGCCGCCAGCGTTCATCCTGAGCCAGGATCAAACTCTCCATAAAAGAAGTAAGCTTGATATAGCTCGTTGATTGGTTCAGCCAATCACTCTAGAAAGTACGTTACGTACTCAAAATTATTGGAATTAACGTTGACATATTGTCATTCAGTTTTCAATGTTCATTTTTGTCTCGAATATCTTATCACAACTTAATGTTCTTTACAAGTTATTTACAAGACTTTTATAAGTTTAAAACATTCATTTCGTGATTTCAACAGTAAATTTTACACTTTCGAAATCTTTTTTATTAAATGTTTGCTGTCGTTTTCAGCGACTTTTATATCATATCAACTCAACTGTATAAAGTCAACAAGTTTTTTCTACTTTTTTACTTTAACTTTTTCGTTAGATATGTGTGTGTTATCACTCACAAGAAAATATTCTATCATGTTTATGAAGAATATCAAGGTTTTTATTTACACTTTTAACTCTTTATTTACACATAAAGGCGTGTCTTACGTACACCTACATAAAAAGAAGCGTTTTATATTATCATTCGTCCATAAGATCAAGTTATAAAATCGCTCTTACTGACGCAGGTATAAACGCTTAAGGAGTACTAAAATAGCCATCAAAATTTATCTTAAAGTAAATTTTGATGGCCTTCTAAATTAAGGGTTGGCTCTATTTTCCAAACTCTCAATCGTTATTTATTTTTCAGTTTTGTTGATAATTTTTTGAGCCATATCTAAATAGATTTGACCTAGTTCATCTTCTGGTTGATATACAGAAGGTGAAAAGTCTGTTGGTTTCCATGAAGGTTGCGCTAATGGAAGTTGTCCTAACAAGTCCGTATGAAGTTCCTCAGCTAGCTTTTGGCCGCCACCTTGTCCAAATATATATTCTTTATTTCCTGTTTCTTTACTTTCAAAATATGACATGTTTTCAATGACACCTAAAATACTATGTTCAGTGTGCTTTGCCATAGCTCCTGCACGTGCAGCAACAAAAGCAGCTGTTGGGTGTGGGGTCGTCACAATAATTTCCTTACTTGAAGGCAACATTGTATGAACATCTAGAGCGACGTCCCCTGTGCCCGGTGGTAAATCTAGAATTAAATAGTCAAGTTCGCCCCATTTCACATCAGTGAAGAAATTTGTCAACATTTTACCAAGCATTGGTCCACGCCAAATAACGGGCGCGTTTTCTTCTACAAAAAATGCCATTGAAATTACTTTTACGCCGTGACGCTCTACGGGGACTACAGTTTTACCTTCTATGCCTGGTTTATTATCTATACCCATCATGTCAGGCACACTAAAACCATAAATATCTGCATCAATTAATCCTACACGTTTACCAGCGCGCGCTAAAGCAACCGCTAAGTTAACCGCAACAGTAGATTTACCGACGCCCCCTTTACCAGAAGCAATCGCTATAAATTCCAAGTCATTCCCTTTTGCTAAAAACTCTTCAATTGTTTGTTGCTGATTATTGTTTGAGCTTTGAAATTGTTTAGCTTTATCTTCAGGTAATGCTTCAAAACGAATTCCTACTGTTTTTGCTCCATTTTCTTTAAGCTTTTCTACAATTGCCATTTGTAAATCTAATTGCTGTTGGCCACCTAATTGAGCCATTGCCACTTTTACACTGACATGTTCTTTTTCTTCTTTTATAGAAACTTCTAAAATTCCATCTGTTTCTTTTAATGGAACATTAACTGAAGGATCAATAATTTCACCTACTATTTGTTTAACTTGCACTTCTGTTAACACTTCCGCCATCTCCTTTATTGCACAATTTGCTTTTATTTTACCAAATTTGTCGTTACAAAATAAGGTTATTGCTTTAAATTATTTACAAACTCTTATCTTACAGATAAGTTTTTCTTCTTTTTCGAACGATCATGAATAAATAGACTTAAAATCAAGCCCAAAAAGATAATTCCGGAAGCGAGGTAAAATGCCAGTTCTACACCATATGCCATAGCTTCTCTCGGAATCATTTGTGCACTCACTGATGGATCTGGTTGATATAATTTTGTTCCAATTGCCATAACCGTCACCATAATTGCTGTTCCCATTGAACCTGCAATAGTACGTAATGCATTCATTATTGCTGTACCATGAGAAACCATATCATTATCAAGTGCGTTAATCCCTGCTGTATTAAGAGGCATCATAATAAAGGATATTGAGAATAAACGAATCGTAAAGACGATAATGACATACGTAAATGAGGTGTGCGCTGTAACCTGGCTTAGCATGAGTGTCGTAATAAGTAACAAAGTAAAACCAGGAATAATTAAGACACGTGCCCCTACTTTGTCATATATTTTCCCTGTCACGACTGACATCGCACCATTAATAATGGCACCTGGCAATATGACAAGACCTGATAGAAACGCAGATAAATGCAATACATTTTGAATGTATATAGGTATTAATAATGCAGGTCCAACCATAGACGTGAATGCAATCATTGATGCAATCGACGTTAATGTGAATATACGATTTTTAAACGCTTCCAGTCGTAAAATAGGGTTCGAAATAGACAATTGTCGTGTAACGAAAACAATAATAATGATAATACTAATAATGAGACTTAGGATGACAATGATATTGCTAAAACCGACTGTTCCCGCAATACTAAACGCATATAGCATAAGGCCAAAGCCTAACGTCGATAATACGACTGAGGCTTTATCTAATTTCACTTGTTTGATCTCACTAAAGTTTTTCATATATTTAAAACCAAATACGTAACCGATGATTGCGACTGCAACGACCACAAATAATGGAACCCTCCATGAAAAGTGATCGACGAGAACTCCTGATAAAGTCGGTCCAATCGCTGGCGCAAATTGAATGACAAGCCCTGAGAGCCCCATGGCAAAGCCACGTTGATTTTTAGGAAACAAGCTAAACATTGTAAACTGGCTCAATGGCATGATAATCCCCGCGCCCATCGCTTGTATTACCCTAGCTGTCATTAAAATGGCAAAATTTGGGGCGAGCGCTGCAATAATAGAACCCAATAAAAATATCCCCATTGCAATCATATAAAGTGTTCTTGTTTGTATACGGTCCATAAAATAAGCCGTGAGTGGAATCATAATCCCATTCACTAACATAAACCCTGTGACTAACCATTGAGAGGTACTTTCATCAATATTTAATCCCCGCATAATATCTGGTAATGCGGTATTGAGTAACGTTTGATTCAAAATTGCAGTAAACGCACTAATCAACATCACCGCAACAATAATGTTACGTTCTTCTTTTTTCACTTGAATCCCCGACATCCTGCTTCTCCCCTTTTCTTCATATATTTGAAACATCGTCTTCTGACAAAACAATTATTCTATTCATTTTTTAAAAGCGTCTAGTTCTTTCAAAGTTTGGATTTCACTTACTAATTAAATTCAGTTACAACCCTATAGGTCATCATATATATGGTCACTAGACTTTACATCTTACTCGTTTTAAAGCTAAATACTTTTCAAAAATAGAATCATTTTTAGTTTACACGTCAAAAATATAATCACCAAAAATTTTGATTATACTATATAAAAAAGCTATAAATGAGCGCTTCTTTAAAGTAGGCATTTACCTTTAAAATAAGAAGCGTCATTTATAGACAATTAAAGTTATTTTCGATGATGGTATAAATCTTCAGAATCAGGATAAAAAATTTCCTTACACAAATATAGAAAAGCAATAATGATCATTAGCACCCAAAAATCGATGTGAATATGCGAAAAATGGATATGAACAATAAAGTAAAACATACAAACAATGAGTGTATATGTGATGAGATGGAAGGTCATCCCTTGTAAATAAGGGTTTGGATAAAGTTTCTTTTTCAAGATATCCATCACATACTCAATGCAATAGATAAGAAAATATCCTAACAAAATGTAACTTCCATAGTAAAATAGATTGTCATAAAAACCTTCGTTAAACGTAAACTCTGCTAATTGAAAATATATCAATATTCGACTCAACCCAAATAAGCCGAAAGCGAGTAAAGTTAAAAAAATACCCCCTGAAATTACAAATATTGTAATAATGACGAGTAATGTAATGAGATTAACAAAATTAAATTTTCCTTTCACTACAACGCCTCCTCATTTAACAATTGTTTAAATACAAGATTTAATTATGGGTATTTATTCGCCGAGCATTGACAATCCATAAAAGGATTAAAATGATAATTAAAACCAATGTAAGTAACATCACATGTTGAATTGGAAAATGGAAAATTGCAATCGACAGACCATAAACTGTCCCCATAATTGCTGAACCTATCGCATTTCCCAAATTACGCGTTAACGTAAATAACGACATCATTTTTTTCATTTGGTCAGCTGAAACGCTTTCCTGAACTAAAACACTGTCTTTAGTATAGGCACTTCCAAAACTCATCCCCGCAAAGAACACGGTTATCGCGATAAAAATAGGATGCATGACATTAAAGAACACGCTTAAGCTTGCAAGAAGTAAAATACTCAACAAACTGATATATAACATTTTCAATGACAACCGAGCTTCTATTTTGTCTAAAGTAAAATTGATAATTAACCAACCGACGGATAATGGAAAAATGACAAGTCCACTTTGTAAGGGTGTTAAATTCAACGTATCTTGCAGATAGGAAGGTATAAAGACGTTGAAGCCTATTAAAATCATCGCGATTAACAAGTCTGTAAAAAAGGCTAAGCGTACCGTTGGCGTAAATTCTTTAAGTGCAATAAATGGACGTGACTGTCTTTTAAAATATTGAATCATTCCCCAACCACTGATTAGAAAAAGTGCGATACCCACTAAATAAATCCATTGAAGTTTAAAAGTTGAAACTAAAAGCATGAACAACGCTATAACGAAATAAAACCCTAAGATACCTTTGAAATCAACGGGGTGTTTTTGAATTGTTTCGTTGTCAAAATGATAGCTTAAAACCACTAAAATCATCGCGACTAATCCAATGGGTACGTTGATAAAAAATAACCAATGCCACGTAGTCCACTCTAAAATCACTCCGCCAATAAATGGACCTATAATACTTGAAATTCCCCAAACACTGCCTACAATTCCCATAACTTTATATCGAAATGGAATTTCAAAAGCTAATTTTGGGACAATTTGAGCGAGCGACATATTAACACCTGCACCGATTCCTTGAATGAAACGGGCAAGTAGCAATAATTCAAAATTGCCACTCAACCCAGCAAGTAAACTTCCGCCTATAAAAAAGCACAAACCAATGAGCGTAATCATACGTACTTTGATACGAGACATCATCTCACTAATCACGGGAATCGCAGTCACAATACCCACAAAATATATCGTAAAAACAAGGGCGATGGAGGCATCTGGTTGTAAAGCTTTTCTCATCGTAGGTAAGGCAATTGCCACAATTGTCGTCTCTATAGCTGACATAAACATAATTAATACTAGCGACACGATAATATTTATCTGTTTAATTTTCATTTTTTGCGTCCACCTTTTTTCTATTCATCTATAACTATATGATAATTTTTAAAGTAATAAAAACGAACCACCCCGATAAATACAGAGAGATTCGTTTTTGTCTTATTTATGCTTTTTAAAATAGTGTCGTATTGACAACATTATCGCAATGACGATAAAAGCTAAAATCAAAGATAAAAGTCCCATAATTGGGGAACCATTTGATGCACCTTCACCAAGGAGATAATAAAACGCAAAGTAAAATTGAAAGAGTAACAATACTACTAAAGCAAACATGATTAATTTATAATTGGATAACTTCATCATTATCACCTACATAAAATAAACAATCGCAATAAAATGAAAAATTGATGCGATAAAGATAAAAATGTGCCAAATCATATGGAAATAAGGTCTATTTTTTTGAGCATAAAACCATGCACCTATCGTATAGGCTACACCACCGAGCACGATAAAAAGTAAAAATAACCAAGCCTGCTCTTTTAAGATAATTGGGAAATATATCACACCGACCCATCCCATAAATAAGTAAATAAATAAACTTAATTTAGGGTTAACGTGTGTGGCGATGGATTTATATAAAATTCCTAAAATCGTAATGACCCACAGTAATATCATGACGGTCCACCCTAACCATCCACCGACTAGGACAAGGGACACTGGTGTGTAACTCCCAGAAATTGCCACATAAATCATACTATGATCTATAATCCGGAGTACATATTTGTGCGAAGAAGCTTGTTGCATCGTATGATATACCGTTGAAGAGATAAACATTAAAAACAAACTGATTACAAATACTGAAACACTAACCGCCATGGTTACACCTTGAGTGATATAACTGTAAACAGCAGCATATGGAAGTGCAAGCAACATGAGTAAAGCAGCAAATCCATGAGAAACGGCATTTCCAATTTCCTCCCCAAAAGACAGGGGGTTGATATCTTTAAAAGCGTTCGATTTCGTCTTTTTTGCTTTTGTGCCTTGCGAATGTGACATTTCGCCACCTCTATTCAATTATATTCATTCGTTTCAAATCATTCGTTGCGGTTTCAACACTGTCGTTGCCTTCTCTATTTTTGAGTGGGCTAAACTCTTCTTCACGTGGAACTTGCAACGTAATAAATGAGTTTGCGTATTTGAAAATATCAAAATAAAAAAGCTCAAATTTAAGGGTGGGTTGTTTTACTATACCAAAATCTTCGTCTAATTGTTCTAATTGCTTAATGGCCAAATGATACGGTAATGGCTCCTCCACTACATTTTGAATGAATTCGGTTTTAAAGGCATGAATCCCGATATTAGCATTATCAAATTGATTTGCAACTTCAGGGTCTAATTCCGAATATTCAAGCACTGTATCTTTCTCTTCGTGGCTCACAAGTCGCCCTACACTTTCGCCATGCTTAGGCTGTATGGATTTAGACGTGACATCCTTATCAAAGTGGACAGTGAAACCTGCAAAAACGGGGTCTAATACTTTTACGAGAACATTATCGATATTATTCATAAAAATAAATCGATTACCACGCGTAATCATTTGCTCGAGTAAACCTGCTTTTTTTAATGATTTAAAAACGCCTCCATTACCATTAGGTGTTTCCATGATTTGCGCGTTTTTGTTAAAGATAAGTTGTCCCTTTTCATTTAGAGCCACGACAGTATCTTGCTTATAAAAATAAATATGCTCAGGGTCATATCCAAAGTAGTTTTCATCTTTAAAAAATTGTCGCGTTTCTTCATCGTTAATATCACTTGTCATGATGTACCAATCAATGTACGTCCCAATTTGTTCATATAAACGTATGAGTTGTCTTGCTTGAAGTTCAAACAAGCTAACCCCTTCAATTTTAAAAGAGCCTTTAGGACCTTTATACCCAAGTCTTGTGCCTTGCCCTCCTGCCATTAATAAAACTGCAAATTGATGTTGGCGAAGTGCCTCTAACCCTTTTTGCTCATACATTGCAATTTCGTCTTCGTTGAGGTCTGTTTTACGTGTATAAATTACTTCTTGAATAGAAGAAACGTCTCGAATGGTCTGACGATTAACGTAAACATCTTCATATAGTTTTTGAATTTCTGCTAAATCCAAAGATTGCAAACTGTCATTTAGTCTTTCTTTTTCTTTCTGACTCATTAACTTTTCATATTCTAGTAAGTGTTGTTGATTATATTTTTCTAATTTATTTTTCTCAAGCATTTGTGATACGCTCCTTTGATTCTAATGTGCGAACAACGTGAATACAATGATTAAATCCATGTCGTAAGAATACGCTTAATCGGCGCTTCAAATAATATGTATACCGTCAAAATACTAAAAGCCGAAGCTAAAGATACATCTAAAAGACCGCCTGTTTTAAATTGAATGGGAAAGCGAACACGCACTGGTAATGGAAATAATAAGCGGACACCTCTAGGAGTCAACATATCTAATATTACATGTGAAAGCATACCACAAATAATGCTAATCATGTAGTAAATTGGTGTTTGAATTAAGGTTAATAAATAATAACATATAAATATAAATAAAATAGAATGTGTAAAAGTACGATGGCCAAACAAATGTTTGATAATAAAGTTTATCAATTTTAATCGTTGACTGATTATACTTCGTGAATGACAGATGTCTGGAAGAATGCTCGCAAGACCCGCAATTACAATAGCTGTCACAGATTCAAATAGATCTAATTGATAATGTGTAGCTACCATCGACCCGATGAGCAATCCTGCAGAAGAATGCGTCTTTCCTGTCATTTTAGACTCCTTTCAAACTTATATAAAATATGCTCATAGTATATCACAATTCTCCATTAAATACGAACGTATTTTCGCTTTTAATAGTATGACACATTTAATATTAGGTATAGCACATTACACTTGCAATCTTGTGAGAAATCGGTTACAATGTAATCATCAATTAGGTAAAGGATGTGTCAGTCAAATGGCTATGACAGTTAAGAAAAATGACAAAGAAGTACAAATCCAATGGAGAGTTGCAGATATCCGTATTCCAAATGACGAAATCAAAAACGTAACTGAAGACCAAGATATTCATGCATTTCCTTGTGATAGTGAAAAAGAAGTTTCTCGTATTGGATCAACATTTGGCAAAACGAACCGTGTAATTATCGATACGGATGACCATCAATACATCATTTACACATTAAACGATAAAAAAGTATATAACGAAATCACAAAATAAAATAGACGTTCACATTTATGAACAATAAAAAGCGAGTTAAGAAAATTTCTTAGCTCGCTTTTTTGTATTGACTTAAAGATGATATGATAAAATGCTTAATTCTACATTTTTCGAAGGACATAAAGAAAGTAAGGCGCACCTATAATTGCAATTAAAACGCCAACTGGAATATCTAGGGGAGGTGCTATCATACGTGCTAATCCATCAGCAAACACCATCAATAGTCCCCCTATGAGTCCTGACATCATAACAATATGAACATGTTTATGACCTACGATACTCCGTGCAATGTGCGGTGCAATTAAACCTAAAAAGCTTAATCCACCTGCTACTGAGATAGCGGCACCCGCGAGCATCACTGCGGCAACTAATAAAATCATTTTTGTGCGTTTGACATGCGTTCCTAAACTTGTGGCTACGTCTTCACCGAGATGAAGTAAATCTAATTTGCGGCTATATAGCATAATCACTGGAATAGCTACAATCAACCATGGCAAGATTGAAATGATATGTTGGTAGTTTCTTCCAAATAAACTTCCTGTTAACCATACAAGTGCAATATTGGCCTCCATTGGACTACGAATGAGTAAATATTGAACGAGAGCCATCGCTATTGCTCCAATGGCCATCCCAATTAACGCAAGTTGAGACCCCTTCACACCTTTAAAACTAATGAGTAGCGATAATACAATACTTATCACCATTGCCCCAACAAAAGAAGCAAAGGGTAATACAAATAGAGGCGCCGCTGGGAAAACGATAATCACAATGACTGCGGCTAAGCTCGCTCCTTTCGTAATTCCAATGACGTCTGGCGATGCCAAAGGATTACGTACTACGCCTTGAATCACTGCACCTGAGATGGCTAAAGCCGCCCCAACAAGAATACCTAAAATCATTCTTGGTATGCGATACTCCACTAAAATAAAGTTCTCCCCTGTCCATATTTCTCTCAATACTTTTAAAGGAGACATCCAAATAGCCCCTGCACTTAAACTTAAAAATGAACAAATTATCAATAACAGTACCACGAAAAAATAGCGTCTGGATAACTGAAATGTCATCGTGCTTTCACCCCTCTCATCGTAATCCATAAGAAGTACAATGCACCGATGAATGATGTCACAATACCTACGGGTGACTCAAATGGAAATGCAATGAATCGACTCACAACATCAGAAATTAATAATAAATCGGCTCCAATAATCATCGAGAGCAAGATAATCAAAACATAATTTCTATTCAAATAATGTTTAACAATGTGAGGGACAATGAGACCTACAAAACCAATAGGACCTGCAATGGACACACAGGCACCTGCAAGTATCACGACGATGAATCCTGCAATGGCACGCACCCGTTGTGTATGTTGACCTAGCCCTTTAGCCAGTTCATCTCCAAGCTCTAATATCGCCAGTTGTTTACCAAGCGCTAGAGCAACAAGAAGTCCTCCCAAAATCCAAGGCAAAACTTGGATGATATCTGGCCATTTAATGGTATGTAGGGCACCTACAAGCCAAAACATAACTGTAGTCGTAGCATCTTCGTTGAGGAGTATAATGCCTTGCGTCAAACTACTGAAAAAAAGATGGATGGTCATCCCTGCAAGCGCTAATTTGATAGGGGTCATTCCTTTAGTAGAGCCTGCTAACATATACACAGTTAGGCCACCAATAAAGGCACCGATAAACGCAAAAACGACAGTATGATTTGCAAGTGAAGGAATCATAACCGTAATTAACACAACAATAAAGGAAGCCCCTGCATTCACACCAAAAATTTGTGGTGATGCTAAAGGGTTTCTCGTAATAGATTGCATTAGCACACCTGCGACTGCAAGTGCTGCTCCAATGAGTAAAGCGGCTACCATTCTTGGCATACGCACATTATGTATTAAAAAAGTTTCTTTCGTTTGATTAAGATGAAAGAAATAATCCATCATAGATTGAAATGGAATTTTAGTCGCACCGATTGCAAGATTGAGATAAATTGCAATAATAAGAAAACACACGCTCACAATAAATGTGAGCGTTGTGCGTTTTCTTTGGTGATCTTCTTCTATTTTAGCATGTGTATGTTTTGACATTGAAATCACCTTTAATAAAAATGAAATGAAGTTATCACAAGGTTGTTATTTTTGTTCTTTCTTAGAAATTTCAGCTAACTCTTTTGCAATTTCTTCTGATGAGATTAAACCTCTGAATTTAGACCATGTTTGTCTATCAACGATGTGCACACGGTCATGTTTTACAGCGTCAATATCTTTCCAGACTGGATCTTTCTTCATTTTAGCATAATGTGGATCATTTTCGCCGTTAACCATAATAAACATGCGTTCAGGATTCACTTCTGCCAGTTGCTCGGCATTCATATTTAAATATGGCGCATTTAAATATTCAGGCAATTGATCTGCAACCTCTTTTGTTAATGCTTCTTTAAAGCCTAATTCATGTAAAAATTGACCTACATAGGATTTATCTGAATGGGCTAAGAAGCCAGATTGAGAAATGACTGCTGGTAAAACTTTTAAATCTTTATTCATTGAAATTTCTTTTTTATATTTCTCTATTTTATCTTCGTGTGCTTTCAAACGTTGATCCGCTTCTTTTTCTTTAGATAATGCTTTACCAATCGTTTTAAATGCTTCGATGTTTTCTTTATAGTCCGCATCTAAACTTGGTAATAAAATTGTTGGTGCTATCTTACTTAATTGTTCATAATTGCTTTTATGTCTATTGCTATCTGCAATAATTAAATCTGGTTTTAGCTCACTGATAACTTCTAAGTTCGGTTGTTTACGTGAACCTACAGATTTATAGTTGCCAACCTTATCTTTTATGGGCTCAATGATGTTACCTTTCTTCCCATCGTCAGCAATTCCGACAGGTTTAACTCCTAGTGAAACGAGTGCATCGACAAATGAGTATTCGAGAGCCACCACACGTTTAGGTTCACCTTTCACTGTTGTCGTACCCGCTTCATGCTTCACTTCGACACCTTTACCGTCTTTATTTTTTGAGGTAGAGTTCCCTGAATCACTCACACTACCACAAGCGGCGAGGAGCACCATGAATGCTACCAATGTGAATAAACTTATCGCTCTTTTCATGTTCACAATGACATTCTCCTTTTCTTATGTAATTCACCTTACTTTTTTATTTTATTGATAATGATTCTCAATGTCAATATTGTTTTAAACATTTATGCTCTGTTGCACCGTTAAAATGCTCCGCCATTAATTCTATACCCTTGTCCTGATAGTAAATTTTGTTCAGCTGTTTAGAATGCATACTTTGTGCTATTGCGCCATAACCCATGTTAAAGGTCACCGTATCTCCAACTTGATAACTATAGGTATCCCCTAAGTCTAGCAATAGTAAATCACTCGTACTACCGACAATTTTTAACTTTTCATCTCGCGGTGTGAGGTCAGATATCTCTGTATCTAAGTTTCCGATGTCTACTAAAGCTTGCATATAGGCATGATGCGTCGATAAATTAAGCCGTGGTTTTATTTCAGCAATTTGACCCACAATTTCAATGGTATCCGTATATAAAAAGGGTAATCTCTGTTGCTGAGCTGTTTCATAGCCTCTAAATAAAGCTTCCCCGATACGCAATTCATTAATACAACCTAAATCATAATACATGGCTAGCGTCAACATGCTAGAATTGCCACCAGAAATGATTGGAAAACTTAACCCTGTTTCTTTATGGATATTATGAATAAAGTGCTCAATATAACTAATATCTTCTTCGGTCGGCGGTAAAGGTCTATAACACATAAAATTAAAAGAAAGACCTTTTAGATAGATATGATCCAGTTTCATAATTTCGTTTAAATAATCTATCGTCTCATACGTTAAAATGCCTTCTCTACCATCTTTCCAGTCCACCATCAATAAAATAGAATGGGGTTTGTGGCGTTTTTTGGCCTCTTCGTTAATCGCTCGAATGACATTTAAATCCGTTTGAATACTTAGAGTTGTATTTTGGACGAGCTTTGGGACTTCTATCGGTGTTGATCCCTTAATCATCATATAGTCTAAATCCGTCGTATTGGCTTCAATAAGATTCAAACGTGATTCTGCAACAAGATAAAATCCTATTTTTTCAAAGAGTTTCGCGATTTGCACGTCTCCTCCTGCGCATTTCAACACAGGAATCATTTGGATTTTACGATCCTCAAGCAATTTTTTTAAAACTAAAGCATTATATTGAATTTTACTGAGATGGATATTAATGTGTGCCAAAAGTTACACCTCTTTTTGAATGGGGTTTTGTAATTCAATTTCCATATAGGATTTGACACGTTGATGCATGCGCATGTTGAGCAACGCTTTCACTGTAACAGTTTCTCCAAATAGAACGTCTCTTAAGGTGTTAAAATGCGCTAAAGTGTCATCGATGGAACGCGCAACGCATTCACGAACGATTTTATAGAGTAGTGCCTCATCCATATGATGCGCATGATGGAAATGGTCAATGAGTGTTCCTAATTGATTTTGAATCACTGCATGTTGAAACTTCGCCACAACTGCTTCGATATTATCTGCAATAAGACTTTCATTAGTAATCTCAATGTGAGGCACCTCTTTGACTAATGTGTCTATATCTATACGCGAACCTCCCAAATCTCGCACAATAAATGAGAATTCTTGTGTTTGTTGGTTCACTTGAAAAATTGTATTTTGTTGATGTGCTTCTAATGCAATCCCATAAGTTTGTATATAGGCTATCAAAGGTGGAATTAATGCCTTTGTATAGGATTGGATAAAGGTCTCGATGGCCTTTGCATCAATAGTTCCATATAAAAACTCAATGAGACTGTCTACCGTCACTTGCTCGTCTACTGGATTTTCTTGTGTGAGGGCTGCCGTGACAAATTGTAATATATTGTTATCGGACGTTTTTGGAGATTGTCTTACAATCATCGCAAATTGTCTTGCTATGTCATTTTCTTCTTTCACATACATACCATAAGGCTCCATAGCCACTTGAAGTGAAGGATAGATATTCAACAACCCTTGCAATTGATAGCTTAATTTAGGACCATCGACTGTGGTCACAGGTGAAACTGTTCGTACGGCACTTGTAGCTTGGACATTAACTGGCAGTTTTATGTGGTAAGGTTTATGGTCAAGCGCCATCGTTCTAAATGAGAGTGTCGGCGTTGATGGAATAGAATAAGGTGTCGGAATGACATTTAAATTTTTTATAGCGATGGTGAATTGTTCAGTGATGACATGCTCATACTGCCACGGGTGAACTAATATCACACGGTAATCACTTAATTCGCAACCTAAGGGCTCTAAAAATTGTTTCAAGCGACTATTATATTCTGGAATGATATGTTCACCTACAAATCGATCATTGTCATCCATGGAGGTAATAGCCAAATAACTCCGATGCACTAAAACAATTTTTAAAAACACTGTTTTCATAAATTCAGGTGCATAATCTCGAATTTCCGCTTCATTGAGTGGTAATTTGGTCTTAGTTAATGGATGCGAAGGATGACCTTCCCATATCATGCCCTCCGTATATGCAAGACTGCTCGTATGCTCGTTCCCTTGCATATGACTCAACCAAGAAATGAAATTAATTTTTTCTGGTAATCTCGTAATCTTAAGGGCATGATGCATCGCAATCTTACGTTGTTCAAATTGCTCATAAGTGAGAGAAAGTCCTAGACGACTATGTTGAAGCTCTTCGATGAGTCTTGCATCAAAAGGGATGTTAAATTTATCTGTTAATAGTTCTAGTAATCTTTCTAAATGATTAATTTCTTCCTTATTTTGCCCGACTTGATAAACAATCGGTCCTTCCAAATGAATTTGAAAAAACGCACTTTTCGTCGAATATTGCACATATAAAAGATGTTGATGGAGTTGTATTTCAACCCATTTGTCCTCAAAAGAAATACGTGCGTGATTAGGAAATAAAGATTCCTTTATACTTGCAAGAATCACACGATATTGGATATTACGATCCGCAAAGTTATAATCTGTGACTTTCATTTTAAATTTGACCTCCGACATATTTTTGATTGATGATATAACCGACGATTGCGATCACAAATGTACTGATACCCATGATTAAAAATGTGGTTGTAATCCCTAACCAATTTGTTAATAAACTCATCAACATTGCCCCTAATGGTATCATCCCTCGATCCATCATGATGACACTTAAAATTTTACCTCGATGTTCTTTTTCTGCATCATTTTGAAAAAAGATTCGATTGGATGTTCTTGCAAATTGACCAAATAATCCAATAAAAAAGATGGCAATGAATAATCCTATGATATTCGCTTTGAATATAATTATAAGACCCACACCAAAACAAATCGAACTTATGAAATATATCCGTTGATTATGCACATAGTCGATTAGATAAGGAAGCACCAATGTTGCGACCACGCCTCCAATGGCACTAATCGTCATCGCCGTTCCAAATACAGAGGCATTGTTAGGAAAATGAGCATTTGTGAGTATAGGTAATAGTGTCGTATATGAAAAGCCTGTAGCCATAATAAGTAACGACGTGATAAAAATTGTTCTACCTTCGATATGTATTTTGAGATAACGTTTCGCCACTGCAAATGAAATCCCACGAACGCGTTTCTGTTGTTTCGATTTAAAATAAAGCGGTAAACTTAATAGAAGTGAACAGAAATATAGAAGTGCTTGTAGAACAAAAGCGAAAGCACTACCATATAACGCTATCAAAAACCCGGAAATTGCAGGACCAATAGAGCGACAAATATTTAAAATAAATGAATTGTAAGAGACTGCTTTTGAGACAGGGAGCTTGTGAGATAAATCAGGTAAAACAGCTTGTCTGATAGGTGTCTCAATCGCGCTTAAGGACCCCCGTAACAATGCGTAAACATAGAGTAGCATCATCGGAACCTCTCCCAATACCAACACCAAAATGGTAAGCGTAGAGGTAATAATAAAAGAGCAAAAGACGCTTAACTTTATCAGCTTACACCGACGGTAACGGTCAGCAAGACTACCTGCCCATAAGCTCAAAAGGAAAATAGGAATCAGACGAAAGAAATTTATAAATGCTAAATCCATTGCTTGATGATTGATTTGAAATGCGTACCAATTCAATGCAATTTGGCCGACCCAGTTGCCTAAAAAGAGTAAAAAAGTGCTAGAAAAATACCATTTAGCCAAAATACTCACCTTTCTATAATTGATAATCATTCTCAATTCCGATATTATGGATTATACGAATCATCTTTGCATTTGTAAAATAAAAAGAATGAGGTGCACATATGAATTCCGAAAGTAAAGTAAGTCAAAAAGAACTTTCACTGACAAACGAAGAACAACTTAGCTACCAATATTTAAAGCAACATTCCAATGAATGGGCTGAACTCTTTTTAAATATCCTCCCCGATGGACGTGACAAAATTACTGCACGTTTAATGGGTTCCCTATATAGAGAAAACCTTGTAGGAGGTTATACCCATAGCCAAATTGTCGCTCCCCATTTACTCAGTTCTGACCTTTTAAACGAGGGCGAGATGCTCAGCATCCATTTTCCAAAACAAGATATTTCATTGTGCGGAGAAATCATTGGGCAACATGCCTTTAATAGAATTGATGTTAAAGGGCCATTTTACTGGAAAAAACATGATCAGTTTACACGCGTGCTCCATCCTAATGAATTATTACGTGTAATACTTAGCGAAGACCCTTCATTAGAGGGAGACAATAGTGAGCAATTTGCAGATGATTTGGAGAATAGTGCCACGCACATGTCTCTAGCATTGAGCTATCAATCATTACAATATCAACAACATGGGTTGTCCTTATATGACCTGATTACATCTCAGCAAGACCCCTACCTTACTTCAGAACAGTCTGTCGTGGAAGGCCATCCTATTCATCCTGGCGCCAAATTACGTAAAGGGATGAACACTGAAGAAACCATTGCTTATGCCTCTGAATATGGTCATGAAGTGGATTTACAATTTGTCCTTATTCATCATTCATTAACACGCAAACAAAGTGTTAGAAAATCTTATGAAGACTTGGTCTTTGAAATGTTCTCTGGACTAAAAGATGCCATTGAAGCACAATTTTCTGAGGATATTTCTCTTGATGAGTATGATGTGATGGTCATACATCCTTGGCAATATAAAGAAATTATGAACCGAGATTATTCAGAGGAATTACATTCCAAGAAGATTATTCCGATACGTTATGAAGCGCCTTATTATGCAGGACTTTCATTTAGAACATTGATGCCAAAATTTCCGAATAAATCTCCACATATTAAGTTATCAACTAACGTACATATTACAGGTGAAATTCGAACGTTGTCTGAACAAACGACGCATAATGGACCATTAATGACACACATATTACAGTCGATAGAAAAAAACGATGCTTGGTTCCAACCGCTCAATACACAATCTGTACCAGAATGGGCAGGGATCCACTTTTTTGATTCTTCAGATGATGCCTCTATCCAAGAACAACGAAGCGAACAATTAGGAACCCTTTATCGTGAAAACATTTATCATGCAGTGACAGAGGAAGAATTCCCTATCATTCCTTCAAGCTTAGTTTCAGCATCATCTAATCAATCTTTACCGCTCATTATTGATATTATTAAAAAATATCAGCAGTACACTCAAAAAGATGAACAAACTAGTATATGTAGTTGGTTTGAAACCTACGCCAACTCATTGATTGATTATGTCATGCCGCTTCTCGTGAAATACGGGATTGCGCTTGAAGCACATTTGCAAAATACGATTGTTACAATCAATAAAAAAACAAGTGCCGTTTCAAAAATGTTTATTCGTGACTTTGAAGGATTACGTATTGACGAACATCAGCTTAACGCTACAGGTTACGACACAAGTCACTTTCATGAAAAGTCTCGTATTTTAACTCAAAGTGAATCGACTGTATTTAACAAAGCATTCTATTCAACCATTCAAAACCATCTCGGTGAATTGGTGGCATGTATCTCAAAACATTTCGCATCATCTGGATTAGAAGAAGCGCTCTGGCAACTCGTGCGCAATCGACTAGATAATGTGATGAGTAAAGCTCAAGCAAACAATGTCTCTAGTACACGAATTCAGAAGTTTAACGCTGTCTTTTTCAGTCCACAAATCGACTATAAATGTGTGACAACTATGCGTTTATTAGACGAAGCTCATGCGTATACGTATATAAAAGTAGACAATCCATTAAAAAAATAACTTTCCAATTTTAGTAAGTGGCAAGAGTTCCTTCATTTCATTTGAACGTCTCTTGTCACTTCTCTTTTTGTCCTGTTTCGTATTTATGAAAAGTATATTAAAATTGAGCTCAGAGACTATAAAAAGGGAGTTTTTTTATTATGACCGTCATGCGTACAATTACATTTATGCTAAGTATTTTTATTGTAGGAATGGTAGAGCTTGTCGTTGCAGGAATACTCAGCTTAATGAGTACAGACCTTCAAATTTCTGAAGCATGGATAGGTCAACTTGTTACGATTTATGCTTTTACTTTCGCAATCACAGGGCCCATACTCGTAAAATTAACAGAACGTTTTTCACCTAAACCTGTTCTACTAATCACAATCATTGCTTTTATCTTAGGGAACTTCATGATTGCAATTGCTCCCAATTTTACAATGATTGTTATCGGTAGAATCATTTCTTCAGCTGCTGCTGCCTTAATTGTCGTAAAAATTTTAGCCATCACCGTGATTCTTGCTAAACCCCAGCATCGTGGTCGGATGCTAGGATTAGTCTACACTGGCTTTAGCGGCGCGAATGTGTTTGGTGTCCCTATAGGAACATTAATCGGTGACTGGATTGGTTGGCGCTATACATTTGGTATGATTATTTTCGTTGCCATTATCGCAGGTATTTTGTTAAGTATTTATTTGCCAAAGCAATTACAAACAAACTATGAAACCACTCAAGATTACCGCATGAAAATTCGTCATAAATCTGAAGTCATAAAATTATTATCCATTACCTTTATCTTTTTAACTGCTAATTCAGTGGCTTATATTTATATTAATCCTCTGATTCTTTCAGGCCATCATACTATCCAGTTTGTTTCACTTGCCCTTCTCATCATTGGTGTAGCAGGTGTCTTCGGAACATCAATAGGCGGCTTTTTTACAGACATCTTATCTTTTAAAAAATGGTTACTGATTAGTGGAACCCTCTTTACTATTATGATGCTTATTTTAAATCAACTTTGGACCTACAGTATTTTATTACTTATCGCCTTATTTGTATGGCATTTGATTCAATGGAGTACTAACCCCGCTGTACAAAGTGGTTTAATTGAACAAGTCGAAGGTGATAACAGTCAAATCATGAGTTGGAATATGTCCGCACTTAATGCCGGCATAGGATTTGGCGCATTACTTGGTGGCCTCATTGTCGCCCATATGAATCTCTATGCCACGATTTATGTGGCTATGGGTATTGGGATATTAGGTTTACTCGTAATCTTCTCTCTAAAAAAACCGCAACCTAAAAACCATTGAACACTATAAACAAAGCCCATCGTCTATAGAGAATACGATGGGTTTTTTAGCGTTGTCATTATTGCTTAGTCAAAAAATGCGTGATTTGCATATGTAATTCAACTTCGACAGGAATACAATATTCTTTCATCGTCATTTGTACGTGGCGATGAAGTTTTCTTAAGACCATGATAGGTTCATAGGCTTCATCAATACTGACTTGAAAATAAATTTTCAAACATTGCTGATTCATCTTTAACCATTTCGTTGAAGGCGTATTTTTTCGCAATGTGGACATTTGATATTGTGGTCGCCAATGACGTATACCAGAGTTAAAACTCAGTTCTCTGTCAAAAATAACTTGTATTTGTGTGACTACCTGTGGTGTGAGTGCTAACTGAGAGATCATGAAAAAACGCTACTTTCTAATTTTACTTGATTATAGATATATTATACTTAATAAAACACACAATACAATCTTATTTTTAATAAATATATAAAGTTAACTTAAATTAAAACATAAAAGTGGGTGGACTACACGCCCACCCAAAATTAGCACTAATTTATAACGTTTATTTGAAATGAAATGTATCAAAATTGATTCATTGCTTTGCTAAGAATCAAAAATATATTTTAATAAATGATACCGCATATAGCTTAGCCCTACATCACTCATTCATTTTTACTTTTATCTTCTTTTGTTGTCACATGTCGACGTGGACGCTCTTGAGCTAAAGCGCGGAATAGAGACCAAATCATTAAAATAATGACAAAGGAGAACGGCAGTGCTGCAATAATTAACATATTTTGAATCGCTTGTGTGCCACCTGTCACAATCATAATAATCGCAAATAACGCAAGCATGATTCCCCATGCGATTTTGACAAACGAAGCTGGGTTATTATCTCCTTTAGTACTCAACATCCCCAGTACATAGTTCGCTGAGTCGGCAGATGTAATAAAGAAGATAAAAATCACAATCAATGTCAACAAGCTTAATAGAAAACCCATAGGAAAATGTTGATACATGGCAAATGTAGCTGTTTCTGTTGCTTCTTTTGCCAAATTTGCCACTCCATGTTGTTGTTGATCAAGCGCGGATGCGCCAAACACGGCAAAGAAAATAAAACATACGAATGATGGCACAAATAATACACCAATAATAAATTCTTTAATCGTTCTTCCACGTGAAACACGCGCTATAAAAATACCGACAAATGGTGCCCATGAGACCCACCATGCCCAATAAAAAATCGTCCAATTATTGACCCATGTTTTCTGCTGTTCATTATTTAATGGCATGCGTAAACTCATATCAAAAAAGTGGGCGATATAATTACCGAGACCATTAGAAAAAGTATTTAAAATATAAAGCGTAGGTCCTAGTACAAAAACTAAAACTAAAACAATAAACGCCAGTAACATATTAATATTACTTAAATACTTTATTCCTTTACTAATTCCGGTCCAACTTGACCATGTAAAGACCATCGCTGAAAACAAAATAATCAATAACTGCGCTGTAAACGAAGGCTTGATGTTGAACATAAAATTAAGACCTTGGTTAATTTGTAGCGCACCAAAACCGAGTGTTGCAGCGACACCTGTCACTGTTGCGATAATCGCAAGCACATCTAGTAAACTGCCTAACGGTCCAGACATGCGCTTTTCACCAAATAAGGGACGAAGGGTCGCACTAACCAATCCCGGATAGCCTTTATGGAAATTAAAATAAGCCATCACTAATGCAACAATCCCATAGACACCCCATGCGTGAATGCCCCAATGGAAAAAGGCAAATTGTATCGCATCTTCAATCGCTTGGTTAGATCCAGGTTTTGCTAATGGTGCACTTGTATAAGCATGGCTTAAAGGCTCTGCTGTAGTCCAAAATACAAGCCCCATGCCCATACCAGCACTAAATAACATCGCAAACCAAGATTTTAATGAAAACTCTGGATCTTCTCCTTCTTTTCCTAATGTGATTGAACTGTACTTTGAAAATAAGAGATAAATACAGACAAATAATATCGCTAAAACAAGCAATAAATAATACCATGCGAAGTTTGTCGCAATAAAACTCGTGACTTTTTGAGTGGTTGTCTCCACGTGTTTAGGGAAAAGTGCACCTAATAATACGAAAAGCGCACACAATACAAGTGATACCCAAAAGACGATACTCACTTTAAAGTTTTTCATACTTCATATCCACCTTCACTTTATTTCTATGCACTTTCCCTATTCCCAGCTATTTAATCGGTTTTTCATCGAATAATTTAAATGATTTTAATAACTAATTTACCAATAAATTGTTGATTTTCCATTTCTTCATGCGCTTCGTATACTGTTTCCACAGAGAGACCTTCAAGCGTTTTCGTTCGCGTTGAAATGTATTGCCCTTTTTCTAATTTATCCGCCACATCTATTAAGTAAGTTTGATATTGTTTAACCTCTTTTTGATGAATCGCTCTCGCAAA